>DATGXB010000028.1:0-61151 GCA_035299225.1 Nostocaceae cyanobacterium | reverse complement strand
AATTTTGATGGGTCGATGTTGATGTAACCATTCTCCAGTTTTGACAGCCCAACACATAGCTAATGCCAGAAGAGCTAACAACTTACTCAGTCGTTCGGCATCAATAAAATGAGTGGATTCCAAGCAAAAACCACGAGTTTTTAGCATTCCAAATAAAGTTTCAATACCCCAACGACGACCATAGTCAGCAATCATCGTTTCTGGTGAATCAGGAGAAATCACGATTAATAACTTGCCATCAGCTAGGCGTAGACCAGCAACATAGACTAATCGACCCCAAACCCAACGACGACCAGATAAAACCTGACTTTCACCAACTTTGAGATGAGCAAAGATCACCGAACCAGGAAGTGCTTTTTGTCCATCATGAATCAGGTCACTATGGCGAATCCTGATTCTAAAGGAGATATTCGGCTCTAACAGCAAATAGCTTAACCATTCTGCACCAACAAATTCTCGGTCTGCGGTCACATTAGCAACTTGTACATCTGGAAATATTTGTTGAAAACGGTCTAATAAGTTCATTCTCTCATCACTGTTGGAATTACCCTTTTTATCCAATATCTCCCAAACTAGAGGGTAGGCAACACCATTATGTACTACTCCTAACATCAAGATATTCCAGTGAGTTTGACCGAATGACCAGTCTGTACGGTCAATACTCAATACCCAAGGTTGGGGGATATTCATCAAAGCTACAATCATTTTTGCTATGACTGCATAGTTCACATCAAAATCTCGGAAAAAGCGTTGTAAACGTTTATAATTCGATTCTTTTTTTGCACAATTCCGAAATCCGGTGGACAATTCTACCAAGTTGACTGTTTTTACTCTTAATAATGCTATTAAGAACAATGCTAAGAAACTTAATCGCGCTCCATGCCATCCTAAATGGGGTTTCAGTGTTTCTCGTAATAGGTTAATCTGGTTCATAGGGGTTTCTTTGATTGTGTGGTAACTTTCTATGAAACCCCTTTCCTGTCCCCTTTGCAAGCTTTTTTCTATTTTTTGTCCTGTACAGAGGTCAAGAACTTAAACTTGAATCTTGGGAAGAAATAGCAGATTTAAGTAATTATCCTAATATAGATGATTTAGCAAATAATGAACCGGAAAAATCCGATTTGGTAAAATCAGAAAACCAAATTGATATTGATGCTTTAGTTCAAGAAATGCGTCAAAAAGTGAGGGATTATATTAAAAAACAATGCGGCACAATGAAAGTTTTAGATATGACTCAAGAAATTGGCTTAGATGATATTTATACTGATGTAAATATTTTAGAAAATATTACCAGCCGAAGACCTCCAAGCATAGCACAAATTTCCGAAGTATCGAAAAGAGAAGATTTTAATCCTTTTTGTTTAAATCCTATTAGAGAAGCAAGAGTACCAGGTTTAGAAGCTGTTGAAAGATACCCAAAATTAATGATATTTGGTAAACCAGGAGCAGGTAAAACCACTTTTTTAAAAAGAATTGCTATTCAATGTAACTCCGGTAAATTTTTCACTAATCGTTTACCCATTTTTATCACCCTGAAAGCATTTGCAGAAGCAGAAAATCAACCTAAGTTATTACAGTATATTTATAATGAATTTTCTGTTAATGATATATCTGAGCAAGATAACATTATAAAAATATTACAAAATGGTCAAGCTATAATTTTACTAGATGGTTTGGATGAAGTCAGAGAAGTAGATGATCAACGAGTTTTAAGAGAGATTCAGGCATTGACCAATAAATATGATACTAATTATTTTATAATTACTTGTCGCATTGCTGCCAAAGAATATGTCTTTGAACATTTTAAAGATGTGGAAATGGCAGATTTTGATGATAAGCAAATTAAGAATTTTGTAACTAAATGGTTTCAAAATAAAAAGCCTGAAAAGGCTAAACAATTTATTACAAAAATAGAAGAAAATGAAAGAATTAAAGAATTATCAACGAATCCTTTACTATTGACATTTTTATGCTGGCTGTTTTCTGAATCGGTGGATTTTCCTGAAAATCGTGCTGACCTTTACGAACAAGGTTTAGATATACTACTCAGGAAATGGGATGGAACACGCAGTATTGAACGTGATCAAGTTTATAAAAAATTACCTACCAAGCGCAAAGAGGATTTACTAAGCGAAATTGCTTTTACAACTTTTCAGGAAGGAAATTACTTTTTTAAACAAAGACAACTTGAGGAATATATTAGTAATTATATTCAAAATTTACCAGATGCACAAACTGACCCGGAAGCATTACTAGTAGATAGTAGAGCAGTGTTAAAATCTATTGAATCACAGCATGGCTTATTTGTAGAACGAGCTAGAAATATTTACTCTTTCTCTCATCTAACTTTTCACGAATATTTTACAGCTAGAAGTATTTATACTAGTCGTAATCAATATCAGGAACTAAAAAAATTAGTTGGCCACATTTTAGAACCACGGTGGCAAGAGGTTTTTTTATTAATTGGAGGAATGTTGAAAGAGGCAGATGAGCTAGTTTTATTGATGAAACAAGAAATTGATAAAATTGTAGCTTATGATGAAAAAATTCAGAATTTTCTTAAATGGCTTGAGCAAAAATCTAGTTCTGTTAAATCACCTTATAAAATTGCTGCTATTAGAGCTTTTTATTTAGAACTTTGTCTTGACTTAGATTTAAATATCTTCTATAAGTTTGATCCCAAAATCGTAATCAGTGACTGTCTCTCCTTAGATTTAAGACTCAAGTTAAAAATTTACAAATTTCTCCGCTTTATCTACAAGTTTGATGACCACATCAAACGAAATGTTGAATTTGAAAAATTTCTGTCTATCAATGATTTATTGGAACTTGTATACAAATTTGATAATGTATTATATTTGAAGTTACAAACACTCAAAGAACAGCTACCAGATATTTCTAAAGAGAATATATATAATTTTAAAATATGGTGGAAAATAAATGGTAAAAACTGGACTGATAAACTCCGAAAAATGATAATTGAACATCGGAATATCAGTCATAACTGGCAGTTTAATGATGAACAATACTTGCTACTAGGGGATTATTATTTAGCAAATAATTTTCTAGTAAATTGTCTCAAAGAGTGTCATCTTACTCGTTCAGTGCGTGAGGAAATAGAACAAACTTTACTGTTACCAATTCAGAAAAATTAGGTGTTACTGAAATTTGAGAATAAATTGCACAAAATAAATTTGCTCTTTGTGTGATGTCACAAATTTAACTTCTATGAATTGGTAAATACCACCTCTAAACACAATCAGCCGAAATTTAACCACCTAATTTAATTCCACATTAACTGGTGCAGATTGACGAAAATCAGTAAAAAAACTAAACAAGGCTTATATATTGAGCTTTCTTACCTCCTGCCTCCTGCCCCGTTCGACTTCGCTCACGGAACGCCTGCCTTCTTCCTCCTTGTACTAAACTGCCAATTGTCTGCTAGAATGACCCCTCTATGACTAATCAACTATGCTTAGATTTAATCAACCTCTAGCAGAATGGTGTGAGCAATGTGCGGAATTGTAGGATATATAGGCACGCAAACGGCGACAAATATTCTTTTGGCAGGACTGGAAAAACTGGAGTACAGAGGGTATGATTCGGCTGGAGTAGCGACGATTTGGGAGGATAAGGTGCAGTGTATCCGGGCTAAGGGTAAGCTGCATAACCTGCGTTCTAAACTGGAACAAATGGAAAGTCATGCCCAAATCGGTATCGGTCATACTCGCTGGGCAACTCATGGTAAACCAGAAGAATATAATGCTCATCCCCATCTGGATACAGCTATGCGGATAGCTGTGGTGCAAAATGGAATTATCGAAAATTATCGGGATTTAAAAGAAAGTTTAAAAGCTAAGGGGTATGAATTTCGCTCAGATACAGATACGGAAGTTATCCCAAATTTAATTGCTGAATGTTTAAAGTCAGTTAAAGAACAAGTCCAGCCAGAATACCAACTATATACAGCCGTGCGGGAAGCGGTGAATCAGCTAGAAGGGGGTTATGCGATCGCCATAATCTCCGCAGATTACCCTGATGAGTTAATTGTAGTGCGCCAGCAAGCCCCGTTGGTGATTGGTTTCGGTCAGGGTGAGTTTTTCTGTGCTTCCGATACCCCCGCGATTGTCTCCCATACCCGCGCAGTATTGCCCCTAGAAAATGGGGAAATTGCTCGTTTGACTCCTTTGGGGGTTGAGGTTTACAGCTTTAGCGGCCACCGCTTGAAAAAGCAACCCCGTACCTTGAACTGGAATCCCGTTATGGTGGAAAAGCAGGGATTCAAACATTTTATGCTCAAGGAAATCTATGAGCAACCGGGAGTAGTCCGGGCTTGTTTAGAGGCTTATTTTTCCCCAGAAGGAAGTACGCAAACTGATAAATCACCTGTAAATTTAGGTTTACCAGCAGAATTTTACGCAGATTTAGAACAAATCCAAATTGTCGCCTGTGGTACTAGCTGGCACGCTGCTTTAGTGGGAAAATACTTAATTGAACAATTAGCCCTTGTCCCCACTCAAGTACAATACGCTTCTGAATTTCGCTATGCACCATCCCCCATGACTGCTAATACTTTAACTATTGGGGTAACTCAATCTGGGGAAACTGCGGATACTTTAGCGGCTTTGAGTATGGAAAAAGAGCGCCGACAAGGGAAAGATGCTAAGTATCAAGCGCGACTATTAGGAATTACCAACCGCCCGGAAAGCACTTTGGGACAGATGGTAGCGAATATTATTAATACTCATGGGGGGATTGAAATTGGTGTTGCAGCCACAAAAACCTTTATTGCCCAATTAATGGCTTTTTATGCATTGGCTTTAGATTTAGCATATCGTCGCCAGACTATATCTCATAGCAGATTAGCGGAAATTTTGGCAGGTTTACGCCAACTTCCGGGAGAAATTGAAGCGATTTTAGAAACTCAGGAAAAGTATATTGAGAATTTAGTACATGACTTTGCGGAAACCAAAGATTTCATTTTTGTGGGGAGAGGAATTAATTTTCCTATCGCTTTAGAAGGGGCTTTGAAATTAAAAGAAATCAGCTATATTCACGCGGAGGGATACCCAGCAGGGGAAATGAAACACGGGCCCATTGCTTTGTTAGATGCTAAAGTACCAGTAGTAGCGATCGCTATGCCGGGAACAGTTTACGAAAAAGTCATCTCTAACGCTCAAGAAGCCAAAGCACGAGATTCTCGCTTAATTGGTGTCACATCAGTTAATCATGGTGAAGCCGCAGAAATCTTTAATGATATTATTCCTGTAGCAGAAGTAGAGGAAATTCTCTCACCAATTCTCACAGTTATACCTCTGCAACTACTAGCTTATCATATCGCTGCTAGACGTGGTTTAGACGTAGACCAGCCCAGAAACTTGGCTAAATCTGTGACAGTGGAATAGTTTATTTTATCAAATGTGGTTTGGAAAATAAATAAAAAAGTTGTATAATTTCTCCTATGGATGTATGTATAGATGATTCATAGGAGTTTTTTATCGCCAGACATAAGCAAGATTAGAAAATAGACAATTTTACCTATGCCGTTAAATACCTCTTTTTTTGACTAATTCAAGTAAGTGGCTAAATAAGGTAGTAGTAGGTTTTGGTCAGTGTGTAGAAATAAATGATTACCAGGGAAGATTTGTAAATTGAATGTACTAGAAGTTTGTTTTTCCCAAGCTAATAAATGCTCTTGAGTGATGACTTTATCTTGATTTCCACCAAAAGCGGTAATGGGACATTCTAAGGGTTTATCTGGTGCATAAGTATAATTTTGAGAAATGGCAATTCCGGCTTTTAGACCTGGTAATAATAACTGCATTAACTCAGGATTTTGTCCAAATGCTTCGGGTAAGTCCAACAGAGAGGCTTTTTTTAAGGCTTGGGAGTCGGAGAGGTGAGATATAGAGGGGTAAGGGTGGGGTAGTTGGGGAGCTTGTAAAGCAGCAACAAACAGATGAACAGGGATTTTACCGGTTTTTTGACGCAGATATCGAGCTAGTTCAAAGCTGATTAATGCGCCTAAACTGTGACCATAAAAGGCAAAGGGTTTGTTTAAATTAGGGATGAGAGCATTTGCAAGTGTTTCTATGAGGGAAGTTAAGGTTTGGATGGGTGGTTCATTGAGGCGATCGCTTCCTCCTGGTAATTGTACAGCACAAACTTCAATATCTGGGGGTAATTTCTCTGGCCATTGACTAAATACCGAACTACTACCGTTAATATAAGGGAAGCAAAACAACCGCAAACGCGCTTCAGAATTTGGTCGGGGGAACACTAACCAGTCACCTGTTTTCACGGAAACGTTTTGTTTAGCAGCTCCAGTTAACTGTTCCATGATTTCGCTTGTCAGTTGGGAAATATTCAACCCCTGCATGATTTTCATGGCTGGTATTTTGGCTTCTAGTTCATTTTTGATGCGGTTACTCAGTTCTACGGCCATGAGGGAATCTAACCCCAAATTCGTTAATGATTTGGAAGTATCTAATTTAGCCACAGAAGTTCCCAAAACCCTCGCAACTTGTTCCAGCAAACGGGATGATAATAACTGTTCGCGGTCTGTTGCAGCTAATAGGAGATTACGGAAAGAATCAGTATCAATATTAGGGTTACTTGCTTCTTGAGTTAAGCTTTCTTGGCTGGTGAGGTAAGAAAAACGGGGAGATATACCAGCCGGATAAGCTTGATGCCATTGTAACCAATCTACCGGTGCTACTGCGGTTTGTACTGCGTCCGCTTGTAGCAATTTTTCTAAAACCTGTAAAGCTTGTTTTGACTGTAGCGGTTTTAGTCCCAAACGTTGGAAATGTTCTCCTATGTGGGACTTTTGAGCAGCATAACCCACATCAGCGATAACTCCCCAGTTAATGCTTAAGGCTTTTAACCCTAAGTTGCGGCGATAATGTGCTAATGTATCAAGAAAAACACTTGCAGCTACATAATTACCCTGACCAGGATTACCAATGGTTGCGGCTACAGAAGAAAATAGCACAAAGCAATCTAAGGGTATATCTAAAGTTTGGGTGTGTAAATTCCAAGCACCATCAACCTTGGGAGCAATTACTTTTTGGAATCGTTCTTGATTGAGTTGCAGTAAGATGGCATCATCTAATACTAAAGCTGCATGGAATATTCCCCGTAATGGTGGTAGAGATTCTTTGATATCTTTAAGCACCCGTGCCACTTGGTCGGCTTGACTAACATCGGCTTTAGCTACCACAACATTAGTACCGGCGGCTTTTAAACTGTTAATAATTAACTCAGCATCGGGGGAAACTTGACCACTTCTGCCCATCAACACTAAATTTCCCGCACCATGTTCTACTAACCATTGAGCTAATGCTAAACTAAATCCACCTAAACCGCCAGTAATTAAATAAGTACCATGTTGATGAAATGTAATTTTTTCCTGTGGTGGGGGAATAATTACATCAGGGTTTTGCAAGGAAATTACAACTTTACCGATGTGTTTAGCTTGAGCCATGTAACGGAAAGCTGATTTTACCTGAGAGATGGGGAAAACTCGGTGAGGTAGGGGGTGTAAAGTCTGTTCTCGGAAAAGTTGCATTACTTCAGCAAATAAAGAACCGGCTAACTCTGCGCGTTCTTTCCACAGTCGGTCTAAGTCTACCGCGAAAAATGAGAGGTTTTTCTGAAAAGGTCGTAAACCTAATTTATTATTATCATCAATATCCCGTTTACCAATTTCTATAAACCGTCCATAGGGTGCTAAGACAGAAAGACTTTTGGGAATAGCTGCACCAGCTAAAGAGTTAAGGACGATATCTACACCTTTATTATTGGTGTATTGCATGATCTGGTCAGCAAAATCTAAACTACGGGAATCCATGACATATTTAACACCTAAAGCTTGGAGTAATTCCCGTTTTTCTGCACTGCCTGCGGTAGCAAATATTTCCGCACCTGCTTTTTGCGCTAGTTGGATAGCTGCTAGACCAACTCCACCTGCTGCGGCATGAATCAGAACTTTCTCCCCTTTAGTTATTCTACCCAAATAATGCAGGGCATAATAAGCAGTGAGGAAAACCGCCGGAATGGTTGCAGCTTCTTCAAAACTGATATTTTGGGGTTTGTGGACAACTAGACGGGCATCTGTGATAGTGTGGGAACTGAAGCTGTGAGGAGCGCTGGCTATAACTTCATCACCAATTTGAAAATTTGTCACACCTGCACCAATAGCTGTAATTTTACCAGCACATTCCAAACCAAGCGATCGCCCGGAAAAATTTCCTTCTAAGTTCACATCAGCCAGCAAGTTCATTGCTTTTGCTACATCTTTAAAGTTTAACCCTGTAGCGTAAACCTCTATTTCCACTTCTCCCGCTTCTGGTTGCTTTCTTGCTAATGGTTTTAAGGTGAGGTTGTCTAAAATTCCTGGTTGGGTGATCTCTAAACGAAATGGTTGATTTTTAATTGCAGATTTTGAATTAATTTCTCCTGCTACTACTGATACTAAGCGATGGACATAACGCGCTTCACCCCGGAAAACAATTTCATCTTCTCTATCTTCTGACCACAGTTCAGCAAATAGCGCATTAATTTCTCGAATATCTTTTTTAGAACTGATATCAATTCTTAAACAACGCAAATTAGGAAACTCATTATCAATTACCCGTCCTAAACCCCATAATTGAGATTGACCAACTTCTAAAGCTGGAGTTTCTCCTATAGCTTGAGTGTCGGCTGTTACTAATACTAAGCGGGGGGAAATGCCGATTTTTTCTAAAGTTTGGACTAGGTAAAGTATAGTTAAACAACCTAATTTTTGAGCTTGTTCTAGTTCAGTTAAAGTTGTTTCTGCAACTGCTGGAATATCCAAACTCCAAAGATGAATAATACCAGTAATATTAGTGTGTACTATTCTTTGGATATCTTCTAGATGTGCTGGACGAATTTGGAAACAATCATCAGCGATTTGTTGAAACTCATTTCCGGGTAAAATGAAAATGGGAGTTTGTGAATTTTCTTTCAATTTTTCAGCTAACTTTTGTCCAACTCCAAATTTATCACCAAAAATTAACCAAGTTCCCGTTTTTTGAGTTGGTAAATTAATATTCTCAGATATAGAGATGTTTTGAATATTTTCTGCTGTAGAAACGTTTTGAATATTTTCGGTTGTAGAGACGTTCCATGGAACGTCTCTACCTTGTATTTTAATTTGGGGAGTTTGAGCCAAAAATACCTGATGCACAGATGCAAAAGTTCCGTCGCTATCTGCAAGGCTATCAACTTCTGTAAATCCGCATTTTATCAGTAAATCTTGCCATTGTAAAGCTGAAAGTAAAGGATTAATTTTTCTCTCATCTGCAAATAGCCACCAACCTTGAAGCATTCCAAATACTAAATCTGCCCAATAGGGTGCATTTGTTAATTCTATAAATATTAATAATCCTTGGGAAGCTAAAAGTTGTTTAATATTTTCTAAGGTAGAAGGTAAATTAGTAGTTGCGTGCAGTACATCAGATGCTACAATCAAATCAAAAGAATGTGCATCAAAACCTTGAGAAATTGGATCAGCTTCAATATCTAAAACGGAATAATTAATAAAAGGATAATTGCTAAATTTTTGTTGAGCAGAATTGACAAAAACTTGAGTTACATCTGTAAATATATATTCTGTGCGTTTAGCTGGTAATTTTGGCAAAATATAATAAGTTAGCGCACCAGTACCCGCACCAATTTCTAAGATTCTGATTTTGCGACCGGCTGGTAAATGTTCTAATGCTAAGGCAACGGCTTTTTGTACTAAAATATTGTAAATTTTATAATTAGGAGAATCTTGGTAAAGTTGTTCTGATGCGGTGAGCGAACCTTCTGGAAAAATTAGTTGTAAGGGGTCAATTTCTCCGCGTAAAACTTGGGCTAATTTCTCACCGCAACGTCGCTGTAAAGTCAGTTCGGCTTGATATGCGGGAAATTGAGTAAATAGATTTTGCCAAAGTTGTTTTATTTCTTTGACTTCAGGAATTTGGTTGATTTTCCAGTTTTGATCAGATATTAATGTTAAGATATTTTCTTTTTCTAAAATTGCCAACAACCGACCAAATAAACGCCGATGCTGAGATGCAATACCCAACTGTTCTATTAAGGTATCTGTGTTAATTTGTTGATGTAATTCTGGTTTCCAGCCTAATTGTTGAAAGGCATGAATAATATAACTAACGGATAAATTATTTACTTGGGAATTTACTTGTTCATAATAAATTTTACGTCCTAATTGCTGACTTAATCTCATAGCTTCACTGTGGAGATTTTCAGTAATTTGGTGAGGAGAAGGAAGATAAGCAGCATTGATAATTAATTTTTGGTCAGGACGTGATTTTAATTCCCATTGATATTGATAAAGTAAATTTTCTGGTTTTGTAACAAATTCCTGTGCTTGGGGAAGGGAACGACAGCAGAAACCTTGAATTTCTACTAATATATTACCATTAGCATCTATTATTTGTATATCTCCTGTAATTTGCTTGGTGTTTTCTGTCACTAACCGCGCATAAGTCCAGACTTGTAAACCAGGAGATTGGTAAAAACGGAATTTTTCAATTTTTATCGGTAGATAAGTTTGTTTAGTGGAAACAGTACCAATTAGCACTTGAAAACAAGCATCTAATAAGGTTGGATGTAACTGATAATTTGGTAATTCTGCTGTGAGATTTTCGGGTAATTTGATTTGAGCAAGTGCTTCTTTTTCACCAGTCCAAAGTTTTGCAATTCCTTGGAAATTTGCCCCATATTCTAAACCGATTTCTTGGAATTGTTGATAAAGAAGATGTTGAGATATTTCTTGATGACAATTAGCGCGAATCTCATTTAATATGATGGGTTCAGGTAAATGATTTTGCAATTTGAGTAAATTACCTGTAGCATGACGTACCCAAGCAGGTTTTTCACCTTTAACCAAACTATGAATATTGAAACTGTTTTGATTTTGGTCTTCTACGCTTAACTGTAATGTAATTGGTTCATCGGGTAAAAATAAAGCTTGCAAAAATTCTACATCTTCTAAAATACAACTTCCTGCACCAAAAAGCTCCTTAGCGGTAGCCAAGACCATTTCAATGTAACCTGCACCGGGATAAACTACTGATCCCTGGATGCGATGGTCTTTTAAATAGGTGAGGTTGCTTTGGTCTATTGTGGCATTCCACAACAATTGTACAGATTCTAGACGACTTCCCAATAAAGGATGTACTTGTTTGCCTAAGAGCGATCGCCTCAAACCTTCCCCTATTCTAGCCTGTTGTGATTCTTCTGACTCATGCCAATATTGCTCTTTTTGCCAAGGATAGGACGGAACACGCACAAACTGACCATCTAAATCCAGCCGATTCCAATCAACTGCATATCCTACAGTATAAAGTTTACCAAAACTCCCCAGCATTATTACTAAATCAGATTCTTGCCGACGCAGGGAAGGTAAAACCGTTACTGCTTGATTTGCTTGAGTAAAACACTCAGAAATATAGTTAGCTAAAACTGGATGAGCACCAATTTCTAAGAACAAATTATACTCAGCTTCCATCATTCCTTCTACTGCGGCAGCAAATAATACTGGATTTCGCATATTTTGCCCCCAGTATGCTCCATCTATTTCCGTTCCTGCAACTTGCTGACCTGTGACTGTAGAAAAGAGAGGAATAGCGGCTGATTTTGGTGTAATTTCTGATAAAGAATGTAATAAATCTGCCTTGAGATGTTCCATTAAGGGGCTGTGATAGGGAACTTCTACCTTGAGGAAACGACAAAAAACCTCTTGCTGTTCTAAAGTTTGGGCAATTTCTCCTAAAGCCTGACTATCTCCTGAGAGGGTGACAGAATTATGACTGTTAACCGCACCCACAGCGACTTTATCTTCATACCCAGATATGACCTTTTCAGCTTCTTCCAGAGATAACCCCACTGCTAACATTTTTCCTTGTCCGGCACTGGTAGCTTGTAAGCGGCTACGGTGGAAAATTACACATACAGCATCTTCTAAACTTAACACCCCCGCAACATAAGCAGCTGCCACTTCTCCCACACTATGGCCAACTATGCCGGCTGGGACAATACCCCAACTTTCCCATAAAGCGGCCAAGGCAACTTGTACGGAAAAAATCGCACATTGAGCGATTTGAGTTTCATTAATGCGCGAACTTTCCTCACTTGCTGTTAACTCCTCCCACAGTGACCAGTCGGTATATTGTCTCAATAATTGGTCACACTGTTGTATTTTTTCTCGAAATACTGATTCCTCTGCTAATAAACTCCGTCCCATTGCCCACCATTGTTGACCCATTCCAGAGAAAACAAAAGCCAACTTAGGCAACTTATCAACAATAACCCGCCCCTCAGAAATTCTCAAGCGGGTTTCTTCAGCCAAAAACCCTGCTAAGTTAGCGGTTATTTCTGCGGGAGAACTTCCCACCACTGCTAAACGGTGGTCATGATGATCTCGGTAGAAAGTGGCAGTATAACAAATATCCGATAATGATAAACTTGTATTTGTCAAAAATATTTTATAAGCTGCTGCTAAATCTTTCAGTGCGGCTTCACTGCGGGCTGATAAAGGTAATAAATAGGATTTTTTAGCGGTGGTAACAGAGCGAAGTCGAAGTGGGGCTGGAGGCTGAGGAACTTCTGCTAAAATCGTATGAGCATTAGTTCCCCCAAAACCAAAAGAATTGATGCCGGCTATACGTGGCTTCTCTTCATCCGGCCAGGGTTCTGGGTTTGTTGGTACACGCAACCGCAACTCAGTAAAAGGAATTTCAGGGTTTGGTGTTTGTAAATTTAAGTTTGGCGGAATTTGACCATTTTTAATCGCCAAAGCCACTTTAATCAAACCCGCAATGCCCGAAGCTGGCTCTAAATGCCCAATATTCGTTTTTACCGAACCGATTAAACAATGTTCTCCTGCTGGCCGATTTTTCCCCAAAACATGACCTAAAGCTTTAGTTTCAATGGGATCACCTACTGGTGTTCCTGTGCCGTGGGCTTCTACGTATTGCACCTGTTCTGGTAAAATTCCCGCTTGTTCACAAGCTGATAAAATAGCCGCTTCTTGGGCTTTGCCGTTAGGAACTGTAATGCCGTTGGTTTGGCCATCTTGGTTAACAGCGGTAGCTTTTATTACCGCATAAATCGGATCTTTGTCAGCTTGAGCTTGAGATAAAGGCTTTAAAAATACCACACCCACACCCTCACCCCGGACATATCCGTTAGCGCGTGCGTCAAAAGTAAAACAACGTCCATCTGGTGAAAGCATGGAGGCTTTAGAAAATCCAATGCTGGTTTCTGGTTTGAGCATGGCATTCACACCCCCAGCAATAGCGGCGCTTGATTCCCCATTCCAGATGCTTTGACAAGCTAAATGAACCGCTACCAGGGAGGAAGAACAAGCGGTATCAACTGCTAAACTGGGTCCCTGGAGATTTAAAACATAGGAAATCCGGTTGGCAGCGATGCAGTGGACACCCCCTAAATGTGTGTAAGCATTGATTAAATGGCGATCGCTTACATTGAGTTGAATATGGTGATAATCACTACCCGATATGCCGATAAATACACCAGTTTGAGAATTAGCCAGTTTTGCTGCTACCTGTCCCCCATCTTCCAAAGCTTCCCAAACGACCTCTAGCAATAACCTTTGCTGGGGATCAATACAAGCCGCTTCTCTGGGGGAAATGCCGAAAAATTGCGCGTCAAATTGATCTATATCTTCAATAAACCCACCCCAACGAGTGCGGATTTTCCCTGGCTTGGCGGTGTCAGGGTGATAAAAGTTACTAATATTCCAACGGCTTGCAGGTACTTCGGCGATCGCATCTACACCATTAATCAACAAGTTCCAAAATGCTTCTGAGTTATTCGCACCACCTGGAAAGCGGCAACCAATACCGACTATCGCAATGGGTTCTCTATTTTTCAAGGTTTTTAAGTGTTGCATATTTGCAGTATTAATGGAGGGTAGTGCAGGGCAGCAGGGGGCAAAAAATTTTATTATCAACCGCTTGAACTTGGATGCTATTGTAACCAGAGGTAGCCTGTTAGTTAAGGAATTTCACCACTATTCGGGCGAAAAAATGTTTATAGCAGTAAACTATAGCCTATATTTAACTAAAAATTGAATGAAGTTTTGTAATATCAATTATTCAAGAAGCTGTCATAATGATAACCTCCCAAATTAAAGCTGATTTTCCTCTCCAGGACAAAACCCTTGTAGATTTATTACACTACAGGGCAAAACACCAACCACACCAAAAAGCCTATATATTTCTCGAAGATGGAGAAATACAAACCGATTGTTTAACTTATCAAGAGCTAGAAGATAAAATAAAATATGTTGCTGCCCATTTGCAAACCATCTCTACACCAGGTAATAGAGCGTTACTACTTTATCCATCAGGATTAGATTTTGTTATCAGTTTTTTTGCCTGTTTATATGCAGGAATCATTGCTGTCCCAGCTTATCCACCCAAACGCAACCAGAAGTTATCCCGATTACAAACCATTGTTCATGATGCCCAAGCTAACTTATTATTAACTAACACAAATATTTTTCAACTCATTGCCCAAAAGGAAGAGATATTTACACATTTACAATGGGTTTTAACCGACCAGATAAATACTAAAGCTGAAGATTTTACCCATATAAAAATAGAACCTAATACCACCGCATTTTTACAATATACTTCTGGTTCTACAGGCACTCCTAAAGGGGTAATAGTTTCTCACAAGAATTTAGTTCATAACTGTCAAGTTATCCAACATAGCTATCAAGAAAGTGCTGAGGGGATAGTTTTAAATTGGCTACCACTTTACCATGATATGGGCTTAGTTGGGGGAACACTTCAACCCCTGTTAGTAGGATTTCCGGTGATATTAATGTCACCAATGGCATTTTTACAAAACCCAATATTGTGGTTAAAAGTAATTTCTAATTATCAAGTTACAGTCACAGTCAGCCCTAATTTTGCTTATGATCTGTGTGTAGAAAGATTTAAAAAGATTAATCCAGAACAATTAACTAATTTTAACCTTAGCAGTTGGCAAATTGCCATTAATGGGGCTGAACCTATACGAGCAGAAACTATTACAGATTTTATTGATACATTTGCCCCCTATGGATTTAATCCCAGTGCTTTCCGTCCTTCCTATGGCATGGCTGAAACAACTTTATTAATAACAGGTGCAATTAAAGAAAAATCACCTATAATTAAAATATTTGACGCTAAAGCTTTAGAAAAAAATCAAGTAATTAATTCCCCTACAGAAACTCAAAATACCCGTAAAATTGTTAGTTGTGGCTATCCTGTCCTTGGTCAAACTGTGATTATTGTAAATCCTGATTCCTTAACCAAATGTTCATCAGGAGAAATCGGGGAAATTTGGGTTAAAGGTGAAAGTGTCACCCAAGGATATTGGCAACAAGCAGAATTAACAAAACAAACATTTTATGCTTATTTAGCAGATACAAAAGAAGGAGCATTTTTGCGAACTGGGGATTTAGGGTTTTGGGATGATGAGGCAGGTTTATTTGTCACTGGACGGATTAAAGATATATTAATTATCCGGGGAAGAAATTATTATCCTCAAGATATTGAACAAACCGTAGAAACTTGCCATCCAGCATTAAGTTTTCATAGTATTGCCGCTTTTGTGGTGGAAATAGATGGAGAAAATCGTCTTTTTGTAGCTTGTGAAGTCAAGCGGAATTATTTGCGAAATATCCAAGTGGAGGAAGTAGTAAAAGCTATTAGAAAAGCCGTTTTAATGGAACATGATTTACAAGTATATCAAGTTTTATTACTTAAACCAGGAACTCTTCCTAAAACTTCTAGTGGTAAAATACAACGGTTTCTCTGTCGTGAGACTTTCTTAGCAGGAAATTTACCTTTAATAGCTTCAGAAGTAATAGATATTTCTCCAAAACATCATCAAGATTATGCTTTAGAATCAATCCAAGATTGGATTTGTCAATGGTTGGCAAAAAAATTAAATATTTCTATTCAATCTATTAACCAAAATGAATCTTTTGCAGCTTATGGTTTAGATTCTTTGACAGCAACACAATTCATTCAAGACTTACAAAGCTATTCTGGATATTTACTTAATATTTCTACACTGCAATCATTTGAAACAATTGCTAATTTAACACAATATCTAGTTAAAGAACTTTCTCAAGATCATAATCAGCCTTTAGCACAAATTCCTTCTGAATATTATCAAATTGAATCTTTTCCAGAATATGCCCAACTCCAAGCAAAATTAACCCAAATTCAAACTTTAGAAATTCCTAATCCTTATTTTCAAATCCAGGAATCCATAACTAGAGATTGTACACAAATTCAAGGACAAACACTAATTAACTATTCCAGTTACAACTATTTAGGCTTATCAGGAAATCCGACAGTTTCCGCAGCAGCAAAGGCAGCAATTGATAGCTATGGCACATCAGTTTGTGCCAGTCGTTTGGCATCAGGTGAACGTTTACTACATCAAGAATTAGAACAAGAATTAGCAGAATTTATTGGTGTAGAAGATTGCATTGTATATGTTAGTGGTCACGCTACCAATGTTACTACTATCGGTCATTTGTTCAATTCCCAAGATTTAATTTTTTACGATGCCTTCAGTCACAATAGTATTTTACAAGGTTGTGCTTTATCTGGTGCTAAATCCGTACCTTTTCCCCATAATGATTGGCAATTTTTAGATAAAATGCTACAAAACCAACGCCAAAATTATCGGCGAGTTTTAATAGTAATTGAAGGTATTTATAGTATGGATGGAGATATCCCAGATTTACCCCGATTTATTGAAATGAAAAAACGACATAAAACCTTTTTAATGGTAGATGAAGCCCATTCTATTGGGGTATTAGGTGAAAATGGCCGGGGTATTGGTGAATTTTCTAATATAGAACGAAATCAAGTAGATTTGTGGATGGGGACATTAAGCAAAGCTTTTGCTAGTTGTGGGGGATATATTGCTGGTTCTAAGGCTTTGGTAAATTATTTAAAATATACTGCTCCCGGGTTTGTTTATAGTGTAGGATTATCCCCTGCTAATACTGCTGCGGCTTTAGCATCTCTGCGGTTACTGAAATCAGAACCAGAACGAGTGAAAATTTTGCAAGAGCGATCGCATCAATTTTTGCAACTAGCTCAAGCACAAGGTTGGAACACATCCACAAGCCAAAATTCTCCGATTATTCCCATTGTTTTGGGAGATTCTCTAAACTGTATTCGCTTATCTCACGCACTCTTCCAAGCTGGAATCAACGTTCAACCAATGATTTATCCTGCTGTCCCTAATGATGCTGCACGTCTGCGCTTTTTTATTAGTTGTTTGCACACAGAAACACAAATTAATCAAACTATAACGGCTTTGAAAAAATGCTACATTTCTTAACTGTAAAAAAGGGTATGACTGAATAATGATTCTTGCTGGAGGTAGAAATTAGGAAATATTTAAAGATTAGTAAATATACAGTAGTAATTTTAGCAATCGTGATAATATTGCTGACTAAAGCTAATGAAAGTTTTACATCCTTGTTAAATTTTTGAAAAGTAGAATGTTATGCGTAGTAAATATATATTCACTGTCTTGATTTGTTTGCTGGCTTTTGTCTGCTTAACTGTATTACCCCTACAACCAAAAAAGGCTTTTGCACAAAGTAAAATACCGAAAGGTGAAGAAATTGGTTCTGTTTACGAAGCTTTTTTGACTCCTCAGCAAGAACCAGGTGAAGAGAAAGATACACCAAAATATATCCCACCAAAATTTCAATCTACAGCCCCTTCTTTACTCAGAAGTGAGCGCAAATCAAAGGGACATGGAACAGTAAAATTTACCAAAGATTTAAGTAAAGCTTTTGTTGATGTTCATATTGAAGGTGTAAACATAAAAGATATCAATATGTTTCATATTCACTGTGGTAAACCGGATGAATTAGGTCCAATTCTAGTTGATTTTGCATTGTCTGGAGACATTCAACAGAATTTTGCTGATAATCATTTTTCAGTAGTAGTTACCAATGAAAATATAGAAAAAGTTGTTAATTCTCCCAATGATCCTTTAGGTGTTTTCCTGTCAGGATGTCTAATTGCATCAGACGCAGCAAATGCACCAGATAAATTAGATAAATCCAAAAAAGTAAAAACCGTTTCTGGGATGGAACAGTTTGCTAGAAGAAGCGAATTGTACTTTAATTTACATACTAAAGGACAAACATATTTTGGAGATATTCGCGGTAAAATAAGTCCAGTTAAAAGTTAATTACAACAGGGAACAGGGGGAAAGAGGAGATGAGGAAGTAATTATTTATGCCTCCTGCCTCCTGCCTCCTGCCTCCTGCCTCCTATTGCCTAATGTATAAACACGCAATTATTACGGGTGGTTCTAGTGGTATTGGTAAAGCGATCGCCTCTCTTCTGATCCAAACAGGTGCTAATGTCTCTATTATTGCCCGTAACCAAACCAAACTTAACTCTACCCAAAAAGAACTGGAAAGCTTAAAAACCCACTCAGAACAACGAATATTAGCCATTTCCGCCGATGTTTCTCAATGGGAAGAAGCAGAAAGAGCGATCGCCTCTGCTATAACTCAATTAGGTACACCAGATTTATTAATCACCTCGGCTGGTACTGCCCAACCTGGATATTTTACAGAACTCCCCCTAACGGTTTTTGAAGAAACAATGGCCATAAATTACTTTGGTACTCTTTACTGTATTAAAGCCGCCTTACCCGCAATGATACAACAGAAAAAAGGTCATATTGTCGTCATTTCTTCAGGAGCCGGCTTAATTGGTTTGTATGGTTATACACCCTATAGCCCTAGTAAATTTGCTGTCCGGGGTTTAGCTGAATCATTGCGGGGTGAACTGAAAACCAAAAATTTGCACATTTCCATAGTCTACCCACCAGACACCGACACACCCCAATTAGCCGCCGAAAATCAAACCAAACCCCCAGAAACCAAACTAATTACCCAATCAGCCCAAACCATGACAGCCGAACAAGTAGCAACGAAAATTTTACAAGAAATCACCCGCCAAGCCTTCGTAATTACACCGGGATTAGAAATGACTTTATTAATGCGGTTGCACAGCCTCTTCGCTCCCCTACTACAATGGTATTTTGATGGACTTGTGGGGAAATTGCACAAAAATGGGGAATTTGATCATCATCTTTAAATCGCACATTCCTCAATATTTTATGTATTAAAAACTACTTGCTTCTTTCCTGCTAAACAATTATTACTAGATAAACCAATATTCACTCAAGTAATTTATGCAACTATTTGATAGTCCCTTAAATCCTTGGCAGGAGTTAAAAAAGGGTATAATTGATTGTCAACAAGCATTGACACTGTTAATAGATGAGACAGGAAAAATCAATCTGGAATTTTTAGACTCGGAAGTTAGCGTTCGGTTTTTTAAATTATTCCCCAATCCCCAGGAATTACCGCCAGTGATTCCCTTGTTGTTGTGGCGTAATTGTTACTATTTGGGGAGTCCAGTGGTATTAACACCAGAAGAAATTAAAAAATTAGGCGATCGCACTTCCACAGAAATCAAAATCATCCCCATCACAGAAAGAAGTTACAAAGCTTGGTACATCACCCAAAATCTAGACCTGAGTAAAATTAGCGCCGACTCCCTAGTTAACCCCCTCACCAAAGAATCAGAATCAGAAAACATCACAGAAATCACCGAACTCTATCTTTCCAAAGCCTCAGACCAAATAGAAAGAGTTAAAACCATTATCAGTGGAGCTTTACGCAACCGTGCTAGTGATATCCACCTAGAACCCATGCCCGATGGGTTAAGAGTCCGCTACCGGATTGATGGTGTATTACGTCACATTACTACCCTGCCTCTAGAAATCAGCCGGAAAGTGGTAGTAGCCCTCAAAGTCATGTCAGAAATTGATATTGCTGAAAGTCGCCGTCCCCAAGATGGTCGCATTGGTGAAAAATATAATACCAGTGATTTGGCAGAAGTAGGTTTAGATATGCGGGTCAGCACCCTCCCCTGTGTAGGTGGGGAAAAAGTAGTAATACGCTTACTACCACAGCGTAACCCCTTCACCGATATGAATAAACTTGGCTTTTCCGGTTCTACATTAGAGACTTATAAAAGATGGTTAAGTGAACCACAGGGCATGATTATTCTCACTGGTCCCACAGGTTCAGGAAAAACTAGCACTCTCTACACCAGTTTACAATATGTAGCAAAAGAATCCGTTAACGTCGTCACAGTAGAAGATCCAGTAGAATACGTCTTAGCAGGAATTACCCAAACCCAAGTTAACGAAGCCGCCGGAATGACCTTTGCTGCGGGTTTACGGGCGATTCTCCGTCAAGACCCGGATGTAATTATGTTGGGAGAAGTTCGGGATGCAGAAACAGCAGAAACAGCAGTTAGAGCAGCTTTAACTGGACACTTAGTATTTACTACTTTACATACAAATGATGCTGTAGGTACAATTCCCAGGTTAAAAGATATTGGCCCCGACCCTGGTTTAATTAGTGATGCACTTTTGGGCATAGTGGCACAGCGTTTAGTCCGTCGAGTTTGTCCCCACTGTGCAGAACCCTATACACCTACAGCCACAGATTTACGTAGACTAGGATTAGAAGCAACACCAACTACAACCAAGAGTTGGAAACGGGGTCGAGGCTGTCCTAAGTGTTTTAATTCTGGGTATTTAGGACGGGAAGCAATTGTAGAATTATTAGATGTAGATGATAGAGTGCGAGAGTTAATTTATGAAGGAACAATGACTCAGTTAAATCGTTATTTAAAGGAGATAAATTTTACTTCTTTTGGTGTAGCAGCAGCGCAAAAGGTGACAACTGGAGTAACGACCATCGAAGAGGTTTTGAGAGTTTTACCTCATAGTGTTTTTAATCGTGAACACCATTTTAAACCTCATTTACAAGTAGCAGCAGTTCCAGCAATGGAAAGCCAAATTACTGCGCTGTAGAGAAAGTGGTAATACCATTTCCTAAAAACTATGATACTGATATAGGAATCCGGTTTGATTTTGGAAAAATACTGAGGTGGGCATTTCCGAAAATTTTCCGCTTTTATTCAGTGTTTTACCGAAAATGCCCACCCTACACATACTACTAAATTATGAATGCGGAAAAAATCTATTCATTACATATTTTTACTCTCAATGCAGGTGGGGGACATTATGCTACTTTAAGAGCTTTAAAAGCAATTGCCCAACAACAAAACCGACCTTGGCAAATTACAGTTACAGATATTGGTGAACTGACAAAATTGCTAGACCCCTACAAAAAATTATTTGGGGTAGATGCCAATGATGTATATAACGATATGCTAAGTATGGATTGGACATGGTTTCATCCTGTGACTATGTTTCTGGATAAGTTTTTTATTAATTTGTTGTACTCAAAAGCAGTGGAATTAGGAGAAAAACACTGGAGACAGCATACACCAATTGATTTAGTAATTTCTTTAATTCCTCTACATAATCGAGCGATTTGGGAAAGTTTACAACGTGTTCAACCCGACACGCCAATGGTGACAATTTTAACTGATTTTGCAGATTGTCCGCCGCATTTTTGGATTGAACCGGAAACTAAAAGTTATGTTATTTGTGGGACAGAAAAAGCCAGAAATCAAGCCCGTAATTTAGGTGTATGGGAAGAGTATATTATAAAAACTTCAGGTTTGATTGTTCATCCCCAATTTTATCGGCCAATTTCTGACAACCGTCATACAGAAAGACAGCGTTTAGGATTAGATCCAGATAAAATTACTGCCATAGTATCATTTGGGGCTAAAGGTTGTGCGACCATTTTAGATATAGCCCGTTCTTTAGAATCTATCAGCGACAAAATACAGGTAATTTTTCTCTGTGGTAATAATCAAAAATTAGCAAAAGCATTAAAAGAGCGTCCCACTCAGTTAAAACAACATATTCAAGGTTTTACTGAAGATGTAGCGTATTTGATGAATTTAGCTGATTTTTTTATTGGTAAACCTGGTTCTATTAGTATTAGTGAAGCATTAGTGATGAATTTACCTGTGATTGTAGATCGTAATTATGCAACACTGATGAATGAAAAATATAATGCTGACTGGATTTTAGAAAAACAAGTCGGTATCACAGTTAAAAGCTTTAAGCAAATTGTTCCAGCTATTACAGAACTTTTAAAACCTGAAAATTGGTCACGCTATAAAACTAATGTGACTGCAATTCAAAATCAAGCTGTATTTGAAGTTGCTGAAATTTTACAAAGTATTCTTGATGCTGGGCAACCGGTTTAAAGACTTACAGCAGGGAACAGGGAACACTTCGACTGCGCTCAGTGCGGTGCAGGGAACAGGGAACAGGCAATAGGCAACAGGAAAAAAGTTTGGGTAATTAATTCTGCTTAATTACTTAACGGCATCTGGCTTAATATTTTGTGAGAGTCGTTACTCACGGAATAATCCTGATTAGTTAATCTTTAATTCTCAATAAAAACGCATTTTTAACGATAGGCATAAGTGCTAATTTATCAAGTATGCTTTAACCCTTTAATTCCTAAGATGTTTATAAAACTAGGGTTTCAGGATTTTAAAGGAAGATTTTGGTAATAGGTATTTTTAGTCAACACTTTACTAATTGTAACTTTGATTAATTTCATGATTTTTACAATTGTTCAAATCAAGCTGCAATAAATATCATGATTTTGTTACATCTTTGTTAAGAATAGTTACACGCTCTTAACACAAGGAAATATTACTTATGGTAGCTTCACTTGAGAATCATCCAAAGCATAAAGTTGTAATCGTCGGTGGTGGCTTTGGTGGACTGTATGCAGCCAAGGCTTTGAAGAAAGCGAATGTAGAAATTACTTTGATTGATAAACGTAACTTTCATTTATTCCAGCCGCTTTTATATCAAGTTGCTACAGGTACACTATCACCTGCTGATATTTCTTCTCCATTACGGGGTGTACTCAGCAAAAGCAAGAATACACAAGTTTTGCTGGGAGAAGTAAATGATATTGATCCCACAGCCCAACAAGTTATTTTGGGTGATAAATCAGTACCTTATGATACATTAATTATCGCTACAGGTGCTAATCACTCTTATTTTGGTAAGGATAACTGGAAAGAATTGGCACCCGGCTTGAAAACTGTGGAAGATGCGATCGAAATGCGTCGTCGGATATTTCTAGCATTTGAAGCAGCAGAAAAAGAAACTGATCCTGAAAAACGTCGTGCTTTGTTGACTTTTGTGATTGTCGGGGGTGGGCCTACTGGGGTAGAATTGGCGGGTGCGATCGCTGAATTAGCTTACAAAACCCTCAAAGAAGATTTCCGCAACATTGACACTTCAGAAGCAAAAATCTTACTCCTACAAGGGCCTGATCGAGTTCTGCCACACATTTCCCCAGAGTTATCCCAAGCAGCAGCAAAATCTTTGCGGAAGTTAGGTGTAGAACTGCACACTCAAACCAGAGTTACCAATATTGAAAATGATGTTGTGACTTTTAAACAGGGTGATAAAGTCCAAGAAATTGCCTCAAAAACTGTATTGTGGGCAGCAGGTGTGCAAGGTTCAGCAATCGGTAAAGTTTTAGCTGAACGGACTGGTGTAGAATGCGATCGCTCTGGACGAGTAATTGTTGAACCAGACTTAAGTATTCAGGGACACAGAAATATTTTCGTTGTGGGAGACTTGGCCAACTTCTCTCACCAAACCGGTCAACCCCTACCTGGAGTTGCACCCGTTGCTAAACAAGAAGGTGAATACGTCGCTGCATTAATTCAAAAACGTCTACAAAAGAAAACTCTGGCACCATTCAAATATACTGATCACGGCAGTCTAGCGATGATTGCTAAAAATTCAGCTGTTGTAGACATCGGTCCTCTCAAGTTGACAGGTTACTTTGCTTGGTTATTCTGGTTAGTCATTCACATCTATTTCTTGATTGAGTTTGACCACAAAATCTTAGTGATCATTCAGTGGGCATGGAATTACATCACCCGTAAACGTAGCGCGAGATTGATTACAGGTGAAGAAGCCTTAGCATTTGCTCAAGCTGAAGACAGTAATACCACAACTAATTACACACCAGCTAAAGATAGACAGCCAGTAAATGTTTAGTTTCAGAAGGCAGAAGGCAGAAGGCAGGAGGCAGGAGGTAAGAAGACCTGAATACTGTATTTGTCCTGAAGTGGAAAATCCCTGCGCTGGCAATAAGTAATTAGGCAGAATTAATTACACAACTTATTCCCCCTGTTCCCTGTTCCCTGTTCCCTGTTCCCTATTCTCAGGTAGGAAATTAATTTTGCACAACTGCTTATCTAAAGGGTAGTGAGTTTGCGGAACACAACAAATCCGTTAGCGGGGATGATGGGATGAATAGATCCATTATTTGCAGAAATAGAAGATCCAAAGTTGCCGATATTATCTCCTCCGTAGAGTGAGGCATCACTATTGAATATTTCCCGCCATTGACCATCTCCGATTCGGGAATTGTTAATGGTATAACCTGAATGGAAGGGGTGATTATTTAAACTAGCTACAATCAATAATTCTTCACTTACGTCCCAACGTTTGAAGGCAATAACGCGATTGGCATTATGAACATGGATCAGATCAATCCAGTGAGAACGGAGTCCTTGATGATTAAGCCGCAAGTGAATCAGGTCTTGGTAAAACCGGAATAGATGTTGACCATGAGTTAGGCGATCGCCTAATAAATCCTCTCGGTTATTGATAAAATCGCTGTATCTGTAGGGTTGTTGTGCGCCAATTTCCTCACCCATCAAAAACATTGGCGTACCAGCCGACAATACAGACATTCCAAAAGCAAAGCGAGAACGGGCTTCACCATAACGTCGCGTTTCACCAATCAGGGGCGCTGCATTAACCGCCGCTACTATCGTCCGCCTAGATTCAACTCTCTGGCCTCCTAGTTCATAATAAGAATTACCTGCTTCATCATGGGATTCATGGTAGACAACCTTGTTATGACCAGACCAGCCGAGCACCCCAGCAAATTTATCCATAGCTAGAGGTTCGTCTGTACCGTATCCAGCAGTAGGAATTAATTTGGCGTATTCTGTTCCTGGTCTAGCATCACCAATTAAATGATGATAAAAGTTGGCATACCAAGCCGCATCAAAGCCCAAACCGCCAACATCAGGTAATTGAGTCACTGCTTCCCAATCAGAATGATCCTCAGCAATGAGAATGGCATTTGGTCGGATTAGCTTCATTGTCCTTGTCCATTCTCGCAGGAACTTAGCCCCAAAAATATTAGCATTACCCACAGGTCTACCATCGGCGTGCAGTTGGTTGTATAGGTGCATGGAAGTGGTTTGATCAACCCGGAATCCATCTACATGAAATTCCTCAATTAGAGCTACTGCACTGCTAATAAACATTTGTCGCACCTTCTCTTCATAAAATCGAGGTGCGTAACCGGTAGACATATTATCAACATAGCCACCTTCCGGGAAAGGTTTACCATCTGGGTAGAAGTAATCAGTAGAATTGCCTTCATACCAGTAATAGAAATTATGTTCGGGAAGATCCGAATCATAAGCCCATTCTGCCCGTTCACCATCAGGATTGAAATGGTTGTACACTACATCTAAAATGACTGCAATCCCATGACGATGGCATTCTCTGATAAAATGCTTTAGTTGATCTCGACCACCGGCGCTATATTCTAGGGCAAAATAGTGAGATGTTTCATATCCCCAGTTGACCTCATCTCGAAATTCTGCCATTGGTAAAAGTTCGACAGCATTAACTCCCAATTCGACTAAATAGGGTAATAAAGCGATCGCATCCGCAAAATTTCCCGGTTTATCATGACCATACCCTAATGACCCGACATGAAGTTCATAAATAACTAAATCTTCCACACGCTGGGGAACAGGTTTTTCCAGTGAAAACTCATGACTCCAAAACTCTTCTGCTGGGATAAATTCTAATTTTGACCAGTCCGGTTCAAGAAACTGTCTAGTTACCGTATCTGGATTAATCACCACAGAACAACTTTTAGTCCCATCTAAATCTTGATAATCTCCTGAAAAGGGTTTACCGTATTTATCTGCATATCTAGAAGAGAAAGGTTTACCATCAGGATTAACATTACCTTTCCCAATTTGACAACGAGAATATAAATCAGTACGATAAACCACCCGTCCTCCCTCATTCACAATTCTGAACATATAAGGAAGATGATCAAAACGGGAGAAATCGGTTAATTCTGGTGATACTTGCACATCAGTTTGCCAAATCCCCTCCTGGTTTCTGAACATGGGAAATGGGCCCAAGTCAGGATTCATGCCAAAATCAGGATCATTGTGAAAATAATCATCAGCAATATAACCGCTACTGGTGTTACCAAATACAACTTCTACATTTTGGGCATTTGGCGACCAGACAGCAAAGCGGATACTTGGTTGAGATTGGCCAGGAAGATAATATTTTTGTGATCCTAGTTGGCGACTATCAGATAGATAATATATTTCTTGTTGAGGGTGAGTAGCATTAGCAGATTGTAAAGAAAAAGTGCGATAGCGATCGCTTGAATTGCGATCGTGAATCTCCGTTGGGATACCCCACAAATTATTACCTGCGGGACAATCTAGCATTACACCCCAGCGAAATAACCAACCAATTTGAGAATCATCAAACTCCACTGTTGCTGTAAAGCAGGGACAACCATCTTCCCCTGTCATTGGTTGCATATCTAAAGATTGCCATTGTTGAGAATAGCGACCTTTTTCATCCCAACTGCCTATTAAACGAAGATTACTAAAAATTGCTCTTTTAATACCTGTAAAATAGGTAAACTGCACGGGAATCTTAGCCATAATTGATATCCCTTTTTGAGCATTCAGAAACTACAGCACGTTTCAGGTATATGAGGTACAAATTTTTGGAACAAAGCTTATAGCAAGAGACTTTTAACCCTGTTCCCTGTTCCCTGTTCCCTGCTATAAAAACTTTAAACAGTCATAGCAGCATGAAGACTGCGCTGCTTATTCTCAACTTCTCTCACCAAAGTTTCCATGAACTTATATACAAGGTCAGGATGTCTGCCCGTAACTAAATTTTCATCAATCACAATATCAGCAGCTAAATCATTTTCGTAGATAATATCCGCCCCAGCATTTTCCACATCCACCAAAATATTATGAGCACAAGTTACTCGCCGATTTTCCAAAATATCCGCAGCACAAAGTAGCCATAACCCATGACAAATTACCCCTATTTTCACATTAGGTTCTTGCATAGCTTGACGAATAAACACAACTGCTGGTGCTTGATTTGGTTCACCCTTTCTGACATTTACCTCATATCTCAACCGATCCATAGCGTAAGCACCAATACAAATTATCGCTTTATAATCGGCAGGATTAATATCATTAACCTCTGTAGTTACAGTTACCTGTTCTTTAATAACTCCATCTTCTGAATTAGCGTGAAAAGTTATTGCTTTATTTCCCCATAAGTGAGAAATATATTCAACTTGATAACCCTGTTGAGGAAAGTATTCATTAAAAGACCGAAACTCAAAGGGGTCAAAATGTTCTTCAATCAGTACACCTATTTTACCTTTACTATTAGTAGCCATATTATCCTCCATTAATTTTGTATTTATAACAGGGAACAGGGAACAGGGAACAGGGAACAGGGAACAGGGAACAGGGAACAGGGAACAGGGAACAGGGGTGAAAGTATGTGTAGGGTGGGTATTTTTGAAAAAAATTCTAATTCCAAACGAAAAATGATAGGAAATGCCCACCTTATGAATTTACCTAGTGCAGAATTGTGGAAATAAGCAACCAGCCTCAAAAGTCTGAAAGGGTTATTAGACAAGCTTTTTCTATTTTTGACTTTTGACTTTTGACCTTTGACTTGTTGTACTAGATGTACTCATTAATTTCAAAAGTTCATTAGGAGCAAAAACATCACGATAAAAAGTCAATTGTTCACCCTTGATATAACATCCACCACGATGACCTCGACGCAACCAAGCAACACTACCTTTAGCAATTGTTTCGTTAGTTTCATTATCTAAACAATTCCATTCAAACCAAACAAATTCACCATGAAACATGACAATTGGCCAGCACATAGTTACACCAGGTTGAGCGATTAAAGCCCACCAATGCTGCTCCCTTTCTTTTTGTTGTTCTAATCCGTAGTATGGGCCATCTTGACAAAAATAAACCAATTCTTGGCGATATTCTCCAGTTAAAATATCTCCTCTACCCTGTCTCAATGCCTCACAATGAGTAGGCCACCAAGCTTTATTTTCTTGTTCAATCTGTTCTAATGAATAATCGGGAGTGATTTCGGGAAAATGGTCTTCTTTTAAAGCAATAAATTTTTCAGCTTCAAAAATGAGCTTTTCGGCTAATTCTGGAGAAACTAACCCTGTTTTTGAATAATCAGCGATTAAATTTTGATAATAATTGATACAGCGTTTCATAAATTATTACCAACTTCATAATTTTCTCTTTTTGTGAGATTCAGACAACAAAATTTGATGATGATTTTGGAGAAAAAAAGTAAAAAATTCCATCTACAAAAATCAATTACTTCCTTTAGTAATTATGTTGTTGAATCTAACAATTCATTCAAAGCCCCAAAACAACTAGCTACTTTATTAAATCCGGCATAGACGCATAAGAATAAAAATAGTTCTTCTATTTCTTCACGAGTAGCGCCTTGCTGCATAGCCATTTGAACATGAGCGCCAAAGGGATTTCCTGGGCCAGCATGATCCTGATTCACTACATCAACAGCAATTGTAATTAAAGCTTTGGTTTTTTGGTCAATTAATGGTAGACCCCAAGCTTCACCAGCGACGCGAATCACAAAATCTCCAAATTTAGGATTGATGGCTTTCAGATTTGCTTGCAGTTGTGGATCATCGAGAACTGCATTTTTTTTGGGAGAATAGACAGACACGATTTTCTCCTATCAAAAAAGTCATTAATTTGATTAGCGTTTACCCAGAATTAAGTTAGAAATGTCATCTTGTAATTGGTTTATTGCTCCTATATTTATAATCAAATCTGCTACTGTAGAACTGCGTTGTCCGGCTAATGTCATCTGACCATTGTAGACAAAGGTAAAAGCGGTTCTTTCGGGAAATGTACTAATTTGTTTGATGTATTTCGCTTGGGATTTTGTGGTTTTGGTGTAAATTTCGGAAGTGAAGAACCTTTCCATTTCCAGAGGATTAGAAAAGCCGATTTGCAAAGCTGCTTGATAGTTTTTTTCTGGTGCTTCAGAATGAGATACACCTGCTGCATCGGGACGGGAATTATCTACTTCTTCAAACAAATGTATCCGCAATTTCAGCACTAAGTCACTTTTGACTAATTCAGAAACAAAGCTTTCTTTCAGATATTGGCGGAAGTCTTCTACACTTACATCATCAGTTTTTTTGAGCATGACATGGAGTTTTTCTACACCCAATAAACCGTTAGGGGTGGGGTTTTCAATTCCGTCAATATAAGTGATGGAGTTACCGGGGTTGGTGTTATAACCGATCGCCTGACGAAATAAGTTGTGTTCGTCATCCATGAGAATGGTAGAAGCCTGAAACCAGGTCTGACGGTCTTCGACAGTTTTAAAGGTTAACTCGGCAATGCCA
Organism: Nostocaceae cyanobacterium; assembly: GCA_035299225.1. Classification (GTDB taxonomy): domain Bacteria; phylum Cyanobacteriota; class Cyanobacteriia; order Cyanobacteriales; family Nostocaceae; genus DATGXB01. The sequence continues at coordinate 31,477 of DATGXB010000028.1, read as the reverse complement.
TCAAATTGGTCTTCTTCATCGGTGCTGTAGTTGATGCCTTCGATAGTTGGCCAAATACCACCTTCATTGTGTGCGACGTGAAATTGCCAATATTGATATTGACCTGGTAAACGAGCGCAGACTGGGCCGTGAACATTACGCCAATAATCATCGAATAATTCTAAAGAAATTCCCTTTCTTTTCCACAAAGGAACGTAAAAAACGACTTGTGCAGCTTGGTCACGCTGTGCATAATTGGCTGTTCTCATATCTTTTTCCCTAAAGTCACAATTTAGCTACTAATTCCTGGGTTTGGGCTGATTCTGCATTTTTTTGGATGATGAGTTGAGCGATCGCCTCAATAAATAAACCCACATCATCACCAGATCGTCCTGTCACTAAGTCACCATCCACCACGATTCCCGAATCAGAGGGAACATAAACGGCACCAGCATTAGCAATATCTGCAAGGGTCACTTCATGACAGATAACTTTTCTTCCTTGCAATAGTTCTGGCATGGGTGTCAATAGCCATAATCCATGACAAATCGCCCCTTTGACAATTTTGGGATTTACCATTGCTTGGGCAAAAAATTGGACTGCTGGCGCTGTGCGTGTCTGTTCTGGACTAATAGGACAATCTTGCGGAGGCTGAAAATAACGCAGACGTACACTGGTATAACCAGCAGAAACAATTACAGCAGCATAATCATTCAGGTCTACATTCTGAAAATCAATGTTTACATCTAGGTATTCCAAGGACTTGCCCACCTTATCAACATCACTCACAAAACGCAGACTTTCGTAACCCCATAGCCGAGACATAAAATGCACAGTTGCCCCAAGTTCGCTAAAACGGTGCTGATAGGCGGCAATTTCCTCTGGGATAAATTCACTTTCTACAAGAATGGCAATTTTTCGTCCTTCTAGCATTCGGGTGGCCATAACTGCTTGCCTATTTTTTAGGTGTAAATTCCACAATGATTTCTGCGGCTGAACCCAGTTGAAATTCTGTTTCTCCCAGTTCAATGCGGAAATTATCCGGGTCTATGGATGTGCGATCGCATCCGTCAATACTGATTCTGCTGACTTCCAGGGTATTGGGTCTAAAGAAATCCGGTAGAACATTGAGCGATCGCTGGCGACAATATCTGTCAGGTTTAAAATACAAACAAAAGGGTTCTTTCGTCACATAGGCACTGATATAAATATGAGCCAAATAATTAAGTTCAAAAGCATGATATCCAGAAATAGAATGTCCGCCTTTACTGCCATACTGTCCCAAGGTAATTGCATCACCACTTTCGCTAACTCGGAAGAAAATACCTTTATTTTCTAAGTCGAGAAAGAACAGATTCCAAAATGCGGCGGTTTCTCTTGCTAACCGTAAATAATCCTGCTTTTGATCATGACTTTCTTGGCTGCAACCATGAAGAATCAGATAAGCTAACAAAGCTTGTTCCTGTTGCCAAAAGTCTTTAGTATTGAACCAAGGAAAATCTAATGGCATCCCATTTTGAGGATTACGCTCTAAAGTATCGAAAATTCCCCCTCTAAATAAGTCTATACCAATCTCTGCCATCCTGATTCCTAACTTATCTGCCAACTTCATCAACTTGTCAGCTAAATGTTTTGATTCTTTGCTTTCTGGTTCATTTTCACTAGTAGCTAAACAGTAATAATAGTTAGCAACACGAGTTAAATTCCACGCAATCTTTAAATTGTGTCCAATTACTGCACGGTTCTTTTGCCATCTCCATTCATGGTCAGGCTTCCAATTCCTAAAAAATCGTTCATTCACAAACGGAACATTAGGATCAGGATCGGGAAACTTATCTACAATAATTGTGGATGTTGTTTTCAGAATCTTCTTACAAGTCTCTAAAAATTGGCGGATATCTTCGTTACCATGATCAGTGATTGGTAAAGGTTCTAATGCCAAAATCACGTTAATTAAATAGGCAGGTATATGATCCCCTATAGAGTTCCAATTTTTTCTAGATTGGTTGTTACCCAGAGCCGGACTATCCCAATTTAAGGTAACATAATCTAAGTGAGAAAAATAATCTCCATAAGCGTTTTTACCGTATTCTGATTCCGGGTCAGTGAAGAAATCATTAAAGGTGCGAACAGTCCGCTTTATATCATCCAGCACTTCCCAATCTAACGTAACCCGATAATATTGAGCCAATCCAGCTAAGGCATAAATTTGCTCGTAAAGTGGAATTGTGTCTCTATCATCATCGTTTAAAGAGTTCATATATAACTTATAACTATACATAGTTTTGCGCTTACCAAAAGCCCAAAAACAATGTTTCCCATCAGATGATAAACTGCGGAAAGTTTCGCGCTGATATTGAACTCCAGCCCTAGCTGCGGAAATATAACGCTCACTACCAGTTAGTAAATAAGCCGAAGAAAGACCATAAATTAGTCGAGAAAGTGTGGCACATTCCTGTATTGTATCATCCGTAGGTAAACCTATAATATTTAAATTTGTTCGATAGAGGGCAAAATCATCAATTTCATAAGCTTGTTTATCTGGAAATAAATAACCTAACCAACTATCTGCAAGACGAGCAATTTGTGTTAGCCACCAATGGGTTTGCTCAAATAGATATTCATCTTTACCTCGATAGGAATGCAGTAAGTTAATAATTTTAGCATCATAGTGACGACTACCATTATTTTCTTGATATACACCCTGTAAAACTACAAGGGTATCAGGTTGGATATATTTACGTACTAAATCGGTGGGAGAAGCGGAATTTAAGTTATCAGGACTAGGGACACGGTCGCGCTCTATATCATCCAGATTTTTCACAAATCTAAATTGAGTTTCTTTTCCTGTGTGAACCTCCAACTCATCACCACTACGGCATTTTATTACAAAGCTGTCTTGTTCTGGTTGAACATCTGTAACTTTGCCCGTTAAAGTTGTATTTACAGTAAATTTTTTCATGTTATCCTGCCATTTTTTAAGATGATATTTTATCTCAACTAAATACTTTCTATTTTCTGGAACGATATGTCCAGAAAAATCCAACTTTTAAGAGTGATCACACGCCTAAAAATTAGGTATTTTTAAAAAAGTCTCGTTTTCCGGTGAGGTACAAGCAGTAAGAATGGAACGCAGATAGACGCAGATAAACGCAGATGATTTTGTAAGTAGTCGTGCAAAATTAATTTCCTACGTGTTGCAAGGGAACAGGGAACAGGGAACAGGGAACAGGGAAATAAGTTGAGTAATTAATTCTGCCTAATTACTTACCTCATGAGAGTAGGAAACAGTATTCTAGAAAGAAACTTGAGATTTACTGGCTTGATTTGAAGTTTAATCTAGAGTTCACAACATGAATGTAAATTCTGCCAAATAGGTTTTTAATAGTTAAACCAAAATCACTAGGAAAAAATTGAGCGTGTTAAATTCTACCTAGATTTGCTCTAACTATAATCGAGTCAATCTGCACTCATTCTCTATCTATGGTTAGACAATATTAAATCATTAGGTGTAACTATAGATGAAGTTATATACTTTTATCTTTATGTTGTGCTACTGTTTTTTAGTTTTCATTATATATGATGATAAATTTTGGTCTTAATAATAATGAACCTCTAGCAATACAATCAAAATAAATATTATCTATGATAAATTTAGAAATTTGGCAGGGATTTGGATTTTCATCATTTAATTTCCGAGTCAGAAATATGCTGATCAGCCTGTATTTCCCTAAAAATATAGTAATTCTGCGGAAAGGTTTTGTATCATAATTAAAATACTTTAATAAATAATTGTATAAAATTAAATTCCTGTGTTGTAAATTATCTTTTTAAGAATATACTGCATAATTTTTCTCGTTGTTCATCAAAAGTAGAAGGATAATTTTTAAGTAAATCTTTAATTCGCTGTTGATAAAGTTCTTTTTCTTCGATTAATTGCTTTAATTTTATCTTTAAATCTTGCTGATTTTTAAAGCATTCACCTAATTGATATTTTTCTACAAAATTGATAGTTCCTCTGTCGTTTGCTGCTGCTTGTCGGGGAAGTAATAAAGGTGTGTGAGCAAGTAGAGATTCTAATAAAATTCCTGCTGAGGGACGTGCCAAAATCACATCTACAGCCGACATCCATTCATGGAGATTATCTACAAAACCAAGTGATATTATATGAAGATTTTGCTGTTCTGCTGCTATTCTTTCAATCTTTAACCGCAAATTTTCATCTCGACCACAAGCTACAATTATAACTAGAGAATTGAGAGGAAATTCTTGTAAAGATTTTAAGTATTTTGTGCAGAAGTTACCGCCAAAACTACCACTAATAATTAAAATGCAAGGATTTGTTAGGGATAATTCTAATTTTTTGCGGAGGGTTTTTTGTTCTCTAATTGTAAAATGTTTTGCTTCGCGTAGGGGTCCGATTACCTGACAACGAGCATGATTTTGAGGTTGGTAATCTTGGTCAATATTGCGATAAATGCGATTTTGTGGATAACATAGGATAAAATCATAAAGGTATTTAGCAATAAAACTAATTTGCTGAGATAGTTTGCTAGAACGGGTTAAATTATCAGACCAGTAAGCGAGTTTAAAAGGAAAATTTTGGATAGCTTTGACGGTTTCGGGAAAGTAACAAATATGAATAGCATCGGGAGAAACTAAATCTATAAAAATAGATAGGTCTGTAATCACTAAAAAAAAGGGAATTTGTTTTTCTTTAGCCCAACTCCCTAAACATTTTCCCGCAGTATCGGCGGTACATATTAGAATATCTGGCGCAATTTTATCTAAAGTTTGGTGCATGGCTGCAACTGAACTAACTTCACCAATAGGTAATAAAATTAAACGCATGAGATAATTGATTAATCCATCCGCTAACCAGATTAAATTATGACGTATAAACAAGTTCCAAGCACTCACCCAAGTTTTAGTTAAAAGCTCACTTAATGGGTCTTGCAATAATTCTGTAATGGTATATTTGTAAATTTCAATGTTAGGGTCTTGGAAAATTTGCTCGGTCAGGATATTAGCCATGATTTCATGACCCATTCCTGACCGTTCATAAACAATTAAAATTTTTGTTTTGGTATCAGACATCAATTAAGTTTCCCTTTTACCCTTGGCTATTTGTATTAATCTGAAAATGGGTTAAGCATCTTCAATATCAGGTAAAGCAGCTGTTAAATCAGTAGGATCTAATCGTTCTGAATCGGGACAATACCACTGTTGAACTAATGCTAATTTTCCGGTTAAAAATAAATCTCGACAGTAACGACGTTGGACTTTTCCGCTTGTGGTTTTGGGAAGGGTGCTAGGTTTGATTAGTGCGATCGCATAAACTTCTACCAAATGCTGCATAATTATACTCTGGCGAATAGCCCCAATCATCTCGGCTACCTGTTCAGGATTTAACTTACGGAGTGCATGACGATTTACCTCTTGCACAATTACTAATCTTTCCTCTCCCTCTACATCCACAGAAAAAGCCGCACTACCATTAGCAGATAAAGCGGGATGACTCTTTTCTGATGTTTGTTCTAAAATTTGCGGATAAAAGTTACGTCCCCAAAAAATCATGATGTCTTTGAGACGACCTGTAATAAACAGTTGGCCATGATGCAGAAAACCTAAATCCCCAGTCCTTAAAAACGACCCCTCACCACTATCTGCTAAATAACCCTGAAAGGTTTTCTCTGTTTCTTCTGGCCGATGCCAATAACTGCTACTCAGTCCCGCACCTTGTACCCAAATTTCCCCCACACCATCAGGTGAACAAGGTGTTAAAGTTTGAGGGTCAACAATTACCACTCGATTTCCTGGCCAGGGACAACCGCAATTAATTACCGTCCGTGATCCCGCTTGACCTTTGGCTACAAACACCACGCGATTTTGTTCTAAAGCTTTTTCATCTAAAAATCGCACGGTTGAGGTTTCATTGACTGCACCCCCAGAAATTACCAAAGTGGCTTCAGCCATGCCATAGGATAAATAAAACGCTTCTTGACGAAAGCCATAGGGTGAAAATACTTCTGTAAATCGTTCTAGGGTTTCCGGTCGCACTGGTTCAGCACCATTCCCGGCAATTTGCCAGTTACTTAAATCCAGGTCGGCAATTTCTGCGGGGTTGACCCTTTGCACACAAATATCATAAATAAAATTCGGCCCACCGCTAATGGTGGCTTTGTAGTTGGAAACGGCTTTAATCCAACGTGAGGGATTTTGAAACACCGCTATTGGTGACATGAACGCGGTAAAAGCCCCAGCATAAACGGTTTGCATCACACCAGCCACCAAACCCATATCATGGGTTAAAGGCAACCAATTTACACCGCGAAATTTCAAATTAGGAAAAGTTTCCTGGAAATTAGCGCAGTTTTGTAATACGTTACCATGAGTAATTACCACTGCTTTAGGAATGCCGGTTGAACCAGAGGTGTATTGAAAATAGCCAATAGTCTCGCTATCAATTTTTGGCTGTTGCCAGTTTGTGGCTTGAGCTAAATCAATTGTATCTGTTGCAATCCAAGATAGGTTTTTACTTTCTGGGGCAAAGTTTAACCATGAATCCTTTAATTTATCTATCGTGGCCGCAGAAGTTAAAGCAATATCTGTTTGGCATTCTTGGACACGAAAGCTAAAATCTGCCCATTCTTCGGCGTTTTGGGGTGGTCTGGTGGGGATAGCAATCACACCTGCATATAAGCAGCCAAATAAAGCCGCAACAAATTCTAAACAAGCATTGAAGGGATAAAGTAATAAAATGCGATCGCCTGCGGAGGTGATAGATTGGAGTGTAGAGGCGATCGCTCGTGCTTGTTGGTCTAAATTTTGATAGGTGAGGCTACCAGACTCGATTTCCCCATCTTTGAGGAAAGTGAAAGCCTGTTCATGGGGTTGGGTGTGAGCGCGATCGCTCAAAAGTTCAACTAGGGATTTAAAAGAAGTAGATAACACTTTAACGAAACTTTTATACTATAGACAACAGAAAATAATAATCTTTAAACCATACCTTACACCCTTTCCCCCACGATGTTAATTAATATTGCACAGATCACAGTTACTTTTATCGCAGCGTTGCTGATTACCAGCCTAGTTGAATACTGGGGACATCGCTTGATGCACATATTCCCCAAAACCTGCCGCTTTCACATTGATCACCACCTCGATGGAACTGGACAGGGAGTAATCCCAGAATTTCGAGACTATCTTCTTGGTGGTTTACCTCTCATCTTTTTAACATTTCTAGCTTTACAACTAGCTGATGCAAACTGGTACATTAAAATTAGTTGGTTAATAGGTTGCTTAGGTTATACAGTATTTTCTGCTTATGCTCATCAACTCCAACACGATCACCCCAAACTTTGTATTTGGTTAAAAATGCCAGTTCACCATGTCCACCACAAATATAACCAATGGCATCATAATTTTGGTATGGGTGTTGATATTTGGGATCGAGTTTTTAAAACCTATAAACCCACAGATTGGCAAACAGAAGAAGAACTAACGACAGAACAACCAGGATATTTACAAATTCGTTGGTGGTAATCATTAAACCTTGTAATTAGTCAGAAAATATGCAATTGTCAGAATCACGATTTATACCAATTCACAAAAACCCTAATACTTATGAATTTTTCGTAGGGGTCAAGCAGTGCTAAACCCTTACCCAGTATTTGTATCATTATTAAAGTAAAATAGTATTACGCTTACTGCGCGAAGTCGAAGTACAGAATTTAAGGATGTATCAACTATGCCACAACCAGCACCAGTATTTGACATTAAAAAACTAAAACAACTAAACTCAAAACTGGAGAAAGAGAAAGACTTGTCCAAGGTCTGGAATTTTTATATGGATCATTTTGCTGATCATCAAGAATTTACCGACATCGGAGAACCTATTAAACATACTTTTTTGGAAGATGTAGTACCCATCATCAGCAAAAAGATTTTTAATGAACCTCCCCAAAACCTCTTTTTAGTTACCATTCCTGAATATCAATTTATTCATGGTGGTTTTTTTGTCGGAAAACGTATTGGTGGAGTGATATATTTTGAAGAAAGTTTGAAAGGGATGGTCGCTATTTCAAATTTACCTCCATCACAAGTAGTACAATATTCCCGCTTTACTGGACACAAATTAGATTAGGTACAGATATTAATAAATTAATATAAATCCTCATGTCCTTTCAAGGATGTGCAGGATTTTTATTACAGTAGGGAACAGGGAACAGGGAACACTTCGACTGCGCTCAGTGCGGTGCAGGGAACAGGGTTGAAAGTCTTTTTGTATAAGGGTTTGTTCCAAAAATTTGTACCTCATTTACCTGAAACGGGCTGTATCTGAATCAGGATTTACATTTCCGCACCCCATACCACAGTTATTCTATAGTTTCCAGAAAATTAATTTTTTTATATAATTGCTGTAAAGATAATTTCACATTAATTGAAGAAAGATTTAATAGAGCATCTTCTGTTTCATGTTCTGTCAAAATCCATTGATTTTCAGCATTTTTTACATATTGCATTACATAATATTGAGTTTGGTCAATCAAAATATATTCTTTAAATTCGGGAATTGAGCGATAATAGAGAAATTTATCACCCCGATCATAGTCTTTTGTAGATTTAGATAAAACCTCAGCAATTAATATCGGATTAGTAACTATTGTAGTGTTTGTGCCATAATAAACAGGCTCACCTTCAATCACCATCACATCAGGATAAGTAAATTCCCGATAACGTGGAATCCACAATTTTACATCACCAATATAAACTTCATATTCTAAATCATTTAATGCTAAATTCAGGCAAATATAAAAATTACCAGCCAATCTATTATGGTTTGTTGTTCCTCCTGTCATTGGTATAATTTCCCCGTTTCTATATTCATTTTTAAAATCAGCTTTTTCCTCAAGTTCTAAATATTCTTCTGGGGTATAGTAAGCGGTAACTGTTTTTATTTCTTGGATAGTAGTTTGCAGTTTCATAGATTTAGATCCAACTTGTTTCTAATATTATACATCAATATATCTAATCATTTAATTGGGTTAAGAATACCAGGGATTAATGATTACAACTCCTGTGCCAGCAAAATCTTTTTCATTTCTAGTAACAAGAGAGAGAGAGTTTTGCAAAGCGATGGCTGCAATTAGAGAATCCATAACTGGTAAAGGTCGCCCATTTTGTTCTAATTGTGCAACTAGATTTCCCCATAATATCATTGTTGAAGTATCCAAACCTAAGATTCTATTTTCAAAACGAATGGGTAGGGCTTCATTTAACCATTTTGTTAGAGATTCTTTGCGTTTAGATGTGGGAAGTTTACTTATACCTTTAGTAATTTCGCCAACTGTGATTACACTAAGATAAAGTGTTTCTGGAAGTTGAGCATCTAGCCAATCTAAAACTTGTTGATTTGGTTGTTTAGCGATAATTTCAGAAATTAAGCAGGTATCAAGAAGGTATGTCATGGGATAAAAGTATCACGAGGTAAACTTGTATCTCTGCTCAGGTCTAATTCTTCAGCAACTTCTACTAGTGGAGATTGACGAAAAAACTCTGAAAGTTTACTTGGTTCTTTTGGGAGGATTTCATTATTTTTATTTTGTATAGTTAGGCTTTGTGCTAGTAGTTGGATAATATAAAGTTTATCGTTGGGGGAAAGTTGCAAAAGTTGTTGTTCAAGTTCTGGGACAATCATAAGTTTCACCTTTTGCTAATCTCGCATTTCTTTAAATCGTTTAATTGTCATTTATCTTCTTCAAATTCAACTATACACCAATCCCTCACATTTTGCACCCGTTCGACTTTGCTGAAAGCCGCATTACTTTCTCCCGCGACGCAGTTGTGGCCAAATTAGTAGAGAATTGAGAATAAAGATTAATGCGGTAGATGATAAAGTGGCTATTCCTGTACCGATTACACCAAAAGATGAAGTTAAAATTAACAGTAAGGGTAAATAAACGCCCAAAATAGCTGTAGCATTCACTTTTAAGGGTACACTCGGTTTACCAATGGCATAAAAAGCTGGTTCTAAAGCACAATTTCCCATTGTGAAAACTTCTGCTATGACCAATAATACTAAAATTTGATGGGCAGAAATAAACGCTTCACCAAAGGCATACTGTAAAATTATTTTACCAAAAAATAGACTAATTAGCAATATTCCTAACCCAATTAATAAGGCAAAAAAAGTAGATTTAATCAATACATTGATAAATAAACGCCATTTTTGTTGACTATCTAACCGCGCTAATTCTGGATAAACTGATTGAGTCAAAATCTGCGCTAAATCTTTGAGTGGGGTAGATAATTCATAGCTAACTTGAAATAGTCCTGCTGCTGCGGGAGTGGCAAAAATTCCTACTACTAAAGGGCTGGCTTGTCTCATAATCATGGGTAGGGAAGAATCAAAATTAGAGACGATGGAAAACTTTAATAAATCGGGATGATTTTGGGTTAAATTCTTGAAAGACCAATTCATATTTTTTAGCATTTCCCGTTGCCAAGCGACTCGCCAACCTACAAAGAATAATAACAATCCTCCCAAAGCTTCGGAAGTAAACCATAACCATAAATAAACCAACAATGAAGCATGAAAAATACTCGCAAAAACCGCCCCAAACACTCGTATTAAGGTAGGAATGGTAATTTGTAGGGCTAGTAAATCAAAGCGATCGCACAACTGCAATAAACCTCTAGGGGTGGCTGTGCTAGTAAACAGAATAATCAAGCTATACCACCGCACTTGACTCACTGTGGCTTGATTCCATCCCAGATATACACCAATATAGGGAGCAATGAGAACGGCGATCGCTAAACCAGCTATTACCCCTAACAAATCAAGGATGGTAGTAAACTTTAATAACTGTTGTAAAGCTAATTTATTTTCCTGTTCAATACAAATAGCACCGTAACGAATTAGTGCTTGAGAAGATTGGAAAGTAGTTAAATCTGTAATGATTTGAACATAAGTTAGGATCAAAACTAACATCCCAAATCCTGTATCACCAAGATTATGAGTAACTAAACTTAGGTAGAGTAAACTGCTTAATCCAGTCATCACTCGGCCACCAAGCAGCCAACTAGCATTCTTGAGAATCTTACGTAAAAAAATATTATTAGCCAGCACTTTCTTCATCATTGCCAACTGAGTAAAGTTAAGGTATGACAAAACAATACACTGAATTTTCAGTTTACAAAACTACATGAATGTTCTCGGAAAAGTCCCTCTAGCCTGGTTACAACTGACACGTAACAAAGTACGGTTAGTGGTAGCACTCTTTGGTATTGCTTTTGCGGCAATTTTGATTTTTACGCAATTAGCTTTTTTAGATTCTCTGTTTGAGAGCCAAACAGCATTACAACAACGTCTTAAAGCGGATTTGATTTTAATTCACCCGCGAATGAAAACCCTAGTTAGCACCGTCAATTTTCCTCGACAATATTTATATCGCACTCTCAATTTCAGTGAAGTTGATTCTATAAACTATATTCATCACGGACAATTATCTTTTAAATATGGCAATTCTAGCGGAGGAAAAGGAATTATTATTCTGGGAATTAACCCCGACAATAACCCTTTTGAAATTCCCAATTTTGAGCAAGTCACTCATCTGTTAAAGACAAAAGGAGTTGTTTTACTAGATGGCAAATCTAACTTAAAAGAATATGGCAATATGTTAAATATCCTGAAATCAGGAAAATCAGTTCAAGTAGAAGTGGGTAATAAGCAAGTTTTGATTAGAGAATTAGTAGATTTGGCGGGAGCATCCTTTGCTGATGATGGTAATCTGATTGTTAGTAATACCACTTTTACTTATTTGGTGTCAGGTAGTTCGGCAGAAAATATTACAATTGGGCTAATAAAGCTTAAGCCAGGTGTTGATATTCCAGCAATTATAAAAAAACTTAAAGCTCAACTTAATGGGAATCTTCAAGTAATGACACTAAACGAATTTATAGAACATGAAAAACATTACTGGGCTACTAGCGCTCCCATTGGCTTTGTTTTTAGTACCGGAGTTTTTGTTGGCTTTTTGGTAGGAGTGATTATTGTTTATCAAATTCTTTATAGTGAAGTTTCTACCCATTTACCAGATTATGCTGTCCTCAAAGCCAGAGGTTATAAACATCGTTATTTTCTCAAAATCTTATTTCAAGAAGCTTTGATTTTAGCAATATTAGGTTATATTCCTGGTTTATTTGCTTCTTTAATATTATATGCTGTTGTCCAAAATGCCACATCTCTGGCAATGTATATGACATTAACCAGAGCATTATTCGTATTTTTGTTAACAATTATTATGTGTTTTACATCTGGCATTATTGCTGTAAATAAACTCAGAGAAGCCAATCCCGCAGACCTATTTTAAGGAGGCAGGGGACAGGAGGCAGAAGGGCAGAGGGGCAGGGGGGCAGAGGGGCAAGGGGGAAAATAAGAAATTCCTAATTGCCTATTGCCTATTGCCTATTGCCTATTGCCTATTGCCTATTGCCTATTGCCTGTTCCCTGTTCCCTATTTCCTATTGACTAAACTTCACTCTACTATCAATTAACACCGTGTTTGCTCAAACAATTGTTTCTATCCAAAACCTTAATTACTTTTTTGGAGAAGATGAACTCCGAAAGCAAATTTTATTTGATATTAATTTGGAAATTAAAGCTAAGGAATTTGTAATTTTAACTGGTCCATCAGGTTCAGGAAAAAGTACATTACTGAGTTTAATTGGTTGTCTGCGTTCTGTCCAAGAAGGAAGTATTACAATTTTGGAACAGGAACTAAATGGAGCTACTAAAGAAAAATTAGTACAAATGCGTCGAAACTTTGGCTATGTTACCCAATCAAGTAGTTTATTAGATTTTTTGACGGTTGAACAGAATATTCAAATGTCATTGGAATTACATTCCAACTTTTCCCCTAAAGAAGCTCGTAGTAAGATAGAAGCCATTTTGGAGTCAATAGGATTAAGAGAAAAAATTAATGCTTATCCTAGTAATCTTTCTGGAGGACAAAAACAACGGGTAGCGATCGCTAGTGCGTTGGTGAGTTGTCCCAGTTTGGTACTTGCTGATGAGCCGACAGCAGCTTTAGATAGAACATCAGGACGTAATGTAGTAGCTTTAATGCAACGTCTAGCCAAAGAACAAAATAGCGCCGTTCTTATGGTGACACATGATAATCGCATACTTGATTTAGCAGACCGCATTATTAATGTTGAAGATGGCAAATTAGGTTTAGCTTTACATCAAGAACTTTCCCTCGCTTTACCTGGTTTTAATGAATCTGCACTCATGCAAACCGTTAATCAACCCACTGTTTTAACTTATCAATCAGAAGAAGTCATCGTTCAGCAAGGAGATCCAGCTAATAAATTCTATATTTTGTTGGAAGGTGAAGTTAATATTATGCAAGAATCTGCTGACCAACCCCCCAGATTAATTAATCATCTCAAGCGTGGGGATTATTTTGGTGAGGTAGGTTTGTTACAAGGTGGTAAACGCACGGCTACAGTACGTGTGGTCAAAGATTCCGAAGTTAAAGTGATGGTAATTGAGGAAGAAATGTTTCAAAATTTCCTCAGTAGTTCTGATTTAACTAATTCTGATGTTGTGCGTCGTGTACATCAACGTTTGTTCAGTAGTTACCTGTCCAAAGCCTTACCTAATATTGAAACATACCAAATCAGGGCGATCGCATCTCAAGCCAAGGTAATTAGATATGGGGCTAATTCTACAATAGTTCAACAAGGTACATTAGCCGATAAATTCTATTTGATATTAGCAGGAACAGCAGAAGTATTAGTAAGTGACGGCAATAATTCAACATCCTATCAAATCAAAACAGGTGATTATTTTGGTAATACTCAGTTAATTGATGGGGAAGAATATCCTTTTACAGTGCGAGTTGGAGCAAAGGCTGATGCTGATTTGATGGTACTTGACCGAGAAACTTTTTGTAGTGTGATCGGTGTGATTGCAAAATGACGCAGGGGAGAAGAGGGGCAGAGGGGCAGGGGGCAGAGGGGCAGGGGGGAAAATAAAAGAATTAATTCTCTATTTCCTGTTGCCTATTGCCTATTGCCTATTCCCTGTTCCCTGTTCCCTGTTCCCTGTTCCCTAATGACTTTTTCTTTTTTTGGGATATAACAAATTTGAGTAAGTTCTAAATTTAACAGAAAATACACTTAAAAAAATTTAAGCAATCAATATAATGAACAAGATTAAATTAGATAAAGCAAATCTTATACTACTATCTGTAAGTGTTATCGCTATTATTGCTACCGTTGCTTTTAACTCACGTCAACTTTTCAGCACTAAACAGGACAGTAAACAGGAAATCCCCATTAGTAAGCAAACAGTCACTTATGTTACCGCTTTGGGACGGATAGAACCCCAAGGAGAAATTATTCATCTTGGAGCGCCAGCATCTAACCAGCGTTTGGCTGAACTGCGTGTTAAGGAAGGTGATCAAGTCAGGGAAGGTCAAATTATTGCTGTCATGGACAGCTTTAAACGGGATCAAGCAACAGTGGAAAATTCCGCAGCTAAAGTGCAGGTTGCGCGATCGCGTTTAGCGCAAGTTCGAGCCGGTGAAAAGTCGGGACAAATTGCAGCCCAACAAAATAAAGTGACAGAAATGCAAGCAGAATTATCTGAAGGTGTCAAAATTCAACAAACTATTATTGCTCGTCAAGAAGTAGAATTAAACAAAGCAATAAATGATTATCAACGTTACCAAAAACTGTTAAAAGATGGGGCAGTTTCGGCGGCTGACACCGAAGACAGACGTTTACAAGTACAAATTGAAACAAAAAAATTGCAAGAAGCAAAAGCAAATCTCAGTCAACAAATTAGCACCAGTAGAGAGCGAATTAAGGGAGGTAAAGCAACTTTAGATAGTCTCAAAAATGTTAAACCAACTGATATTTTAGTAGCGGAAGCAGAATTAAATGAAGCCTTAGCTCAACTTAAAAAAGCCGAAATTGATTTAGAATCAGCTTATGTTTTCTCTCCCGTGTCTGGGCAAATCCTAAATATAAATGCTAAAGTCGGCGAATATGTGGGAAATAATGGCATTTTGGACATTGGCCAGACTCAGCAAATGTATGTTTTAGCAGAAGTTTATGAAAGTGATATTAAATATGTCAAACTTGGTCAACAATCAACTATCGTTAGTGAATATGGAGGATTTGACGGAGAACTTAAAGGAGTAGTAGATCACATTGGTTTACAAATAGATAAACCAGGAATAGTCAATGATGACCCCACCGCTCAGGCAGATGTGCGGGTAGTAAAGGTAAAAATACGCCTTAATTCCCAAGATAGCGATCGCGTCAAAACCTTAAACAAACTCCAAGTTAGAGTATCAATTAACATCAAAACCTAACCTAATTATTAGCAAATTAGCTAGGCAAATCGCCTAGTTAAAATGTATGATAAAAAGAACCAAACGTCAACCCCAAAACTCGGATGAGGTCGTAGTACCCTTAAAAGCGATACGCGAACAGCTTGGTATGACTCAAGCCGAGTTTGCCGTGGCCATCGGTATTGACCCTTCTACCGTCAGCCGTTGTGAACGAGGTATTACAGAAATCAGCCTCACAATTCTGCAAATGAAGCGTTTATGCCAACTCACACAAAAGAATTTAGATGAACTACCAGACTATTTAGGCAAGCATTCAGAATAAATCAGGTTAATATGGATAGTGTTTTAAATAATTTTGTAGCTATTACTAACTTTTTCAGCAATTCCCACAGCAACATACTGATTTAATTTGAGATATAATTTACGATAAAAGGTCTAAATATAAATATGTTATGATCAATAATATTTCCATTGATGAAAACCTCATAGAAAATGCTATTAAAGCAACTGGACTTAAGACTAAACAGGAAGTCATAGAACTTGCTCTTAAAACATTGATTAAACTTAAGCAACAAGAAAAAATTAAAGCGTATCGGGGAAAACTTAAATGGGAAGGCAATCTTGAAGAAATGAGAACAGATTAATGATTATTATAGATTCAAGTGTCTGGATAGATTATTTTAATGGCATAGAAACCCCGGAAACTAATAAGCTAGATACACTTTTGGGAGTAGAACCAATAGCAATTGGTGATCTAATTTTGACTGAAGTTTTGCAGGGATTTCGATCAGATACGGAATATCACACAGCAAAAGATTTACTAACTTCTCTAACAATTTTTGAAATGTTAGGCTTAGATACTGCTCTCAGAAGTGCTGATAACTATAGATTTCTCCGCAAACGTGGTATCACTATTCGCAAAACGGTTGATGTAATTATTGCAACTTTTTGTATTCAAAACCAAAACTCTCTTCTATTTACTGATAAAGACTTTTTGCCATTTGTTAAATATCTTGGCTTGCTTACCGTTTCAATATAAAAAACTATTAAATTTAATTTAAGAATTAGGGTAAAGGTGGGCATTGCTTTAGAGGATGTTTTAAAAGTATTTGATGAAACAAATAAGCCCGAAAAACCTAACCCCCCTTGCCCCCCTTCCCTACGAGGGAATGGGTGTTTTAAAGCCTCTCTCCTTGCAGGAGAGAGGTTTGGAGAGAGGTTTTTCAGTAAACTTTTTGACTTTACAAACATCCTCTTAAATAATTTTGTATCTATTTTCAACTTTCTTAGCAATACCCACCCTAAAAAATATGAGGATAATTAAGAATGTTAACCCTCATTAATTAATTGTAATAACTCATTTGTGGATATCTTACCACTCATATCCGCACCCTCTAGAAGATTATCAGCTAAATCTCGCTTGTGTTGATGCAATTCCACTATTTTTTCCTCAATAGTATTTTTCGCTACCAGTCTATAAATAGTTACTGGGCGTTTTTGGCCGATGCGGTGGGCACGGTCTGATGCCTGGTCTTCAACTGCGGGATTCCACCAGGGGTCTAGATGAATCACGTAATCAGCAGCCGTGAGATTTAACCCCGTACCCCCGGCTTTGAGGCTGATTAAAAATACATCACCTATACCAGATTGGAAAGCATCTACTCGTTTTTTGCGTTCTCCTGCGGGGGTGCTACCATCTAAATATTGATAAGATATTTTTTGCTTATCTAAATATTCCTTGATAATTTGTAAATGGTCTACAAACTGACTAAACACCAAAGCCTTATGACGGTTCTCTAATAATTCCGTCAGCACTTCCCCAAAAAGCTGTAATTTCGCACTTTTCAGATTCGTATCAGGCATTACTAACCGTGCATTACAGCAAGCGCGACGTAATCTCATAATTTCCGCTAACACTTGTAGATGCTTTTGACCGGCTGGGGTGTCGCTATCAGTCAGTTTTGCTATGGCTTCCCGACGCAGTGCTTCATACAAAGCAATCTCTTCCTGACTTAACTCGACGTGTAAAACTATTTCCGTGCGAGAAGGTAACTCTTCTAAAACTTGGTTTTTGGTACGACGTAACAGGAAGGGTTGAATCAATTTTTTGAGTTTATTTCTGGCTTGTTTATCCTGATATCTTTCAATCGGGTTAGCAAAACGCTGATTAAAGCTTTCTAATGAACCAAGTAAACCAGGGTTGATAAAGCGGAATAAATTCCACAGTTCACCCAAATGGTTTTCTATGGGTGTACCTGTAGTCAGGACTTTAAAACCTCCTTGTAAGTTCATGGCCGCTTGTGACCGTTTGGTGGCAACATTTTTAATCGCTTGGGCTTCATCTAAAACGATGGTTTGCCATTGTACCTGCGCTAACTTCTGCGCTACTTCTTCCTGTTGTAATAAACCATAGCTGCAAACCAGCATATCAAATGGCTGTAAATTATCTAAAACGGTTTGGCGTTCATTGCCACTAAATCCCCCAAACTGAATTACATTTAAAGTAGGTGCAAATTTCTGTGCTTCACTCACCCAGTTCATACAGACAGAAGTCGGTGCAATAATTAAACTAGCACCTTCCGATGCACGGGTGAGAATCACCGCTAAAGCTTGTAAAGTTTTCCCCAATCCCATATCATCAGCCAAGCAAGCGCCAACACCCCAATAAGCCAACCTTGCTAACCAGTTAAAACCATCTATTTGATAATCTCTTAATTCTGCTTGCAGTGTAGAAGGTAATTTTGGCTGTAAATTTTGCATTTCTTTCAGCCGTTGAATATGCTCTTTCCAGTGTTTATCCGCTTGCAAGTTTTCCACTTCCGCGACCATATCTTCTAAAGCGAAAGCCGCTAAGGGGTGAAAACGTACACCTTTACCGTGTTTTTCCGAAAATGTCCGCAACTCATCCAAGCGTTTGCGAAATTCTTGCGTTAAAGCCAAGAACTGACCAGAACCCAAAGGTATAAATCTGCTGGGGGTTTTTTCTAGCAGTTCCATTAAACGCTGCATATCCAACACCAAATCATCATCTAATTGCAACTCACCACTAGCTGCAAACCAATCTTTTTGACGTTGAATACTTAACCTAAAGTTACTAAAACCTGCTTGGTGACTAACTCGCAGTTGTTCCCCTTCTGGCCATTCCAGCACTACAGTCTCTCCTAGTGCTTCCAGTTCTAGCAACAGTTCTAAACAGTCTTCTGGTGCTTCTATTAACCATTCTCCGTCCTGTTCTTCCCCTTGGGTGAAGGTCGGACAAGCTGCTATGACTGCTTTCGCTTGTTGTTTTTCTGCCTGTAAATCCCGTGTGGTGTGCAATCTTTTACCGTCAATTTCGGCAATTACTGTTTCTCCACCTGTACCGGGACGGTAATAATTTCCGCCATCAGCAAAGGGACGAACTAATACAGCAACTTTTAAACCATCACCAGCAGGTAATAAATGAACATGAGGTTTACTGTCAGCCGGTACTTCTATTGCACCTTCTAACCCTCCACCAATATCCGAATGTACTGTTACTAACCCAGATATGGCATTAATAGCGGCCAAAACTCGCTCTTTTGCGCCAATGGGAACTTCTAAGCGATTATTTTTACCAATAATTTCTGCAATCCGATGATGTTCGGCGGTGATTTCAATGACTTTTAATCTGGTGGGGGTTTCTTTGATGGTGAGTAAATTTTGTATTGGTTCAAATTTAGGGGATAATTCTAGAATTAATCGGTCTTTTTTGCCTTTTTTTACCAGCAGTTCTAGTTCTCCCTTAACAATTTCTACACGGGTATTGGGTGAATCTTCCCAAAATACTAAAGGATGTCCAATTAATGCAGATATGGCTTTTTCGTTAAATCTATACTCGCTTTTGCTGTAACTTCTGTAATTATACGTGCTATAAGTTTCAATATAAGCACAAACCCGGATATCTTGAGGAGTTAAATAACTAAATTCTGCTAGGTCTTCACTCAGCCGCTTGAGGGCTATAACTCGGCCTTTACTCCAAACACCTTGAGCGTTAATCTTTTGTTCTCGTGGTTGGATGGTGCATGAACCAAAATAATAGGTAATAAACCAACCTAAACGCAGTTCTGATTCAGCTTTTACAGATGTTTGTGGTTCTTTTTGGATGTTAGCTAAAGCGTTTAAACATTGTTCCCAAGCTTCCTGGGGTTGAATTAAATCAACTATACTATCTACGCCAATATCTTCCCGGAGGATTTCTGCTTGTGTATCATAAGTGCTATCTGGGATCAGTCGGGAAAGGAGTTCGGCGCTTTCCATCGCTAACCAGTGATAACCTGATGTTACAGCTTTTTGATAGAATGGGCTTAATACTTTGGGTAGGTTGCTTTTTGCACTGTCAACATCTACCCAGTAATGACAAAGGGCAAAAAATAATGTTTCTAGGCTGTTGTGGACTTGGGGGAAAATGATATTTTTATCAAGAACAAATTCTTTTTGGGTGATGTCTCCTAATTGAATCCGCAATAAAACACTTAATTGTACATAAATGGGTTTTAGCCAATGTCCTGTTTGACGTGCGGCTGAACTGGTATAATCTAAAGCTGTTTGCAGGCTATTGGGT
Source organism: Nostocaceae cyanobacterium (assembly GCA_035299225.1). Taxonomy (GTDB): domain Bacteria; phylum Cyanobacteriota; class Cyanobacteriia; order Cyanobacteriales; family Nostocaceae; genus DATGXB01. The sequence continues at coordinate 11,548 of DATGXB010000028.1, read as the reverse complement.
GAACCTTCTTTGATCAGTGCGAGGATAAAGAATAAGCCCCCTATAGTATTGAAGTATAGCTGACGCTTGCCTTTACCTTTTTTCAGGGTTTTGAGTGCTAAGTTGTAATAGGCGATCGCCTGTTGAATATTCCCCTTGAAAAAGTTAATCCAGCCTGCATAAACCAGGGCATTATTTTGATATTCTTCTGTAATATTCTTTAAATTGTCTTCTGCTTCTTGTATACAACCCCTCAACAGTAGTTGTTCGGTTAAAACTAATTGTAGATAATCTGATGAATGGATTGTACTATCAGCACAATCCTCTTGCAGCATGGCAAAAGCTTCATCTGCCAGATTGCATTTTAAGGCAGCTTCTAAGAGAATGTTAGTTATACAGTTATCATATAATTCTTGTGGTAGTGTGCGAAACCAATCGGGATCAAATGGGTTATTGCACACCCGTATAAACATTTCATTAACTGATAGTTTTTCGTCTTTGCGACCTCCTTTATAATAATCTTCAATCTGCTTATTAATAAAATCTAGGTCGTGACGGTAAAATCCGATCCGAAATTCCCGTAAAAATTGGCGATCGCCGTTAAAATATTTTTGTCCAGTTGCCGAACTATAACTAACAGGGATCTTTTCTTCCAATGCTTTAACTAATAATTCAAACCTTCCCGCTTTGACTGCATCACGGGTAGCAATCTCAGCCAGTAAAGGATGACATTGAGGACTTTTTCCGCCTTCTTGAATTAAAACGCCTATTGACAATAATTTATCAACCTGATAACTTAAGGTTCTGCTAACAAAAGGTTTATTATTTTCATCTAACTCACCAATGTAAGCAATACAACTGGAGAGCGAATTTCTGTTAATAGGTTCGTAAATTACCGAGAATAATTGAACAATTCTTCGTCCTAGTGGTGATAAATCAAAGTATTTCTTGGCTAACTCGTTACGCAGTTCTATTGTCTCAGTTTCAAAATCGTTCATGGTAGTATTAGCACTCCCCAATAACAAAATGAGGGGATTCTGGTTTTCAGGACTATTTGTTAACTTTAGAGGTATGCTTTACCTCATCAATAAGCGTAGAATGGTTGATTTTTGATTTGCTGATCACAGCAATTTTTTTAATCTAACATTACACACACAATAATACAACTGCTAAACAGAAAAATCACCACCAAAATTTCTTGAATCTGATGGGTTCTAATCACCTCTTTTTCCCCCCTGCCTCCTGGCTGGTTATCTCCCCTAAAATATATAGAGACGCTCCATTGAACGTCTCCACATACCCCTGTGTTATATAAAAATTCAAAAAATTTAGAGCTGAGTTCTGAGATTAAAAACAACCGTTTAACTGCTGCTATCTAATCTCAGTTCCCAGCAAGAAAACACTGAGTTTCTTAAATTCCTCAGTATGCTAGACCCATGCTGCGGGTAGTTTCAGCACCCAAATAAACGCGGATGCTTAAAAAGTCGGTGGGGCAAGCAGTTTCGCAACGCTTACAGCCTACACAGTCTTCAGTCCGGGGTGAAGAGGCAATTTGAGCAGCTTTACAGCCATCCCAAGGAACCATCTCCAGTACGTCAGTGGGGCAAGCGCGAACGCATTGAGTACAGCCAATGCAGGTATCGTAGATTTTTACGGTATGAGACATTGAAAAACTGCTCCTTTTGAGTTCTCTTCTCTGTCAAAAAATCATAATCAAGGCATAGTTTACCGCAGTGCTTGATGGCCTGTAATCAAAAGGCTACATAACTTTAAAGAATGTAATAAGCACTTTGGTCTTTTTTCCATTGTGCGATCGCCTCAAATTACGCCATACAAGGCAACATCGCCAAAAAGTCTTTACGCAATATAGCTTCCCCAAAAGGCTTGGATTGTAAAGTTATGTAAACACAGCATCAAGCCCCTGTGACTCTCTATAGTACCTATCACTTGCAAGCAATGCAACGCTAGATTCACCTATTTGTAAAGAAATCTTAACAAAAATATCTAGTGCAAGAAGGCAGGAGGCAGGGGGCAGGGGGCAGGAGGCAGGGGGCAGGAGGCAGGGGGCAGGAGGCAGGAGGTAAGAAAGTTGATTTAACTGATGTTTGATAGGGTTCAAATGAATAGTTATTTTTGCCGTGGTGCACTACCCTATCAATGAATCAGGTTTTTAATTTTATCTATACTCAGATGTTCCACATTAGTAAATACTAATTCTGCACCTGCATTAATTAATTTTTCTGCATAAGCATCACGTTGATTTACTATTTGTTGGACATGGGGTGGTAAAACTCCCACTCCTAACCATTGACGAGAACTATCTAATTTTCGGGCTTTTTCTACAGTGTACATATCTGCTACTGTGTCACCAATATAAATCACTGGTGATTTAGTTTCACTATGATTTGATAATAGATTAACAGTAGAAAAAAGTCCTGTGGGGTCGGGTTTTCCTGGTGCATCTTCCATCGCAATTAATACAGGAGATTGTAAACCCAAACGTTTTTCTAAAATATAAATAGCAGAAGCACGAGTCGCACCGCTAAAAAATCCCCAGCTAATCCCCGCTTGAGTTAATTGTTCAAAATAACTTAATTTTACTAATAAAGGTTCATGGCAGATATAGCCATTCCAATTAACTGGATCTGTTCCTCTGTAGCGAGATTGAAAATAATTAACGATCGCCTGATAATCTAGTTGTAATTCTTGGCGTGTTTTACCTTGACCCTGAAAATAACGGTAAATCAACTCTTGGGACGCTTCCCAGTCATTATTCCATAACCCTTCGGATTTTAATTGATCAATGTCTTCTGCTGTGGGTCTGTATCCTTGATTTGTAAAATGTTCCACCGTATCCGCTAAAGCGCGACGATAAGAACCGCCTACATCACGGATAACACCATCTATATCAAAAACTACAAATACATTCATGGGTATGGAAGATGAGAAGATAATGATATTTTATATCAAGGCAAAAATGGCTAGAACCTAATAAAACCAGGTTGTTTGTCTTGCTGCCAGTAAGATTCCACTTTTGTATAATAATAGTTTGTTGGTCAATTGGTGGGTTATTGGGTTAAAATAAGCGATCGCAAACTTAGTAAATTCAAACGGGATTTTTCTCGGAGGTGCCATTGTCCAAATTTATCTTGAAAATTCTCTGGTTAGATGAGAACGTAGCCCTAGCAGTGGATCAAATTGTAGGTAAGGGTACTAGCCCACTCACTAAATACTTTTTCTGGCCGAGAAATGATGCTTGGGAAGAACTCAAGAAAGAGCTAGAATCTAAGCACTGGATTACCGAGTTAGATCGGGTAGAATTACTCAACAAGGCCACCGAAGTCATTAACTACTGGCAAGAGGAAGGCAGAAACCGACCCATGGCCGAAGCACAACTGAAGTTTCCTGAAGTTGCTTTCACCGGTAGCGCTTGATTTAGAAGGCAGGAGGCAGGGGGCAGGAAACAGAAGGCAGGGGAGAAAGTCAAAAGTCAAAAAGAATAACTAATGACTGTTGCCTGTTGCCTGTTGCCTGTTCCCTAATGACTATTCCCCGTTCCCCTAAATTTGTACAGGTTGCCATATTTTAATGCTTTTGTCCCTGCTGCCACTAATTATTAGCTGGTCAACAGGGTTAACAGCAATAGTATTTACTGAGTCTGTATGACCGGAAAGTGTGGCTATTTCGGTTTTTGCGCTGAGTTGCCAAATTTTAATTGTCTGATCCCAACTGGCACTAATCAAATTTTTACCATCATCTGTAAAGGCTAAGGCTACCACAGACCAGGAATGGCCTAAAAGTGTACTAATCAACTGGCCAGTATTTACGTCCCATAATTTAATAGTGTTATCATGGCTACCAGTGGCTAAAATTTGCCCATCGGGACTAAAAGCAACTGCTAAAACTGCCCATGTATGATCTGATAAGATTCCTTGTAATCTCATGCATGGGTGATTCTTCTCTTCTAGATTTGTGAAGTTTTGTAACTGCCAGAGGCGAATTGTGCGATCGCTACTCCCACTCGCTAAAATATTACCTTGGGGACTAAAAGCCACAGTATTAACTTTTAATTGGTGTCCAGCTAAATTACACAGTTCTACACCTGTTTTTACATCCCAAATTTTAATAGTTTTATCCCAACTTCCACTAGCTAAAATTAAGCCGTCAGGACTAAAACTAATTGATTTCACAAAATGATTATGTCCCGTAAAAATGCGAATTTCTTGTAAATTATCAACTTGCCATAATTTGATAGTTTTATCATCACTAGCACTAGCGAAAACTTGCCCATCAGGACTAAAAGCTACAGATGTTACAGGCTGATTATGTGCGGGAATATTCGCTAATAACTGCTGAGTTTTTAAATTCCATAATTTAATACTTTTATCATTATCACCACTAACCAAAATTTGACCATTGGGACTAATAGCTAAAGTATTGATAATATTTAGATTAGGAACATCACCAGAAAAACTATATAAACATTCCCATTTTGAATTTTGAATTTTAGATTTTGGATTTGGGATTTTAATTCCCATAAATTTAATTAATTCATCAGCACTCTGCCAGCGTTTTGTAAAATCATTTTCAATTAACTTATCTAAAATTTGGGCTAAATGTTCGCTAACTTCTGTTTGTAAAAATTCCCGCCAAATCCAATTATTATTAACAATATCAAATAAATCAAAAGGGGAAACTTGAGTTAGTAAATAAATACAAGTTACCCCTAAACTATATAAATCACTGGCAAAAACTGGTTTCCCTTTGACTTGTTCAGGTGCAATATATTCTGGACTACCAATAATGAGATTATTTCCCTGAAATTCTTGTATAGTCAGACTTTTAGCAGCCGCTAAATCCACCAAAACTAAATTTTCTGCAATTAAATTATCATTTTTAATAATGATATTTTCCGGTTTAATATTTTGATGAATAATTTGCTGCGAGTGAATAAATTTGATAATTGGTAATAAACCTTTTAACACTTGCCAAATTTGAACTTCGTTAAATGTGCCTTGTTTGGCTAAAAAACTTTTTAAATTATTACCGGGGATAAATTCTTGCACCAAATAAAAATAACCATTTTCAGAAAAACAATTAATTAAATTAGGGATTTGGGGATATTGAGCAATATCTTGTAATTTTTGTACAGAAGTTTGGCACGGTGATGATAATTGTTGAACAATACAACCTTCCGCCGGATTTTTACCTTCATCAATTGCCAAAAAAGTTTGACAAAATCCACCTTTAGCAATTATTTTTTGTAAACGATAACGTTTTTGAATTAACAAAGTTTTTTAAAAATAAACTACTTCTGACAAAACTATTACAATCCTCTAGAATCATCTTTAGATGATTTTAGCTTTTAGCCCGAAATTGATTTCCGGGCTACATTTGAATTAATTATGAATGGTCTTGAGGAATATCAACCACTATCGGAGGATTGCCATTTTTGGCAGTGGTTTCAAGTTTAGCCGTGATAGGTGTTTGGGGTGGGGGAGGTGCGGGGGTTTTTCCTGGTTGTCCAGGTTTAGCGGTTTGATTCCATAAAACCAAAGATAGTAAACCATCAACTAAACCATTACCACCGCCATTATTACCACCGACTAAAACATCAGGAATTAGACGCACATTGCGATCGCCGACAATTTGCATCAACTGCATGGCAGTATAACCTTGAGAACCCAAAGCCTGCACACCTGCGCGGTAAGTCTCAGCTTTCGCGTTACCTGTAGCCCGGATACCTTCAGCTTCAGCCAGCGCCCGCAGTTTGGTCGCTTCCGCTTGACCATTCGCTTCCTTAATTTCCGCTTGGGCTTTCAAGTCAGAAATTTGCACATTTTTTTCTGATTTCACCATTTCTTGTTGAATATCAGCTAACGCTGTTTCCCGTACCAGTTGTTGACGTTGGGTTTCTGCCATTTGCTGAACTTCATAAGTTTTACGTTTTTCTTCAGCAATTTTCCGGTCTGTCAGCGTGTGCATTAATTCATCTGGTGGGGTAATCAAACCAATCAACGAATCCACAGCTTGCACATCATAAGCACGCAAGGCAGATTTAACATAATCTGAGGCTTCAACTTGGCGATCGCTACGTGCAATTAAGAAATCCAAAATAGTATACTCTTGAGCCGAGTTGCGGAAATAATTCCCCACAATTGGACGCAACACCTGATCAATGACGTTTTGCATCGACCCTAAACGGGAAATCACTTTTGGCGCATCTGAAGCACCAATGTGAATAATTTGGAATATTTCTAAATCAAAGCTGAAACCATCAAATGACAGAAGTTTAAGTGCCTTTAAATTAGAATCATAACCGTGCTGACCGCTAATTCTATCAGTAAAGTTTAAGACGATATTTGTCGTCGGCACGAGTTCCACTTTCATTACCTTGCTGTTAAGTGGGTGTTTCCCAGGATATAATGGTTCTATCCAAACCCCCTTATGTCCTTGGTTGACTAAGTTTCCGTGGGTGAAAGATGCCCCGCTCACATCTTCGTGTTCTTCACCTACGAAAGAAATCACCACACCCACATACCCGATTGGGATTTCAGTCATCCGTACTTGTTCAATGTTGACAAACCAAGGGTTAAGATTCCAAGAACCAGATAATAATACCTGTTCTTGTAAACCACGTTGTCCCCCAGCATCAATAAATTTTTGACCGTTTTGGAAATTATTATGACCCTGAACGATGTGTCCAGCAATTTCACCTGCTGCAATTGGTAAACCATCCAAAGTAGTAACAATACCAACCTTATCTGGGCCTATTTCATAGATGTGCATCTGTTCAGGACGCATACCATGATTACTAGCATTAGCCGCCGTAATCACTTTAAACAAAGCCGTATTAATTCGGTAACTACCAGCCGTGAGAAAGCCCATTTGTCGGCCTTTTTCCCCACCCTTAGTTAAAAACTTCCGGGCATCTTGGAAGTTATCGCACTCCACAATTTTGCCTAAAATCCGTTCTGGTGGGTTGGATGCACCATCAGCCGCTACAATTAAAGCAATTTGCCCTTGGGGGACAACAATCACCGGTTCTTTTTTCACCGAAAACTGCCAAGGCCAATAACCCCAATGCCAACCAGGTGCCAGAGTATCAGCCTGTAAACCAGCTTCACTATTCAGAGCAATTAACCGACTAGGGGGAAGTCCTTTTCCAGACACAGAGAACTTTTTAACTACTATTCCCACTTCCCTTTCACCAATGACCACCAACCCCCCGAAAAACAAGGGTACAAAGATAATCAAACCCCCAACTACAACAATAGGAATTAGTTCCAACCCTGCCAACTGCATCGGTTGATATTTAGGTTGACTAAATGAGGGCTGGTTAGTATTGGTATTAATTGGAGATAGTGATAATGATGCAGAACTAAGTTCTTTTGTCGTAGAAATGTTTACAGTGCTGGCGTTAGCAGCATTAATACTGCCAGCTAAGGCTAAAGTAGCAATAGCAGAAGCCGCCCAACCCAAAACTGGGTTTTTTCTAACTTGACCAAGCGAAAATGATAAGCTTTTCATATTTTTGCCCTTTTGGGCAACTAATTATCTAAACTATCACTTCAATTCAAATATCCGGTTTTTCTTAAACTTAGTGTAATTTTTGGTTGCATTCGCCAGTATGTGTAGGGTGTGTATTTTTAGCCCAAGTCTGTAACTATAGAGAATTATACTGTTAAATACCCGCCTTACGTATATTTCCAAAATCAACCAGAAATCCTTATAGTTAGGGAAAATGCCTGAATCAAGATGTCCAGGATTTAAGGATTTACAGGATGAAAAGATGATTATTGTTACCAAAATTAACTATCCTAACTCTCCAATCAATCAAGACTAATCACATATAACAAGGAACAGGGAACAGGGAACAGGGGTGAAGCACCTTTAAAATAAGTTTTTTTGATTAAAGTTTGTACTCCATTTACTTGCGATGTGTTGTATTATCTTTCTAACCAGAGGTAAATTTTATGTTGTCAACTATTCAAGAAATCTATAAAAATGTTAAAATATATGTAATGACATTCAATATTATTAAAAGATGATTTTGGGTTACTTCTTTAGACAAAAACCATAATCCCAATAGAGATAACAATAAAAGCTCATGGCTAAATATTATCCTATAATATAGGAGTGCTATATATAATAATTTGAAAATTTCCCAATCCATCAAATTTCCTAATTTGAACCTGGCGTTGTACTTCAAATCAGTAGAGCATAATTTAGGGGTGGGCTAGTAATTAAAAATGAATGAACAACAATGGATTTTAACCACAAATCAACAGCCACCGCAGTGGTTTATTGAAGCTGTAAAAGAGTATGCACCGCCGGACGGGGGAATATTTGCAGCACAATTACTTTGGCAACGGGGGATAAAAGACCAACAACAATTAGCGGCTTTTGTTGATTATAAAAATTATCAGCCTGCGAGTCCGTTTGAGTTTGGAACAGAAATGTATTTGGCTGTAAAACGTTTACAGCAAGCGGGAATAGACCGGGAAAAAGTGGCGATTTGGGGTGATTTTGATGCAGATGGAATTACTTCTACTGCGGTGTTATGGGATGGTTTAGGAGAATTTTTTGAGCAACATCAACAATTAATTTATTATATTCCGAATCGCTTAACAGAATCTCATGGACTCAATCAAGCGGGAATTGAAAGTTTAGCTAAACAAGGTTGTGAATTAATCGTTACTTGTGATACCGGTAGCACTAATATTAGTGAGATAATTTATGCTCAAGAGTTAGGAATTGATATCATAGTTACAGACCATCATACTTTACCAGCAGAACGTCCACCAGTTACAGCTATTATTAATCCCCGCTATTTATCAGAGGATCATCCTTTATTTCATCTCTCTGGTGTCGCAGTTGCTTATAAATTAGTTGAGGCTTTATATCAAACTTTACCGGATGTTCCTGAACACCCATTAACAGATTTATTAGATTTAGTGGCAGTGGGTTTAATTGCCGATTTGGTACAATTAAAAGGTGATTGTCGCTATTTAGCACAATTGGGAATCCAACAGTTACAATCTGATTATAAAAAACCTGTTGCGGAAAGAAGAAGACCAGGTGTAGGACGTTTACTAGAATTATGCCAGAAAAATGGCGATCGCCCCACAGATATTTCCTTTGGTTTAGGTCCGCGCATCAATGCAGTTAGTAGGATTCATGGTGATGCTAGTTTTTGTGTCGAATTGTTAACCAGTCGAAATCATCAACGCTGCAACTTATTAGCAGAAGAAACAGAATTAGCCAACTCCCGCCGCAAATCTTTACAGAAAGATGTCCAAAATCAAGTAGCACAAAAAATTGCACAATTAGATTTATCAACTACTAGCGTTATTGTCCTAGAAGACTCACAATGGCCTGCGGGTGTGCTGGGTTTAGTTGCGGGGCAAGTTGCCCAAGAAACCGGACGACCAACTATTTTATTAAGTACAGAAACATCAACTAATAATGCTGAATTATTAGCACGGGGTTCGGCTCGTTCTATTAATTCAGTTGATTTATATCAATTAGTCCAAGAACAATCTCATTTATTACATCGTTTTGGTGGACACCCTTTTGCAGCCGGATTAAGTTTATTAGCAAGAAATATTCCTTTATTTACCGATGCTATTAATCAAAAATTGCGTCAGAACTTAGGTGGAATCAGCCTTACACCAACTATCCAAGCTGATTTGGTAGTGACAGTTGCAGATTTAAGCAAAGATTTATTTTTAGAATTGAAATTATTAGAACCTTGTGGAATGGGAAATCCTATTCCTAAACTACTGATTAAAAATTGCTGGTTTGAGAATACTTGGCATCGGAAACCAGAAGATATTAAAGGCAAAAAAATAGAATATATTAAAACCGAATTTGACATTAGAGATGATTCTACTTTAAGTAGATTTCCTGGAATTTGGTGGGGACATTATAAAGATGAATTACCTATCGGTAAATGTGATTGTATCGCCGAAATTGATTTTAATAGTTTTAAAAAACGTTATGAAATTCGTTTAATTGCCGTGCGTCTTAGTGGTAATTCTCAACTTAGCACTGTCCACTCAAATTTAATTCTTGATTGGCGTAATCTTCCTGCATCACAATACACAAAACTTAATGACCAAAATGCCATTTTAATGATTAAAGATTGTCCAAAAAGTTGGGATGATCTACACTGGTGGTTAAAGCGATCGCTTCACAATCAGCAACAATTAGCCCTCGCTTGGTCAAAACCCCAAGACCTAGAACCGGATCAAGTGTGGCTGACTTTTGTAGGTGTAGCTAAATACCTGGGACGTACTCAGAAGCCAGTAACTAGCGCACAACTATTAGAAAAATTGGGTATTAGTGCCCAAAGTTTACAACTAGGCTTTAAAGCTTTAAAACTCTTAGGGTTTACCGTCCAACGTCAAGACCGTAACCTACAAATAACTTGGCATCCCACAAACAGCCCCGAAAGCCTGGCTAACACAGCGATTTCCCAATTTTTAGCCGCCATCTGCGAAGAACAATTTCAACATCAGTATTTTACCACCGTACCCCTAGCAACCATAGAGGCGATCGCTTCCCAATTGTGTCTCAATTTATAAAATTTTCATAAGACCCAAGAGATGTAAATTTTTGATGAAGATATATCAGTTTTTTCGTAACTCACCATAGATTTAATGAATTAATAACTGATGTTACCAACGTACTAAACTACCACCTATTTTCAGTTCCCATAATTCTGTGAGCTTATCCATTTATCAATACTTTGCAAAAAACCTGTTAAATATAAAGTTTTGGATAAGATGCATAAGTTCTTCGGTAACTGCCGATCATTTTAATGAAGCAATAATTTAAGTTGCTTGAGCAAAATCTAATTTTGTTAGGCTGCTATTATGTGTGTGATATCCTTTCCCAATGACTCAAGGCTAAAAACAGTTAATTTGTATTACCAAAGAAAGTAACTAGTTATTCTAGGAGAAAATTGGGATGGTTTACATAGCTGTAAAATTAAATAATCGTTCTCAAGAAACCGCTTTACTGTGGTTGGTTGTAGAGTCTGCTGATGTACAAGAAAAGGTGAATGGAACTGTAAAATTACCATCCCGTCGGCATATTGCTTATTTTGTGAATCAGGAAACTGCGGAACAAGACGCAAAACAGTTTGCTGAATACAAAAATATCCAGGAAAACAGTCATTTACCTACAGAATATCTGAAACTATTAGCCAATAAAACTCCGGCTCAGTACCATACAACTTTTGAGTCTAATTTACAAAGTTCTACTGGTACAATGTATTGGGCTGTGCAAGAATTATGCTGTGGTATGCGTGAAGATATTGCCTACTTTTTTGATCCTCAAACTGCCCAAGCAGATGCAGAAGCTTTTAGTTTGATTAGAGATCATCACTTAAAAATGTTTCATTTATCCGTAGCATCTTAAGCAATACTTCGGACAGTTTGGAGAACGAGGCTACAAGGCTTACAGCGCAAGAAGTATAGGAAATATCGAATTAAATGCAACTCAGGTTTAGACTTGACTTTGATTTAATTATTGCTGGTAACTCAAAGCCCTAGAGGATAAG
>DATGXB010000027.1:0-7581 GCA_035299225.1 Nostocaceae cyanobacterium | reverse complement strand
GCCAGACGAGATAATAGTACATTAGTATCTAGTTTGGTTTTAACAACACCTCTTTGATTCCTGCTATCTCCCTAAAATTAAGGAGTTCAAAGTCCAATTACTAACTCTTTATTCTCATTAATTTGCAATTATTGAGAACAGGCTGTTAGTTCAAACCCAGTCTGGAAGCGCAATTCAGGACTTGGCGTGAAAAGTAAGAATTGGTATAAGTCCTGAATTGTGCTTCCCAAGAGGGTTTGATCTAATAGCTTATTATCAATAAACACAAATTAATGAGAATAAAAAGGAAGTCGCAGGGCTTTGAAACCCCTAATTTTAGGAAGATGACTGGAATCAGAGAGATGTTGTTAACAACCGAGTAGGTATTATTGAATAGATTTGCGATTGAGTTTGAGGGTAGGTTTTCTAATTAACTCTTGCACTACTGACACAATCTACTTGACAAACCCGTTTGGACTTTATTCTATCAAGCTCCGATAGAGATTATCTAACTCACTAGTTACCCTCTCCCAACTAAAATTTTCGCGCACATGCTTTGAGCCTTGCTCGCCCATACTTATAGCCCAATGTTTATTTGATAAGATCGAATCTATTGCCTTGGCAAAAGCTGTAACATCTTTAGAAGGAACCAACAACCCTGTTTGTTCTGGTACTATTGTAAACTTGAGTCCGCCAGTTTCAGATGCTATAACAGGAGTACCACAAGCCATTGCTTCAAGAGCTACAAGACCAAAGGGCTCATAGTGACTAGGAATGACACATATATCAGCAGATGAGTAATATAATGGCATCACACCATGACTAATCTGTCCAGGGAATGTGACTCTTTCACCAAAACCAACCTCTTGTACAATCTGTTCAATCCGATTCCGTTCTTTCCCATCGATACGGTTTGGACAGCTTCCTCCAACAATGATTAGTTGCAATTTGCCTGTAGAGCGTGCTTTGGATTGAGCACATGCTCGCACTATTGTCTCAATACCTTTCCGAAAATCAAAACGCCCAACATAAAGGACAATCTGCTCATTTGGATCTAAACCTAATCGGAGTCGAGCTTGTGCTTTAGGTATTACATGGAAATTTTTAATATCAACTCCACAAGGAATGACTTTCACACAACCTTTTGAGGATAGTAGATATCTCAAATCTTCTCTTTCTTGGGGGCTAGTTGCGACTATTACATCTGACTGTTCAAGAATTTGTCTTTCTGTAGTTAGCCGTGTATGTCCAACTTTAGGTTGACTAGAAAGAGTCTGATACTTAACTGCTGCCAGAGAGTGATAAGTATGCACAATGCTTACTCTAGAACGATTCCTCAGCTGTAAGCCAACCCAACCAGAGAGCCAGTAGTGTGTATGAACTAATGGATAGTAGATGTCATTTTTAAGTTGAAAGTCTTCAAAAGCCTCTAAAAACTGAGACATATACTCGAAAACCTCATCCCGTGAAATATAATGTTCTGGCCCAGCAACTAGGCGGATTGTGCGGCAGTAAGGTGAGTGGTAAACAACTGTTGGGTTATGTGGATTGGCCTTGCGGGTAAACATATCCACTTGCCAACCCAAAGTTGCTAAAATTCTACTAATCTGATACAAGTAGACGCTTTGCCCACCTGTTTCTTCTTCACCAACTTCTGCTGCGGGATCACCATTAACAGAAATGAAGGCAATTGCTGGTCTAATAATTTTTTTTTCCACTGTTACACTCTATCCCTCTTTCATTACTTTCGACAACAGAAAATTTGGAACCTTTATTGTACAAGGCTTTCAGCAATTTACTAATATTAGGAAATATTTTGTTAGTAACACACGCTGAAAGCTTGACTGTATCTGGATTTGATAATGAGAAAATAATTTTCCTGATTCCCACTTTGATGGAACTGGGCTATAGCAATCCTAAATGAGTTATGAACTGGGGGCATACTTAAGCAACTTAGGGAAATCAAATGTTTGGTGTTGAGTAAAAAACTTAAATAACCATTTGGTAACAGCGAAAGATTTGCATAAATGCCAGAATTTTCTCAAAAAGTTTTTAGCTTGTAACCAAACATCTTCCACAGGATTTTGTTCTGGTGCATTGGGAGCAAATACAATACAATGAATTAGCCAATTTTCTGGTTCTCTATTGTCATTGACTGAGGACAAAAAATCTTTTATCTCTGCTGATTTGTGATACCTAGCACCATCCCAAATTAAAGCTATTCTTTTTCCCGGTCTTTGAGATTGTAAATATTTAATAAAGTCTATGGTCTGCTCTGACTCTCCCTTTGGGTATTCACGAACGATAAATTCCTTGGTTTGATAATCTAATGCTCCATAATAAGTTTGCCTATCTTTGATATTTTTAATGGGGACTTCAATTCTCTCTTTTTTCTTACCTCAAGCGTATCCACAAACATTACCTCCTAATAAGTGACATTCGTCTATAAAGAATACCACCAAATCTCCAGATTCTATCTCTACCTGATTTTTATTGATGAAGTTAATAATTTCTTTTCTCTTTTCTGGTTCTACCGTTCCCCTTATGGTATTTACAGCAACAAAAGCTCTAAAAACCTTGCACTGTCTGGATTACAGGTTCTAATACCTTCATAAAAACAATTTCAATAATTTTTTGGCTCAAACCCAAGCATAGTAAGGGTTATACCTGTAAAAACCTAAAAAACTAACATAAAGGGAGCGGTAGAGCCTCTTTTCTTTTACTAATTCTGGGTCGTGTTTTGGGTTAATCTTTTGTGATTTCTGCCTGAAAGCTTGATTGTATCTGGATTTGATAATGAGAAAATTATTTTCCTGATTCCCACTTTGATGGAACTGGAATATTTCAAATCAATTATTAATCGAATTTATTAACTTTGATGCAGATCGTTACAAAAATTTATAATTAACATTCAACTGCACCTAGAATTATTAGTTGCTGCTTTTGAAAATCTTTTAGACCTGTTAAGCCGGTAATATTCATTTGTTGATAGGGCTTGGGAATGCTCAGTGTTTTTAGACACTTGCTTTGCTCAATATTCCCAACATCCCAAATTCGTATCGTCTCATCCTCACTGCTGCTAGCTAAAAAAGAGCCTTCTGAGTCAAAAGCAACTGATCCAATCCAACCAGTATGCCCTTCTAAAACCTTAAGACATTTGCCAGTGTGGACATTCCAAATTCGTACAGTTTTGTCTTCGCTACCACTAACTAAGTGAGAACTATGTGAGCTAAAACATATCGAACGAACTCGACCAGTATGCCCTTCTAATATTTTATCAAGTTTACCTGTATTTGTATCCCAAATTCGTATGGTTTTGTCTTCACTAGCACTAGCTAAAATGTGACCAGTATGACTAAAAGCAATTGCTCGAATCCAGTGTTTATGTCCCTTTAGAGTTTTAATACACTTACCAGTATGGACATTCCAAATTCGCACAGTTTTGTCCTCTCCACCACTAGCTAAACATGAACCATTTGGACTAAAAGCAACTGACCACACTCTACTGGTATGCCTTTGTAAGATTTTATTAAACTCACCAGTATACGCATTCCAAAGCCTTATTTCTTGGTCATCACTAGCACTAGCTACTGTTTGATTATCGGAACTAAAAGCAACTGACCACACCCAATTACTGTGTCCCGATAAAATGCTAATGCACTCGCCAGTACGAACATCCCAGATCCGTACGGTTAGATCACTGCTACCACTAGCTAATAGTGAACCATCTGGACTAAAAGCGACTGACCATACCCGATCAGTATGCCCTTCCAAAACTTTGATACATTCACCTGCATGGACATCCCAAAGACGTATAGTATGATCATCACTACCACTAGCCAATAGTGAGCTACCAGGACTAAATGCTACTGCCCATATTCTATTGACATACCCTTGTAGAGTACTGATGCACTCACCCGTTTTATAATCCCAAAGACGTACCGTTCGATCTTCACTGCCACTAGCAAGTATCAAACGATTACGGTTAAAGGCAACGGCAACTGACCAAACCCGGTTGCTATGTCCTTCCAAAACTTTAATACATTCACCTGTATGGACATTCCAAAGGCGTATAGAGCGATCATCACTACAACTGGCTAAGGTATGTTCATTAAGGAAAATAACAGACATAACCCAACTAGTATGCCCCTCTAATATCTGAAGGGGATGGCCTGTGGAAGTGTCCCAAATTTGTGCAGTTTTGTCCTCTCCACCACTAGCTATACGTGAACCATCTGAATTGAAAGCAACTGACCATACTCTACCGCTATGCCCCTCTAGAGTTCTATGTTCACCTGTACTGATATCCCAAATCCGTATTGATTTGTCTTCACTGCAACTAGCTATTGCCTGTCCATCAGGACTAAAAATCGCTGACATTACCTTGCTAGTATGTCCGCTCAGAATTTTAATAATTTCACCAGTATGAACATCCCAAATCCGTATGATATGATCATCACCGCTACTGGCTAAGAGAGAGCCATTTCGACTCAAAGACACTGAGAACACTCTATTGATGTTTTCCTCTTCAGGATCTTCTCCCAAAGTTCCTGCATATTTTCCAACATGAAAAGTTTTAAGAAGCCGACCATTCTTTGCATTCCAGATACGCACAGTATGATCATCACTTCCACTAGCTATTGTTTGACCATCAAGACTAAAAGCAACTGACCAAACCCGATTAGTATGACCATGACAGGAGAAGAGTATTTTTGCCCCCTCAGTAATGTTCCACACATAAATCTGGCCGCTCGCATCACTGGCAGCTAAAAGCTTCCCGTCAGCACTAAATGCCACTGATATAACATTGCTGAAGGTTTGAGTAAAAACACATTTCACCAAATCAGAATTAGTGAAATTGACAAATGGCAAATCTACTGCCTGGAAATAGCCATGCCGAATAGACAAATTTGAAAAGTCGAGCCCTTTCAAATCAGTTTTTTGATAAATAAGCAGATTTATAATGTTGCCAACTGCGTATCCTGATACTGATGATTTTAGATTTTGCCGTGATTTCTCTTGCAAAGTTGAACAGATTCTTTTTAACCTATCAGTGACCGCTTCCTTGCTTCCAAAAATCATGGATAATTTATCAGCAACTGATGAAAGTATGAGGCGAATTTGTGTTTTTCTTGTAGAATTATTTACATCTGCTTTAACTAACGGATAGCGGTCAAACAGGAGCAGTTCTTCAGTATCTATTTCCTCACATACCTGTTCAACCAATCGCCGAATCATATACTCCATTACTAGTGGATGTTGAGTAAATCCTAACTTATCGGTGCTGATCAGGGATCGCCTTACTAAAGATTTTAGAGCTTCTAGTAATTTGATTTTTGACACTTCTGGAAGAAGATCATCTTGTAACTCTTGCACGGAAACAGATTCTCGATTAATAGCTAACCAATACATTACTTGTTTTTCCAATTCCGACAAGCGCTCAAATTGTGGTTCGAGTAAAGCACAGATGTCATCAAAAACGATAATCCCCTGACTCAAAAACTCTGCAATATTGCCATCAAACAACTCTTGAATCGTCGCTGCAACTAGCTTGAGAGCGAACGGGTGACCACCACATTTGCGAATCAAAATTTTTCCATCTTCTTCTAGCTCAGATTCTTGGGATTCTGAAGTGAAGGGAATAAGATCTTTTGCTACTAGAATTTCACGCGCATCTTCATCTTCTAAACCCTCAATCACAAGTGATCGCACAGGAAGAGTTGAGCCTTCCAGGGAAATCATATTTTTTGGCTTTTCTCGACTGGTCAATAGAATACAACTTTGATGACGCATCTGCCCCACCCACTTCAGCAATTCTCCATATCCTTCATAGCCCTTTCGATAAGAACCAGTGGAATCTCCTTGTTGTAAAACTGCTTCTAAATTGTCCAGAACAATCAGCAGACGGTAATTTTGTAGATAATTACTGAGCAGAAAAGCTATTCTACCACTTGCATCTTTTGGAAAATCAGCTCCTTGTAGGTTGGATAATACCTGTTTTTCTCGTAAGGAATCGATTAAGCCTTCAAGCTCCTCTTCAATTCCTGGTGCATTAGCGAGATTTCGCCAGATAATGCACTCAAATTGATCTTGTATCTCTTCAACTAACTTAGCTGCCAAAGCCGTTTTCCCTATCCCTCCCATCCCTAACAACGCAACCAATCGGCAGTCATCCTTTAAAAGCCACTGTGATAGAGTACTCAATTCCCTCTTTCGTCCATGGAAACCAGCTACATCAGGAACTTTATCAAGCCTGTACGAGAAAACACTCTGCCGAGAAGGATGTTGAGAAGACTTATATTCCTCTAGAAGCCGACCTCTTAAAATCTCCAACTTACCATGAGTATAGCCTTTAATGCCAAACTTATCGTATGTTGAATGTAATCTTTTACGTACTGCTGGTGTGCTAATACTGAGGACTTTTGAAGTTGCTTCTGCTGTTTGACCAGCTAACGCTAGACGCAAAGCAGTCAATTCATCTTCGGACACACCATATTCAGCCGTTACTCTACTTAGAAAATCATCAGGAATCTCACTCATATCATTAGGTATTCTTAATCACGAGTGATGGCAGCAGCTACATCTTTTTTCAAGCATTGGAGATGGGACAAGTTAATAGAGCTTCCATCATTACTATTTCCATATTACTACAAACTATCAATTTGATAACAAAACTATTGAAAACTTTAACAACTTGATAAAAAGCTTGTAAAAGCCTAGGTTATATCTGAACTTCCCCCAAGCAAAAGTTGTATCCCCTATTGACAGCACTATCTCACCTAACTCTACTTCTGCTGTTGTCATTTCGCAGTGAGGTCTAATTATCCTGCCAAATTCTGTTCTCCAGGGCTATTTCATTCTTGACATAGAAGCCCTAAAATCAATTTTGGGTCATAGCTCAAGTCCGTTAAAACGGGTTAAATTCATAATTAATAGTCGGCTGGAGCCGAGTTGTTCTGTGAGCTTCAGACTAAACTCTGAGGCGGAATGGATGAGAATGAAATAGCCCTGTTCTGTTCTCTCGTTGGTAAAAATTCATACACTCTTCTCAACTCTTTCTCACTAGTCAATATCTCGGACAAACCTTTGCCAAATCCTTGACTCAAAACTTGTCCAATGCCAATATTGTATGCTCTGTTATTTAATCGTTCATTCCCCAAATCGTAATCTCCAAAGTTTTTTTACACCAGTCTAGCATTTTTGTTCCCTTTTACACTCATTACTCCTACTATACTGCCTTTGCTTTACTTACGCTACAATCCTTGCTTCTTGAAACTGTCTCTGTGAGCGGGTTTCATGTACCTGAATCCTTACATTTTTACCAACTTGATAAAATAAATACCAAATTTGTTGACAAGTTGATAAAGTATGGATAATAATAACTACTAGGTGGTTGTGAGTAAGTTTCTCATGCGTAAAAAGCAGAGCAAATTTCAGGGGGCTGCTACATATCGATTTCACTCTCGTGAGAGAGTAGTTTTCGCCGCAGATATACGGCACAGAATTTTAGCCAATTTAATTGTCTTTCCTTGCATAAATGCGGGATGAATTAGCAATTGAAGCCGTTGAAAATTCGTTCCAAACTGGGTGAAATTGTCCCAT
>DATGXB010000026.1:0-3765 GCA_035299225.1 Nostocaceae cyanobacterium | reverse complement strand
CTAAAACCCCTACCTGATAAGGATTTTCAGGATTTTTATTAAAAAAATCCTTATTTAGACTTGAAAATTGATAAAAGCCTTTATTTACAAGGTTTTCAAGCTATCTAGACTAATGTTTAGCATAACAAGAACTGAAGAACCCAAATAATTAGTAATTGTTTATCTAGCACTTGCCAAAAATTGGCAAATTTTCATGAGTCATAAATGAACAAATCTAAGTAACTACTAATTTTTAAATATTGGTAAATGATAACAATGCAGCAAAATAATTTCCTATAAATGTTCCTTGTTTACAGAAACTTTACACAATTCAAACAAAAATTTTAAAAGAACTATTGTTAAAACACATCATGCTTAACAATCATACTAATGTCTCTCGTTTGGATACTAATACTATTGCTTGGGGAGTGGAATCTTTTGCCAAATCTAAAGCTTTGACAACTTCAGTTAATACTCTAAACTCTGAATCCTTCCCCTCTTCTAGTAGTTCTTCTCCATTAGATAGCCTAAATCCATTTATTGGGCTTCCCATTGGATCAAACAATCCTAACCCCAACCCTTACTTAACCAGTGCCGCTATTGTACCTGATTTTAATGGTGATGGAAAAGTTGATAAAATGTGGGCAAACCTCCAAACTGGTGAAATACTGGTGAGGTTAATGGATGGGAATCAAGTTCTACAACAAAGTTCTTTGGGTCAATTTGATTTAAGTGTTTGGACATACAAAATAGCTGATTTCAACAGTGATAATAAAACAGATTTCTTGCTGCGAAATCAGCAGACCGGTGAAAACCGAATTGTACTCATGGCAGGAACAGAAATTCTGAATACTGTAGCATTAGACCGAGTTGATGGGGCTTGGAGTCCTAGCATTGGTGACTTCAATGGCGATCGCAAAACTGATATCTTCTGGCATAATCCCCAATCAGGACAAAATGCTATTTGGCAAATGGATGGGGTGAGTGTAATTAGCGCCACAGTTTTAGATAGCACTGATGCCTCTCTCACTCCTACTATTGTTGATTTTGATGGTAATGGTAAGAGTGATATTTTCTGGCGGAATACCGAAACCGGCGAAAACAGCATTTGGTTTATGGATGGTAGTCAAACCAGCAAGTATTCCTTACAATCTCAGGATGTCAGCTGGGGTTATACCTTGGGTGATTTTAATGGCGACTTCAGAACAGATATTCTCTGGCGCAATTCTGAAAGCGGAGAAAATAAAATTTGGACAATGAACGGTATCTTCGTAACTGAAGGTAGTGTTAACAGTTTAAGTTCTGACTGGAAAGCCACTATTGCTGACTTTAACGGTGATGGTAAAACTGATGTCTTCTGGCGGAATCAAACCACTGGTGAAAATACCGCTTGGTTGATGGATGGTACATCTGTTACTGCTGAAGCCTTCTTACCTAGCAATAATGCTGCTTTAAGTCTATCCGTTGGTGATTACAACGGTGATGGTAGAACAGATATCTACTGGCGCGATCAACAAACTGGTTTTGATAGCATTTGGACAATGGACGGCACAGATGGCACAAAAGCCACTGAAACCCCAATTGCTGCTCAAGATCAGTTAAGTCCAGAGTGGTACACTGGCTAGATAAAGGATAGGGAGGCAGAGAAGATTGGGGGCAGAGAGGAAAAAGAAAATAATTAATTCCCTGTTCCCTTTTCCCTGTTCCCTGTTCCCTATTCCCTAAAATTTATAACTCAAAACTTTAATTTCAGTATTCTGCGGTAGGCTATTTGATTGAATAGAAATAGAATCACCATTACTGCGGTTAATGGGTGTACCCTGCATTAGAGTGAGAAAATCATCTACAGGTGTAATATCACAGGCAGTGTCAGCCGCTTGGGTGCGGTAATGGGTGGGAATTACTAACTTGGGATTTAAAACACTAATTGCTTGTTTGGCTTCTTGGGCATTATAAGCTTTATCACTACCACCCACAGGTATTAAAGCTACATCAGGACGACCCATCAAAATTTTTTGCTCAATTGTGATTGGTGCTGCTGCGCCACCTAAATGCAAGATATTAACACCTCCTTGCTGCCACTTCCAAGCTGTATTTTTCCCAAACCGCCGACCACCTTTGCGATCGTGATCCACGGAAATTCCTTCTAGTTTCAACCCTTGGAACTCGTACACTCCCGGTTCAAGGACTAACTTCGGATTTCCGGGTAGTTCTTCCACCGCACCTTCATCTAACAATTGACTGCTAATTAATACTAAATCTGCTACCACTTTGGGAGGACGATATCCAGCAGTACAGCCAACAGTCCGAAATGGGTTAACTAGAATTTTTACACCCCCACCAGTAAAGAGAAAGCAGGTGTGACCCAACCACTGTACTGATAAACCGCTAGATTGGGCATTAGCTGGGAAGTTAGTAAACGTATTACTAACTACAGCACTCACTAATCCTGCCCCAGCATAGCCCATTAATTCTCGTCGTTTCATTAACTCAGCACCTGTCTATAATTGTTCCAGAAAATTTCTTAGCAGTTGTTTACCTGAAGTAGTCAACACGCTTTCTGGATGAAATTGGACTCCTTGAATATGTGGATAGTTCCGATGTCTTACTCCCATAATCACGCCATCTTCCAACCAAGCGGTAATTTCTAACACTTCTGGGCAAGTTTCCCGGTCAATTACTAGGCTATGATACCTAGTAGCAGTAAAAGGATTTGCTAATCCTTGAAATACTCCTACTCCTGTATGAGTTACCTGAGAGGTTTTACCATGCATCAGTTCTGGAGCTGAGACAATTTTACCACCGAATGCTTGACCTATACTTTGATGTCCTAGACAAACGCCTAAAATTGGTAAACTAGCTCCTAACTGACTGATTATATTTAAGGAAATTCCCGCATCATCTGGACGACCGGGGCCAGGGGAGATAACTACTGCATCTGGTTTGAGGGCTTGAATTTCTGCTAAGGTGATTTTATCGTTCCGAAAAACTTTGAGCTCAGATGCAATGGGAAAATCTATGGCTAATTCTCCTAGATACTGCACCAAGTTATATGTAAAGCTATCGTAATTATCAATAACAATGATCATAAACAATTAAAAGTTAAATTTAGTCATTAGTCATTGGTCATTGGACATTATAGCCAAAGCCAATGTCTAATGTCTTGATTTTAGAAAGATGACAAAATTAAGGTGAGAAGAGGCGGAAGCAAAAGTACAGATGCTACGATTAAAGATACTAGAGCAGATACAAGTACCGCAGCAGCAGCGCAGTCTTTAGCAATTTTGGCTAAGTCGTGGTAAGTCTGCTTTACTGTTAAATCTACCACTGACTCGATCGCCGTGTTGATTAATTCTAAAGTTAAAACTAAACCACTGGTGATAGCAATAATAGCGATTTCCGCAGGTTGTAAGTGTAGGAAGATGCTTAAGGCAATAGCTAATGAACCAACAGCTACATGAATCCGAAAATTCCTTTGTGTTTGGAAACTGTAGGAAATACCTGCCCAAGCATACTTAAAACTTATGAATAAATTAGCAGCAATGTTCCAGGCATATTCTCTTTCTGGTGTTCCCAAGTTGGTTGCACGGTGGTCTTGTGTTGGTGGAGGCGAAACTTGTTGAGACATAAGCTAATAGAAAAACATAAATGGGAATGTGGAAGACTGCGCTGATTTTGAGGATGCGATGGTAAAGTGCCCACCGTAGGCGATGGCGTTCGCGTAGCGTCCCGTAGGGAAACGCCCGCTTTCAGCGATGGCGTTCGCGTAGCGTCCCGTAGGGAAAC
>DATGXB010000025.1:0-27277 GCA_035299225.1 Nostocaceae cyanobacterium | reverse complement strand
AATGGGTTTGGATATCATTCTCAGATATCCATAGTGATTCAAATCCTATTTTTCACTATTTTTGTTTCATTTTATTCTCAGTCCACATTTTTTCTTTCAGTAATTACCGATTGTGACAGTTTGGGTGCGGAATGTGGGTTATAAAACAACAAAATTTTTAACTCACATAAAGCGTAACTAATAATTTTTCAACCCATATTGAGCCAAACAAATGGGTTGAATAAAATAAATTCATGCTATTTTTAATGTTTGATTAATGTTTGGCTAATTAGGGGTGTTTTGCCTTTTAAACCAATCATTAATTTGAGCATGAAAATCCGCACTATGGGGACACGTCCTAAAATCCATAAACCCAAACGGCGAATTATCACAATTGGTAAAAAGTTATTAGAAAATATCCGATCTAATAAATCAGTAAAACCTAAAATTGTCAAGTTTTCTTTTTGTCTCCAACGTTCATATTTTTTCAGAACTTGGATTTTACCAATGTCTTCACCTGCTTGGTGTGCGGTTTGAATAATTTCCGCTAATGCAGCCGCATCACGAATACCCAAGTTTAAACCTTGTCCACCTACAGGATGACAGTTGTGTGCTGCATCACCAATTAAAGCGAGACGGGGGAGAACATAGCGATCGCTCTGCATCAACTGTACCTGAAACACGAAGCGATCGCCTAATAATTCTAATTTACCCATCTGCTGACCAAAACGTTTAGTTAGTTCCGCTAAAAATTGTTGATCATCCAATGCACACAAAGCTTGTGCTTCTTCATGGGGGGCTGTCCAAACTATCCGACAACGATTTCCGGGTAAAGGTAAAATTGCAAAAGGCCCACTCGGCCAAAATCTCTCGTAAGCTGTGTTATTGTGGGGTTTTTCCGGCTTGATAAAAGCTACTATACAAGACTGCCAATATTTCCAGCCTTTAGTTTTAATTCCTGCGGCTTGACGAATTGGTGATTTTGAACCGTCTGCGGCTACCAATAATTTAGCATCAATTGTCTGGATTTGGTCAGCAATCTTGACTTCTACTATTACACCATCTTGCTGATATTGGGTTTTTACAACTTCCGCCGGACATAAATAAGTCACATTCTCACAACCTTCCACAAACTCCTGTAACGGTTGTAATAATGCTTGATGTTCGGCCACATAACCTAATTCTGCTGTGCCTAAATCTGCTGTCTGAAATTCTATCACATGAGGATAATCAGCGTCAGATAAGCGCACCTGATTGTATTTAGCAATGTTTGGTAATATTTTTGGCCATAAACCAATACCTTGAAAAATCCTTGCTGACAATATATGTACTGCATAAGCTTGTCCCTTGGCCACGGCTGCTGATGTGGGTTTAGCTTCGATCAGTAACACACTCAAGCCGGAATTTTGCAAAGCAGCAGCTAAGGTTAAGCCGACAATTCCACCGCCGACTATCACCAAATCATAGTATTTTTCTATGGTTACTTGCTGAGGGGAAACAGTTGGATCAACCTGGGTGAGTGCCATTGTTAAGATAGATTACGGCGTGATGACTTTTATTTTGACGTAAATGCCCCATTTAGAGCAAGTTAACTATCAAAATGTAATTTTTTCTTAAGATATATTCATTTTACTTAACATTTGCTTTGATGCTTGGCTATTTTAATCTTTCTCTTAACCATAAGGCTAATAAAGGCATTGCTAAACGATAACCTTGTTCTGCACTATAAATTAAACCTTTGTGTTGTAACCCAGTTAATGCACCTTGTAAACTGCCACCCCGTGAAAGTCCATGTTTGTGAATATACTCTTTACCTTGGGGTTTATCCGTAGGGTCAAGGGCTAAACATTCTAATAAATGAACTTGATTTGCTGGTAACAACATTAACAATGATTCATAAGTTATTGATAAATCTTCTAGTAATCCTTCTATAGCTTTTTGAATATCTTCCTCTGTAATTAAGTTATCACTACATTTGCATAAAGATAATCTACGAATAATAGCCATACCATCACCAATATGTCCTTGTACGGCATCTAAAAATAATTGTAAGGCTTGACTACGATAATCAAATGTCAGTCCTTCTCGGTGTAAAATTTCTCTTGCCCATAATGCTAAAACATCCTTAGCTAATGGTGCTAATTCGATAGTTTCTATAGGATATTTACCATCATCTGTATGATGTTGTTTAGATTCGGCTATTGTCGCTATTAATACATAGTTAACATGGGGATAGGTTTTTATTTCTTGTCTAAAAGTCGTCTCCCATAAACCATGACGATCCCAAGAGCGTATATGAGGAAAACTTTCTAAGATTAACACAACTCGCTGATTTAAGTCTAAGGTAATAGTTTCTAATAATTTAAGCAAATTAATAAAAGCCTGCCATAATTGCTTCTCTGTGAGTCCCTGTAAGATTTTTAACTTATTTTCAGCATCAAAGCTAAAAAAGGTACTGGCATTTTCTTGAACCCAAGTTTGAATTTTCTTTGCTTCCCAGTTTTGACTAATCGCTTCTGCTAGAAGTTGTATAAATCTTTGATGTTCTGTAGCGCGAATGCAGTCTATTTCTAAGACAATAGCATTTACTTCTGCGGCTGCGCCTTTAACTAAGGTGCGTCTACCACTACCTGGTACTCCAGTGATTAATAAATCACCATCTTGGGCAAGTATTTCAATAATACGTTGAAATTCAAAGGAATGCCCAACTAACTGTAATGGACTTGACAAGTTTAAATCGGCTTGTAAATTCACAGAATTCTCGTTTTTACCTTGATTTCTTGATTTAGACACAACATCAACCATAGAGAGTGACTATGGTCATGATTAGAATATATTTGTGCCTGTTATGATTCTACACTAAAAAATCGTGCTATAAAATTAGTAACACTTAAAATTAAATAACAGTTACATAAGTAAACGTTATTAGACTTTTTTGAGAACGAATAATAAAATAAAATTCTGTTGAATATCATTTAAGCAAGATAGGAGTTGATTGTGTGTTTAAAATTGACGTGGAATAATAGTAATAAAATGTACAACCAATTTTTATTAAATAGGTAATTGCCGTGTTAAAAGCTTGTGTACTGCTAACTATATTATGTGGTTTTTTTGGCATCATTTTGAAAAAAAACTTGGTGATGAAGATTGTTTCTATGGATGTTATGAGTACGGGAGTAATTGCTTTTTATGTACTTATCGCATCACGGCAGGGTTTATTTACTCCAATTATTTCTGATGTCAAAAATATTGCTTATGCTGATCCTGTTCCCCAAGCGGTGATTTTAACGGGTATTGTGATTGGCTTTTCGATTCAGGCTTTGATGCTTGTTGGTGCGATGAAATTGGCTAGGGATAATCCTACATTAGAAACTAGCGAAATTGAGAATAATAATACAGTATGAAACACTAATAAATATGATGAATACTATTACACTGGTTTGTATTGCGATTCCGTTTTTGATCGGATTTATCATTTTTCTAGTTCCCCAACTGAATAGACATTTAGCGTTGTGGGGGGCTTTGACTTCGTTTGCTTATGGGTTACATTTATTAGTTGAATCTACTCCCATAAGTTTAAATCTGCTGGATAGTTTTGGGATTAATTTAGTAGCAGACCAATTAAGCGGCTATTTTATTTTAACTAATGCTTTAGTAACTGCTGCTGTAATTTTTTATTGTTGGAATAGTGATAAAAATGCTTTTTTCTTTGCCCAAACTATTTTAGTGCATGGCAGTTTAAATGCTGCTTTTCTGTGCGCTGATTTTGTGAGTGTCTATATAGCGTTGGAAGTAAGTGGTATTGCGGCTTTTTTGTTGATTGCTTATCCTCGAAGCGATCGCTCAATTTGGGTTGGTTTACGTTATCTTTTTGTTAGCAACACTGCCATGTTATTTTATCTGGTGGGTGCGGTGTTGGTTTATCAAACAAGTCATTCTTTTAGTTTTACAGGTTTAAAAGATGCCCCTCCGGAAGCATTAGCATTAATTTTCCTCGGTTTATTAGTCAAAGCAGGAATATTCGTTTCTGGTTTATGGCTACCTTTAACTCATTCTGAATCAGAAACACCGGTTTCCGCCTTGCTTTCAGGTGTTGTAATCAAAGCAAGTGTGTTACCTTTAGTACGTTGTGCATTAGTGTCTGATGAAATTGGCAATATTGTCAGTATTTTTGGTGTAGCTACCGCTTTAATGGGTGTCTCCTATGCAGTGCTAGAAAAAGATACTAAGCGGATGTTAGCCTTTCATACCATATCCCAATTAGGTTTTATACTTGCTGCACCGGAAGTAGGTGGTTTTTATGCTCTCACTCACGGGCTAGTAAAATCATCTTTATTTTTAACTGCCGGTTCATTACCCAGTCGTAACTTTAAAGAATTGCAATATAAATCAATTAATACAGCAATTTGGATACCTTTAGTTATAGCCAGTTTATCAATTTCTGGGTTTCCTTTATTGTCAGGTTTTGCGGCCAAAGCTTTAACCATGAAAAATTTAGCATCTTGGCAATTTATAGCGATGAATATTGCCGCAGTAGGTACAGCTATATCTTTTGCCAAATTCATCTTTTTACCCCATAAAAAAGCAGAGACAGATAATATTAAACTTGGGTTTTGGGTAGCAATAACTTTGTTAATCACTGGTTTGATAGTAGCAAATATTTTTTATCTTCGAGCTTATCAAATTAGTGAGATCATCAAAGCAATTACTATCATTGCTATTGGTTGGTTAGCATATCATTTAGTTTTCAAAAATCTCTCAATTTATGTAACCAGATTATTTGAAAAATTTGAACATTTAATTGGAGTCATGAGTTTAACATTAATCGTACTATTTTGGATGGCATTAGCATGATAGGGCATCTCATATTAAGACTAACAATTTGGTTTTTACTCACTGCTCATATAAGTGTACCAAATATTATCATTGGTGTAATTATTGCCTTAATTTTACCAAGGGGTTACACATCACGGGAAAGATTAACACAATGGTTAGAGGTAATAGGGAAAATAATTATTGCCATTCCTACAGCGTTCATCGAAGCATTTGAAATTATCTTTATACCTCATAAACAAGAAGAAATTGTCCCCGAAAGAATTAAACTCAAAAGATCACCATTGTTGATATTTTTGGACGTTTTTATCATTACCTTCACACCTAAAACTATTGTGATTAAATATAACGAAGAAGGTTGGTATGAAGTTCACCATATAAAACCAGGGAAAGAATAATTATGCTCAGTTTAAATTTAGAAATAGTTTTAATACCCATGATATTAGCTTTACTAATTCCCATTTATGAAGCCTGGAAAACTGAAAATACATGGCAACTAATGTTAGCCCTTGGGAGTATTTCTAGTAAAGCATCAATCATCATTCTTGTAATTTCTGTTTTACGAGATGATTGGATGATAGGTGTAGTAGCATCCATTACTTTAAGTGTAGGAAATGCGGGGTTTATGTTATTAGCACATATTCTAAGGAGATTAAATGAAGGATGAATAATATTATTACTTTCATCAGTTATACCTTCATCGGGATAGGAATAGTATTTTGGTTTTGGGGAACTTGGCATTTAGTAAGTAATAAATCAGTTTTATTCAAATTGCATGGTCTTTCCGTTGCGGATACATTGGGTTCAATGATAATTATTGTCGGACTTTTGTTAAAAATACCCAATGAATGGCCATTATTAATTTTGGGAATTATTTCCTTAGCAATTTGGAATACAATGTTAGGTTATGTAATCGCATATTGTTCAACAGAAGAGGCAAAAAATGAATGATAGTTATTTGTACATAATTGTTGCTTTATTACCCCTAACTGCGGGGATGTTAGTAACTCAAACTAATCCCTATCATGCGTTAATATTGCGTGGGGTATTAGGTGCAGTAGCTGTAATGGTAGATGCAGTTTTAGGTGCAGCAGACGTGGCTTTAACAGATGCCTTAATGGGCACAATGCTATCAGTTATGTTGTACGCTATTGCTGTTCGTTCTTCCTTGGTTTTGCGTTTAGGAGTAATAGAAAATCAAGAAACAGAAGAAAATCAAAATAGCAATTTGCAAAAACTGATAAATGAATTACGT
This sequence comes from Nostocaceae cyanobacterium, assembly GCA_035299225.1. Taxonomy (GTDB): domain Bacteria; phylum Cyanobacteriota; class Cyanobacteriia; order Cyanobacteriales; family Nostocaceae; genus DATGXB01. The sequence goes on along the minus strand of DATGXB010000025.1, from coordinate 21,210 downwards.
AACATTGTTAATAAACATTATTTGCGATTGGAACTTGTAACTTATAATAGTGAAAAAAGTTTAGAACAAGCATTATTAGAAAAAGAAGTTCACGCTATTTGTACACCTTTAGAAATCGGTGAACAAGCAGAGGCAACTTATCAAACCACTATTAGGGTACAACGAATTTATAACATAATCAAAAATGAACTTTCATCAAATAACACAACTTTAAATTATTTAGGAGGTCAAAATCTATGAAATGGGTTTATATTTTAGCCGGAATAGCGTTATTTGTACAAATGCTAATAATCCCCAATGGAGCAGTTAATTTATCAGATATCAACATAGTAGAAACTGTTGTTAAAGAAAGTGGAGTTCCCAATGCTGTATCAGGAATTATTTTTAGAAATCGGTTATATGATACCATTTTTGAAGTAATTGTCTTTACAATTGCCATTCTTGGAGTTAACTTTTTATTAGCTAATGAAAGGCTATCTTGCACAATTTATCAATTTAAAGATGAACCCTCAATCATATTAGCAAGATTAGGGGCAACCATTGCGGCCTTAGTAGGTATTGAGTTAGCAATTAGAGGACATTTAAGCCCTGGTGGTGGTTTTGCTGCTGGTGTAGCGGGTGGAACAGCTATAGGTTTAATAGCAATTACTTCATCATATCAATGGATGCAGGATATTTATCAACGTTGGCACGCTGCAACCTGGGAAAAAGTTTCTGTATTAGTTTTTATTGTTTTATCAGTAATAACTTTATCAGGATTTGAATTACCTCATGGAGAGTTAGGAAAGTTATTTAGTGGTGGGATTTTACCTATATTAAATATTTTAGTAGCTGTGAAAGTCGCTTTAGGTTCTTGGGCAGCTGTTTTGATTTTTATTCGTTATCGAGGTTTGTTATAATTAAGGAAGTTTCCCGGCTGTTAGCCGGGATTATAATTAAGCCATACTTGCAGCCATTAAGTTTTCTGACATTTCAAAATTAGCGGTGACATTTTGCACATCATCCAATGCTTCTAAAGTATCAATTAACTTAAGAAGCGATCGCGCTTGGTCAGCTTCCGCGACTTCTACTTGATTTCCCGGTATCCAGCGTAACTCTGCATCTATGACTTTAAAGCCTTTTTCCTTCAGGATTTGGCTAAGAACTTCTAAATTAGCTACTTCTGTAATTACTTCCATTGTTTCCGCTTCTGTCATTTCGTAAGACTCAGCACCACCTTCCAAAGAAGCTTCTAATAACTGTTCTTCGTCTGTCACCCCTGCCACAACACATACACCTTTCTGGGCAAACATCCAACTAACACAACCAGTTTCACCCAAGTTACCGCCATTTTTACTAAAAGCTACCCGTAAATCTGCGGCTGTGCGATTACGATTATCTGTTAAAGCTTCAATTAAAATTGCTACACCACCAGGGCCATAACCTTCATAGCGAATTTCCTCAAAGTTGGCACTATCTGCACCGAATGTACCGGCACCTTTGGCGATCGCTCGTTCAATGTTATCATTAGGAATACCAGCCGCCTTAGCTTTCTCTATCGCTGTGCGTAGTTGAAAATTACCTGCTGGATCTGGAATCCCACTTCTAGCCGCCACAATAATCGCCCTGGATAGTTGCGTAAAGGTTTTACCCTTTTTGGCATCAACTACCGCCTTCTGGCGCTTAATATTTGCCCATTTACTATGTCCTGCCATAACCTGAAAACTATCAATACACTCTTCAAAGATAGAATATAACTCAATAAAGCAGGGAACAGGGAACAGGGAACAGGGAACAGGGAACAGGGAACAGAGTCGAAACTCCTTTTTAAGTAGTCGTGCAAAATTAATTTCCTACGTGTTGCAAGGGAACAGGGAACAGGGAAAGAAGTTGTGTAATTAATTCTGCCTAATTACTTATAAACATCCTGTATTTGTCACTTAAGGGAAAAGGGAACGGGGAAACAGTGAAAAGAGTATTTTTGTCTTTTTTCAGGATAGTGAGTAAAATCCTAGCAAAAGTATTGTTAGTCGGAAAATTGTAATGATTAAATTGAGAAGATTTGTTAAAAACTTTGACGTTATTTTTACTCAAAGATGGAAAATCAGAAAAATCAGATTTTTTCTTAACAGCTTATTTTCAGCACTGCTATTTTGTCTCCTAGCTTTAGGGGGATGTCATAATTTTCCGGCATCAACGGCTGATCCAGTAGTTCATATTACACTTTGGCAAGGAGTGAACCCACCACCAAATCGGCAAGTATTACAAAAATTAGTAGATAAATTTAATCGTACTCATGCCAATATTCAAGTAGAATCCTTGTATGTGGGACAACAAGACCAACAAATGCCAAAAATTTTATCTGCTGTAGTGGGAAATGCACCACCGGATTTATTATGGTATAATCCCACAATTAGCGGGCAATTGGCAGAATTAGGGGCAATTTTACCATTAGATGAACAGTTAGCCAAAACATCAGTAATTAAAGAAATTGATCCGGCTTTATATTCATCTATGGAATACCAAAATCAACTTTGGTCTGTTCCTTTTGCCACGAATAATGTCGGAATTTATTATCGTCCCAGTTTATTTAAAGCCGCAGGAATCAATAAGTTACCGCAAACATGGTCAGAGTTAAAAGAAGTTGCTAAAAAATTAACTCGTGATATTGATAATGACGGAAAAATAGATCAATATGGTTTACTTTTACCCGCAGGTAAAGGAGAATTTACCGTATTTACTTGGCTACCTTTTATGTGGAGTAGTAACGGTAGGTTAGTAAGTGAGAATGATCGAAGTGCAGCAGATGTGATGTTAGCCGATAATCAAGGTGCGATGACTGCTTTAGAATTTTGGCAAAATTTAATTAAAGATAATATTGCGGTTTTATCTGCACCAGAAAGAGGTTATGAAATTAGTAACCTAATAAATGGTAAAGTAGCCATGCAGATTACTGGGCCTTGGAGTTTAGAAGAATTTAAACAAAGTGGTATAGATTTTGATGTCTTTCCCATTCCTATGAATGAAAAACCTGCTACCATAATTGGTGGTGAAAATCTCTTTTTATTCAAAACTACACCAGAAAGAGAAAAAGCAGCATTTACATTTGCTGAATATGCCATCAGTGCCGAATTTCAAACAGAATTAGCATTAGGAACAGGATATTTACCAGTAAATCTTAAATCTCGCCAAAGTTTAGAATATCAGAAATTCTTAGACAAACAACCACAAATCAAAATCTTTTTAGATCAATCACAATTTGGTCGTTCTCGTCCCATTTTTCCCGGCTATACCCGCATTTCCGAAAACTTAGGACGTGCCATTGAAGCAGTTTTATTGGGTAAAAGTTCACCCTCTCAAGCCTTGCAAACATCCCAACAGCGTTTAGATTTAATTTTTAATTAGTTATTTTTAGATCGGTCGCTAAAGCAGAGAAAAAAGGTAAGAAAATTTTGGACTTTAGATTTAGTTAGAAACTTAGTTATTTTTTTCTTCTTTTCCAAAAACAGGACTGTTATAATACTTGAAATTATCAGGATAAATGTGATGAACTTTATAGAAAAATTAGATCAAATACGTGAGCAAGTATTTTCCCTAGATCATAAATCTTTAATCTCTAAAGCTATTAATGAACTTCGTGCATCAGGTATAGTTAATCAGACATTAAACATAGGAGATACCGTTCCTAACTTTACCTTACCTAATGCCTTTGGTCAACTTGTAGAACTACAAACATTACTTAACCAAGGTGCAGTAGTAATTTCATTTTATAGAGGGGCTTGGTGTCCTTTCTGTAGTTTAGAATTAATGGAATTAGAACAAACATTACCCGCAATTAAAATGTTAGGAGCAACATTAATAGCAATCTCACCCCAAATATTAGAATATACCTTACTCACTATTCAAGAACATGAATTGACTTATAATGTTTTAATTGACAAAAATAATTATGTTGCCCGTCAATTTGGAATTGTATTTCAAGTTCCCAGATACCTTAGAGATTTCTTATTAGAATTAGGTTACAATTTGGCAAAATATAATGCTAACAAATTTTTTGAACTACCAATTCCAGCCACTTATATAGTTAATAGAAATGGTGAGATTATTTATGCTTTTGTTGAACCTGATCATACTAAGCGACTAGATCCTGTGGAAATTATCAACGTTCTCCGCAAATTGAACTTGTCAAATCAGTAAACAAAAATTTTACTCTATTTTTTAAAAACATGAGAATTTGTTTTGTTGGTGAATCATTTGTAAATGGAACAGGTGATCCTCAATGTCTAGGTTGGACTGGGAGAATTTGCATTACTGCCATTAATCGGGGTTATGATATTACTTACTACAATTTAGGAGTAAGACGGGAAACCAGCACAGAATTAAAACAGCGTTGGTTGCAGGAAGTTTCCTATCGTTTACCTCCAGAATACGACGGTAGAGTAGTATTTTCTTTTGGAGCAAATGATACTACCCTAGAAAACGGTAAAACTCGTGTAGACTTTGAGGAATCAATTATCAACATTCGCCACATTTTAAGTCAAGCCAAGCAATTATATCCGGTTTTAATGGTTAGTACAGCCCCCTGTGGAGATGCAGCCCAAAATCAAAGAATTGCTAATTTATCTCAAGCATTTGCCTCGGTTTGTCAAGATTTAGATATACCTTATCTAGATGTTTTTTCAATATTAGTAAATTCTCCGATTTGGTTAACAGAAGCTAGAAATAATGATGGTGCACATCCTCAAGCTGGAGGTTATACAGAACTTGCTCAAATAGTGGAAAATTGGCACAGTTGGTTACATTGGTTTAGATGAATTAAAAAGACGGCGTTGCATATTTGCGAAATGATTGTCCAAAGGTAAAGATAGATTCTTTGCGTTTTTGCACCTACCGCAAGCGGAACACCTGACGGCGAATGTGTGATACCATTTCACTTTAATAATGATACAAATACCGGGGAAGGGTTTAGCAGTGCTAAACCCCTACAAGCAATTCATTAGTATCAAGGTTTTCGTGAATTGGTATGAAACAAAATTCATCCTATTAATCAGCAACGCCTATAAATTTTGTGGGGTGTGTATCCTGCCCGCCATAATTTACTAAGCGGTATTTTGACTCAAATTGAAAATCTTTTTAGCCGCTTCCATTGTCACAGGCATAACTGATAATCTGTTACCTTTTTTTACAACTAATAATTCCTCACCGCTAAATTTCTCCTTTAATGTTGACAATAAAACAGGTTGAGAAAAAACCTCTACAAATTCAACCTTTACTGTTTGCCAGCGAGGATTTTCAATAGTTGCTTTTGGGTCATAATATTCGCTTGTCGCCTCAAACTGTGTCGGGTCAGCAACACCAGATTCAACCACACGCATTAACCCCACAATTCCAGGCTTTTCCGTATTAGAATGATAGAAAAAAGCTAAATCACCCGGTTGCATTTGCCGTAAAAAATTCCGCGCTTGATAATTTCGTACACCATCCCAAATAGTCTGCTTTTGTACTTGTAAATCAGCAATACTAAAAACATCAGGTTCAGACTTCATTAACCAATAATTTATTGATTCCATTTTTACCAACAACAACTCCAACTTACAATTTTGACCTCTATTCTACACCTGAAGGGGCGACAAAAGAGGCTGAAAGTCAGATGGTGTATAGGTTTGAGGAAAATGTGGTATGGCTCTCTTGGGGTTATAGTGAAAATTGTAGCATAAGATACGGTTTAGCAAAATGAGCTTCCATTTAGATTGTTTATTAAATCTACCAAATATCACAGTAGAAACCTTACTTTTCACGGTAAGTCCTGAATTGCGCTTCCCAAAAGGGTTTGACTTAACAGCTTATTCTCAATTATTTTTAAGAATGATTTTCAGAATGAGATGCTACGTTTAATTTACGTCCCCAGAAGGGGGGATTGCATGGGAAATCATCAACACCAATGAAAGAACACTTATAGGTTTACTGTTAAATCATACTGTTGACAAAGGGCTAAGAGCTTTTTCTTAATTTGCGATCGCACATTTTCCGGTGAAACAATTACGCACTCATCCCCATAACGTAACACTTCCCGAACCAACCAGAAGGGATTTGATACCTTTCTCACAACTTGGCGCACCTCTCCAATAATTTCGTTGCTGATGTCGTTGGGTTTTGGTTGATATGCTTTAATCAGTCCTCCATAAAACTGTAAGTACACTTTAAGATAATCTAGCCCTTCATGTCGCCATTGTCCGTTTACTGGGACAACACCTTTAATTCTATCTAGACGCAAACAGCGATTGTGGATCAGTTCTGGGAAGGACGTGTTAGCAATATCTTCAGTTTCGTCGCACCAAATATTTAAGTAAAAACGTTTTTCTTCAAAAGCAATTTCTGCATAACGTACTGTAAATGATAAATCTCCCAGTTGAGGATTTGCATAGAGTAAGTGAAATGGTTGTTGAGTTTGGCGGAATTGGTCTGCAAGAATGCGCCATGCTTCCGTCGGTTGGCTGACTTGCTGGAGTAGTGATTGACGCATAGGAAGCTCAAGCTGGCCTCGTTCTAGTAACAAACTAGAGATGGTTTGCGCTTGTTCAATAAAACCAGAGTCTTTCAGCAGTCCTATAGCTTGCTGGAGAGCAGCTACTTGAGGTGAATTGAGGGTGAAAGGTTCACTAACCTCAAACTCTTGTTGGGCGATCGCTACCAATAACCCAGATATACTGGGAGACTTACCCCAGAAGATCCGCAATTTGCGGGCGATTTCTTCCAGTTGTTCCTTTGTTCCTGCCGGAATTGACAGTGTAATTGTTTCTTTTTTCCTAGACATCTACAAAATGTAATTACATTATTGACATATTGCTTATTTACAGTTATTCTATCTGTATATCATGTGAATGGAGAACAGAAATGCAAAAAGAACAATGTGACTCATTATGCAAATACTAAAAAAGCCAGAGTCTAGGTCCGGCTTGTAACCCCTCATAGGGATTAATGAGTGTGTTAAAGCCTTGCTCACATCTTTTCTATAATTTCAATCCCTCATGGGATTAGGATTTAGTTTCAAGGCTTCTCTAGTATACATCTTGGGGAAAGCTAATGGAAAATTTTTTATCTTGCTTTCAGATCTTTACTATAGACAAAAAAAAATAAATGCTATATTGAGGAGAACCAGAAGAAAGTCATTCTAGTTCACCTATCAGAGTCGCACCTTATAGGTTAGCACGAGCATGGCTTCTTGGGCACAAATCTATTAAGGTAATCTCTCATGAAAGAAAACTTACCTGATCGTATGATTGAAGTGATGTCAGATGCTTGCTGGCATTCTACAGATGAGTTAGTAGAGAAAGTGAGTCATCGGTTTTCTGCAACTATGCACGTTCTCAAGAAGCGTGGTTATCAGTTTGATAAACGACGTACACAAAGTCAAAAGTATGAGTATAAATTAGTAATAGAGTCAAGAGCGATCGCTTAAAAAGCATTTATTAGATATTGGGGGTAGTTTCTCCTACTCTCGTTTCTTGAAAATAGCAGTTAGTGAGGTCAACGACCATGACCGATGATAATTTGCTGTCCAGAATTTCTATTGACCCAAATATTTGTTTTGGTAAACCTTGCATTAAAGGTCATCGAATTTGGGTATTACTGATTTTAGACCTGCTTGTAGGTGGAGAAACAATTGAGACAATTTTAGAAGCATATCCTAGTTTGGAAAGGGATGATATTCTCGCTTGTATTGCTTACGGTAAGCAAGATAAACCAATTCATAACTCAGAATTTAATTAGCAATAAAATTAGTAGTATCTACATGAGTGAAGTTGTTTTATTAAATAGGTAAATATGAACGAACAAACATTATTAGACAGAATTACATTTAATCCCCAAATTTTTGGCGGTAAACCAATAATTCGTAGTCGTCGTCTAGCTGTGGAACATACTTTAGGAATTTTAGCAGCAGGAGATACTAGAGAAACTTTATTAGAAGCCTATCCCTGGTTAGAACGGGAAGATGTGCAAGCCTGTTTAGTTTATCCAACAATTTGATAACTTTGTGGTATCGGTCAAATAATTTTAGTAATTATAAATATTGATGAATTTTTTACAGAGTGATTTATGAAAATAAAACTACTTTCTACATGGTCTAAATATTCCCAAATATCAGTTAATAATATCCAACTTGTTACCCATCAACAAGAAGTTTGGGATGCAATAAAAAATTATCAAGTTGTATTTGACACTGCTTTAACTGGTGATGGTAAAACTTTAGCTGCTTTGCTTCCAGCATTTGATAAAACAAGTGGATTAGGTAAAGGTTTATTTAACTATCCTACAAATGAGCTTATTCGTGATCAAGGAAAACAAATAGGAAAATGGAAAAATCAATTTAATCTTGAGTTACAAGTCGGTGAACTCACAGGATCTAAATTAGCTTCATATATGAGTGAAGAAGGTTTTAACAAACTAGAAACACTACGAAATGTAGCTAATGATAATAATATAGTTGTCACAAATCCTGATATTTTTACGTTGATTCATCGCTTACATTACGATAGTAGAGGTGGTAACAAAGCTCGTTTAGCTGAAACTTGGTTTAATCAATACCGCTACATAGTATTTGATGAATTTCATATTTTTTATGCTCCACAAATTGCTAATGTATTGGATGGTATTGCTTTTAATAGAGCAAGTGTAGGAGAGCGTTTTGCAGCAAAATTTCTTTTTCTGTCTGCTACACCAGATAATGTTTTATTAAAAGTTCTTGATAAAGCAGGTATTACTACTAAAATCATTCAAGGTGAATATGAACATGGGTTAGAAAAAAGTCAAACTCATCGGAGAATTTTACATGAAGTAGATTTAGATGTAATCACATCTGAACAAAGTAATGGAGGAATTGAAAATTGGGTATTTGAGAATTTAGAATATATCAAACACTTTTTTTCTCAATATCCTAATTCTAAAGGACTGATCATTGCTAATAGTGTATTTGCTGCTAAACGCATAGTCAAAACTTTAGAAAATGCCAACTTAGGTTTAACTATAGGCGAAAATACAGGGCTAACTGGTGCAAAAGTTAGAGAAGATGCAATGAGTAAACAATTAATTATTGCAACTTCTACAGTAGATGTTGGTGTAGATTTTGAGATCAATTTTCTGGTTTATGAATCTTTAGATGCGGGTACGTTTATTCAGCGTTTAGGAAGATTAGGAAGACATGATGGGTTTCCAACTTACCAAGGAATAGCTTTAGTTCCAGATTGGGTCAAGGATAAGTTTTCTGAAATTTATGGTAATGAAACTGAAGTAGACAGAGAAAGTTTTTTCCAAAATGTTAAAGAAAACATTTACCAAAAGCCTCAAGAATTTCAGCTATATTTAAGCCGTTGGGGTTGTGTTCTTTCTACAATTAGGTTTTGTTTGCTGAGTCAACAAAAGGATCAATATCAAACTTTGATTGAACGTTATGAGAAAGAAGCTAACCGAATTGTGGGTATAACTCCTTATTGGTCTAGGTTAAATGAACTGAAAGAACACAGAATGATTATTCAGGATTTGTCAACTTTTCGTGGTGGAGGACAATTAGATATATGGATTCATGACCCAGATACAAACGCAGTGAAAAGCATGAGTTTAATACGTTTACTTGCAGGAACAGATTTTGAACTTATATCAGAGGAGGAAGCAAAAGAAATAAGTGAGAGATTCAATGAACCATTTTATAAAAATAATTTGGGAATATATGCAAAGATCACACAATATTTAAGTAGCTATGAAGCTGTAGCACTCATTTTTACAGATAAATTAGATAGGTTACAACTCAACATAGCACAAGAAAGAAAAGGGTTTTTTATACAGAGTCGTCATGGAGAAATTAAAAAGATAAATGAAAAACTTGAATATTTACCTATTACAACTTGTGTTGCTGATCCTGGTAAATATGATATCAAAACACTGCGCCGACGTTATAGATTACCTGCTTTGTTTGAATTACATAAAGTAGTTGATTCTAGTCGTCAAGAATATGCTGTAGCTTTTGGTTTAGATGCACTGCTGTTAGATAGTCTTCTTTATTGTCAAAAAACTCATGAAATATTCTTTGCAGGAGAGTAAAAAATGATAGATAATTTCGATTGGTTAACACCTGAAAGTTATGGTAAGCCAGTTATACCAGAAAAAGAACCTCCTTTAGTAGTTTTAGCATTAGAGACTTTAAATAATGCTGAGGATCAAGTTCTGCGAGATTGGATAGAAAAGGTATTTCCTAATATTCTTGATTCTTTCAGTCTTAAACCTGCAAAGGGAATGAGTTTAGAAGCGGCTAAGGAATTAGCTGTTAATGTTAACCCAGATAAGAAAGAAAAGATCATCACTAAATTGGTTGAGCATCCAGATCAAAGTTTAGCTGTACATCTTTTAAATGCTGCTGTTGGTGGTTGGACTTTAGTTAAATTAGCTAATTTAGAGGAACTACAACAACGGTTATATTTAGCTGCTGTGACTCTGCACGATCTCAATAAAATTGTACTCAAGCAATTGGGTAATGTACGGATGGATGGTAAAGAATGGGATAAATACCACCATTATTTTAATATTTGGGCGGAAACTTTAGGACTGTGGAAATTTATTAGCAGTGAATATTGGCAAGATATAGCTTTTCTGGCTCAAAATGCTGAAGATGCAAGAGGAGCAAATTTGACTCTTGCTAATTTCCAAGATATAAAATTATCTCCTGAAGATTTGATGAGTTTATCTGAATTTGTTCGTTTTGCTGATTTATTAGCTTCTATGGCTCATCGTCCAGATAGTTTATATGAAGAAAAGATTCGGGCAATTGTACGACGTAGGTTAAAAGATAAATATGTTATTCGCCATCATCGTACTATAGAGAACCGGGGGTTATTAACTCAAACTATTCACAATGCAGTATTAGATAAAGCTAGGGAAATTGGATGGATAGCTTTTTTATTCTTCCCTGATGGAATTACATACTTTGCACCAAAGGATAGTGAAAAGCCAGATTTATCTAATCTAGCTGAAATAGTGCGATCGCAAATCCTAAAAACTGCTGATAAAGGATTGAATCGTTTAATTTATCGTCAACCAAAAGGTATTATCAGTTGTAAACCAGATATGAAAGAAGTAGCTGATGTGGAACGTGCGTCAGAAACTCTCATTAAACAACTTTTTAATATACTTGGTGATAAACGAACCCCTGTCACTGGTGAAAGAAGAGAAAAAATTAAGTCAATTCCTGAATTAGCAGATTTAGATTGGAATTATCCAGCAAATTTACAAGTTGATAGATTAGCAGAAGGAGTTAGAGGGTTAGTAGATATCCTCAAAGAATACTATGGAGTAACTGAAGATCAGGCTATCCAAAGTTTACTTAATGCTTTGGATATGAACGAGTATTTAGAAACTTTAAAACGTATTCCTGCTCTTGGTGGTGTACCACATGGGTGGTATTTCTTAGCTGGTCATTATATGAGGAAACATGGCAGCTTAAATGATGCTGAACTTGAAAATAAAATGTTAAAAGCTATCCACCAAGTTATTACAGAATGGGGTAAACCGGAAGGAATAACAGCGTTTGCTTTTCTTGATAGTTACATTGGTCAAGTTTTGGATATTAGTGACAGTGATAAAAAACATGATTTTGAAAAAGAGTTGAATCGTTATCACCGAAACAAAGCCAACCGTAAGCGTGAACCAATATGTGCTGTTTGTAATAGTGCTTTTGATGTACGAGAGGAATTTTCTAGTTACACCAACAAACGAGTTACCAGCCTTTCTAAAGAATCTTTACGTGGAATTTGTACAGTTTGTCAAGCTGAAAAATTGCTGCGTAGTTATTCTTTAAACCGGGGTTTAGAAGCTGATGATGATATTATTTACCTGCATCTTTATCCAGATTATTATTTCACCCCAGAAACTGCTCTCATCATGAACCGAGCCTATAAAAGCTTTGCTCAAAATGTCTTTTCTGATTTAGATAAAGAGTTAGCAAAACATAACTATGACCCTAACTGTATTCACCGTGCAGATGTTTTTAGAGTAGGTGCTGATCCTAAAGAAAATGAGAAACGGCGAGTTGAAAAAGTGGAATATCCAGAAGGACAAATGCACGGTTATTATCTTTTAGGAGTTCCCGCATTATTTAAAAAACCAACTGATACCGAAGTATGGCATATACCAGCATTACTAACATTAATTGCACCTTTAACCTTTGGAGTTAAAGTAGTTGCTAGTCGTTCAACTCTTCCACCATACGACTCAGGAGCGGATTTTAAAGAAACTGCGATTTTGGATGGTGTACACACCTACTGGCAGCACAGCATCAAAAAATCTAGTTTCCGTTTAGATGAATTTATTACTGCTATTCCTGCGGCTTTTGCTGTGTATGCTTTAACATCCCAAGCATACCGCGATAGTAGAAATTTTCCTGTTTGGAATGCTTTAAATAATGTTTCTCAATCTTTGGATACTAGCCCTTTGTATGTATTTCACTATGCAGATCGCATACTCGAAAATATCAAAAAGGAGGAACGCAAGAAAAAATCAACTCAGCTTAGTGATCCAGCAATTATTGTTGCAAAAAAATTGCTGAATTATTACCAACTTTTGATTAATTATTATCAAGGTGATGACCCCATGAATATGATTCGAGAGTTAGTTGATAAATATGCTCGTTTTTATCGAGCATCAGGTAAAAATTCCTCTGCATATACAAGGCTTCGACCTTTAAATATAGCAGCAAAAGTCATCTTAGAAAGTCAACCAAATACTGCTGAAGATGACCTGCAATTAATGATAGAGGGTTATTTATTTTCTCTAGTAGATGGTGTACTAAATAACAACAACGAAGGTTATATACCCTCCGAAGTAGTGAAGGATAAAAGCCAGCGTGAAACTGTCATTCAAGACTTTTCTCAATACTTTGTTAAAGAGGTATTTCAGAACTATTGTAGGGCAGAGCGATCGCTTCTCAGACAAAATATCAATCTTATTCGTCATGCTGCGGAGGCTTGGTATATCAAACAGTACATCAAGAAACCTGAAGAAAAAACACAAACATCAGACAATAAGGAGTCAAATTAATGTTTGAACAGTACAAAAAGCATTTTCAAGAATCTATTCCTCGCATTCCTGGGGCTAAATATGCTCACTTTATAGTTCTCAGAGAAACAGATTCTTATGCAGTATTTAAAACTGATGGAGAACTCAATGTAGCCAGAGTTAGAGCAGGACTTAATGATTCACAAGCAATTAGTCGTTTAGTGCTTTTCAAACGTAAACAAACCACTCCTGAACGTTTAACAGGACGTGAATTATTGCGGCGCTATGAAATCTACGACCAGATCAAACTCCAACATAAAAAAGACTGTGCTTACAATGAAAATCCTTGTGGAGTTTGCCCCGACTGTGTTATTTACGGTTATGCAGTAGGTAAAGGTGGTGCAGATAATTCTGGTTCTGAGAAATCCAAAGTTTTTATAGACTCAGCTTATGCTGTTCCTAAATATGAAGAATCTCACGGAACTTTTACCTTGAATGCACCCTATGAAGATGGGACAATGACACAAGGAACAGACACCACTAATCGTTTTAGTGAACAAGATCATGTGTTACCAGAAATTTCTTTTCCCAGTGTAGTTACATTACGTGATCCAACACCAAATACATTTTTGTATCTGCTGAATAATTTGCAACGCACCAAACGTTATGGTGCTCAAACTACACGAACTGGACAAGTCAGAAATACAGTTGTAGCCATAATCTTTGCTGATGGTGAAATCTTCAGTAATCTGCGATTAACTCAAAAAATTTACGACATTATTGGAGATGTTTTACCTCCTTATGACACGACTGCTATCACATCAGCTACAGAACAAGCTGTTAATGAATTAATTCAAAAAGACGGAGTTTTTTATGAATTAATTTCAAAACAAGCACTCGTATCTCTTCAAAATGAAGCTCAATCTATTCTTGGTAATGAGGATAATTTCAAACAATGGATGAACTCATTAACACAAGATACTTTAAATTATGCAAAAGCAGCAGGTGTTTTAAAGGAAGAAAAAGCAGAAAATACTAATACCAGAGGTAAAAAGAAAGATAAAACTAAAACATCTGAAGAGGAGGAAACATAATGTATGCAAATTTATCGTCTTCTCCTTACCTTACAAGACCCTTTGTATTTTGCCACTCGTGAATTAGGTAGGCTTTATATAACAGAGCAATATTTACATAATTATGCTCTGACTTATGCTCTTGGTTTAGCAAGAAGCAGCTATTACGACGCAGAACATATACCCCATTATGAAAGAGATTTAGAACCTCTTAATCATCAAGGTATTTATATTACACCTGCACGTCCTTTAGAATCTGCTTATGTTACCCACACTTATAAATGGGCTAACCTCAATTATCACGTCAAAATGGAGCAAATTAGTAAGAATGTTCCCACCTATGGGCGTATTCGTGAATTAGCTCCAGAAAGTCAATTTGAGTTTTTTCTGATCTCTCAAAAAGAAATCAAATTACCTAGATGGATTCGTTTAGGTAAATGGATGAGCAAGGCTGAGGTAAATTCTGAGGAATTACCGAAACCTAAAATTACTGAAGGTATTTTCAACTGTAAACATCCTTTAAATCCGTTAGATGTGATGTTTACTAATCAGGTAATTAGCTATGATGTAGTAAATATGCCTCCAGTTAGTCTGATTCAAAATGTACAAATGCGAGGGGAATATTACTATTTTAGTAATGTCAAAAATGTAACACTTCCCAAACAGATGGAATATCGTTTTCGGAGTTAATTATTTTCCCTTGTTTTTTGGGATTATTGGCATTTTATTAATGCACATAATCCCATCTTTACCTCCATAATATTTTGCTAATACAAAACCAACATTTCAATTACAACTAATAATATGCCTTATAGTCTTGTTCTTAACTTTATCCCCCAATCTACTATCTACCCACAGTTTTTAACTGGTAGACATTATCACGCTTTATTTTTAACTCTGGTGAGTTATGTTGATAAAGATTTAGGAGATTCTTTACACAATTCCAACGCAGATAAAGCTTTTACTCTTTCACCTTTACAAATACAACGCATTTCTAAACATGACTACAAAAGTTTGTCTAGTTTGCAATATTCCTATCAAAAGCCTATTCCTCCTGGTACACCTTGTTGGTGGCGTATCTCTTTATTAGATGATACATTATTTAACCAATTGACTCCTTTATGGCTGAATCTTAATCCCAAACATCCTTGGCATTTGGGTTCAGCAGATTTGTACATTACTAGCATTCAAGGTACACCCCAATCTATCCAACCTTGGGCTAATGCTTGTACTTATAGTCAAATTTATGAGCAAGCTAGTGAGCAAGAACGTAATCTTAATTTTGCTATTTCTACTCCTGTAGCTTTTCGGCAAGGTGGGTTTGATAGTATTTTGCCTACACGGGAATGTGTTTTTAATAGTTTACTCAATCGTTGGCATAAATATAGTGGTATTGAATTAACTAATATTCCCCTTGATTCAGTTTATCCTAGTTATTGCCAAATCAATACGGAAGTTTTGAGTAACTATGATAGTAAGTTTATAGGTTGTGTGGGTAAAATTAATTATCGCATTCTTGGTGATGTTGAATCAATAGGAATTAAACAAATTAATGCTTTAGCTGATTTTGCTTTATATGCAGGTGTAGGACGTAAAACGACTATGGGTATGGGAATGATGAGAAGGGTTAAAAATTAAAAATATAGGATTTGAAATTATGAATGATATAGAGTATATTCCTATTGCCGCTTTAAATCAATATGCCTATTGTCCTCATCGCTGTTGGCGGATACATTGTGCTGGTGAATTTATTGATAACCAATACACAATTGAGGGGACAAGTTTACATGAACGGGTGCATACTGTAGGTGAAGGACAACGAGAAGAGGTTTGGCAAGTTCGAGCTATTTGGTTGAGGTCTGACAAATATAAACTGATTGGTAAATCTGATTTAATTGAATTAGAAAATGGTGAATGGTGTCCTGTGGAATATAAACGGGGACGCAAGGGGGAATGGGATAACGATGAGTTACAAGTTTGCGCTCAAGCTTTGTGTCTGGAAGAGATGATGGGAAAAAATATTACCACAGGCTATATATATTACGCGCAGTCACACCAACGTCAGTTAGTGGAAATAAATCAAAAATTACGAGAAAGTGCGATCGCTATTATTGAAGCTGTCCAAAACCTGTTATTTACTGGTGTGATGCCCAAACCTTTGAAAACTAAACGCTGTGAAGGATGTAGTCTTTATTCACGATGTTTACCCCAAGCTGCTGACAAAGTAGGACGCTATCAAGAAGCTGATTAATTAGCATTGTACAAACTAATTTTCGTAACTGATTATTTTTTCATTTGAGGTGTAATTATGGGTACAGTGTATATCACACAAGCTGATGCTTTTGTTGGAAAAGTTGATGAACGTCTAAATGTGAGATTTGAAAAACAAACAATTTTAGATGTGCCACTCATTAAAATTGATGGAGTTGTAGTATTTGGACGAGCAACAATTTCTCCTGCGGCTATTTCTGAATTATTAGCACGTCAAATCCCTCTCAGTTTTATTAATGAGCAAGGTCACTATTTAGGAAGGTTAGAACCAGAAGTAACTAAAAATATCTTTGTTCGCAAAGCCCAATGGCAAGCGGCCGGAGAATCACCCGAAGCTATTCATATTGTTCAAGGTTTTGTGCGGGGGAAATTGAAGAATTATCGCCATCTGCTAATTCGTCGTCAGCGAGAATCTACAGATATTGATTTATCACAATACATTACTCGGATTGAACAAACAATTACGCCAATTGATGCAACTAAAAATATTGATTCTTTGCGTGGCTTAGAAGGTGCTGGGAGTGCTGCATATTTTGGCTGTTTTAATCAATTGATTCGCAACCCAGAATTTACTTTTTCTCGTCGTGTTCGTCGTCCTCCTACTGATCCAGTTAATTCTTTATTGAGTTTGGGTTATGCCTTATTACGTCATGATGTACAAGGTGCAATTAATATAGTTGGTTTTGATCCCTATTTAGGTTACTTACATTGTGAGCGATATGGTAGACCATCTTTAGCTTTAGATTTGATGGAAGAATTTCGCCCTTTAGTAGTAGATGCAGTGGTTTTGTCTGTGTTGAATAAGCAATTGTTGAACACTCAAAACTTTGTTACTGAACCGTTAAGTGGTGCTGTTTCTCTGACTACTGAAGGACGAAAAACATTTTTAAAGTTGTATCAACAGAAAAAACAATCTGAGTTTAAACATCCAGTGATGGGACGTAAATGTACTTATCAAGAAGCTTTTGAAATACAAGCCAGATTATTGGCTAAGTATTTAATGGGTGAAATTGAAAAATATCCACCTTTAGTTTTGAAGTAGGAGCAAGAAATGAATATTGTCGTCTCCTACGATATTTCTGAGGATAAGCGCCGCACGAAGATCCATAATATCCTTAAATCCTATGGACAGTGGGTACAGTACAGTGTGTTTGAGTGCCAGTTAAATGATGCTCAGTATGCAAAACTGCGATCGCGTCTCAATAAACTGATTAAGCCTGATACTGACAATATCCGCTTTTATTTCCTATGTGCCTGCTGTTTTGGTAAAGTAGAACGTATTGGTGGTGAACAACTGCCAGATAACAGTATTTTCTTTGCCGAAAGCGCGGAAGGGTAGGTGTAAAAAAACAAAGTGAGCAAAAAATGACTGAAATCAAGAATGGGCAAGGCTTACAGAACCCTAAAAGACTCCAACCATCCGCGCTCCTTGTACAGACTGACTTTCAGCGTTTTTTGCTCTTGCTCCTAATTCTGGATCGTGATATGATTACCCCATCCGCGCAACTGAACCTTGAAAACCAAATAAGACATAGTGTTCAGCCTCCCGCAGTTGAAATTCCACTTACTCCCTATTAGGGATTGAAACGATGGACTAGGTTGGCAAAACAGAACAGAAGTTGTTGAAATTCCACTTACTCCCTATTAGGGATTGAAACAACTAACTATGGCCAAAAAACAACCTAGCAACAAGTTGAAATTCCACTTACTCCCTATTAGGGATTGAAACCATCACCTGGAACAATCCGCCGAATCTCTAGTGAGTTGAAATTCCACTTACTCCCTATTAGGGATTGAAACAAGTAGATGCTCTTCACCTGTGTCAACATCCCAGAGTTGAAATTCCACTTACTCCCTATTAGGGATTGAAACGTAAAACCAACGCTCAGTATACCCAAGAGAAACAGTTGAAATTCCACTTACTCCCTATTAGGGATTGAAACTATTAACTTTTAGAAAAATATGCCAAGATGCTGATGTTGAAATTCCACTTACTCCCTATTAGGGATTGAAACTAGATTTTGCGAAATGTATGAAAGAAGGGAGCTAACGTTGAAATTCCACTTACTCCCTATTAGGGATTGAAACCAATGGGAACGCCTTCCAACTTGGGCTGATGCAATGTTGAAATTCCACTTACTCCCTATTAGGGATTGAAACGTACTAAATAGTCGTTGTGGATGCCTAAAAATTCAGGTTGAAATTCCACTTACTCCCTATTAGGGATTGAAACCTTGAACGCTTCGGCCATTGCCCTGTCGGTTGGACGTTGAAATTCCACTTACTCCCTATTAGGGATTGAAACACCAAACATTGATTGCAGTACAAACGGATGGAAAGGTTGAAATTCCACTTACTCCCTATTAGGGATTGAAACTATGAAAAAAGGAAGATTTTCATCTTCCTTGTAGAGTTGAAATTCCACTTACTCCCTATTAGGGATTGAAACTGATGTAGTTGTGAAAATTCCTATATTTTCAAGTTGAAATTCCACTTACTCCCTATTAGGGATTGAAACCGTTATCAGCTACCGCCGTGCTTGTGGCGATAAAGTTGAAATTCCACTTACTCCCTATTAGGGATTGAAACGGAGTTACCAATACCAAACCCTTATCATTTTGGCAGAGTTGAAATTCCACTTACTCCCTATTAGGGATTGAAACGCACAAAATCAAATCCGGCTTTTGTAAGCTCGTTAGTTGAAATTCCACTTACTCCCTATTAGGGATTGAAACGATGGTATAAAAAAAGATCGCTGCACGCGATCTAGTTGAAATTCCACTTACTCCCTATTAGGGATTGAAACATACAATATCTTAAATAAGATCGGAAACTGGTATTGTTGAAATTCCACTTACTCCCTATTAGGGATTGAAACAAGCGATCGCTACCGGGAGATAAGCGATCGCCAAGCAAGTTGAAATTCCACTTACTCCCTATTAGGGATTGAAACTCATATCCCCACCACCGCAACTCATTTGCTGTAGTCGTTGAAATTCCACTTACTCCCTATTAGGGATTGAAACCATCGTTTCCAACTGCTTTGCTATTTCCATTCCGTTGAAATTCCACTTACTCCCTATTAGGGATTGAAACAGAGATTTGATAAGCATCCCCAAGGGCATAAAGTTGAAATTCCACTTACTCCCTATTAGGGATTGAAACCAAATAAATTTTTTCTCTCCACGCAACAATTTTTATGTTGAAATTCCACTTACTCCCTATTAGGGATTGAAACAGTTATAATTGCCATGAGAAAAAGAATTATTGAAGTTGAAATTCCACTTACTCCCTATTAGGGATTGAAACTTAGAGTTCCGTCATCACCATCGGCAATGAACCGAGTTGAAATTCCACTTACTCCCTATTAGGGATTGAAACTTTAAAATTATTGCAATGGCATTACCAAGCTGGGGTTGAAATTCCACTTACTCCCTATTAGGGATTGAAACTCCCGTTTGTGTGGCCGCCTCAAAAATAGCTTTTTTTGCAGGTTGAAATTCCACTTACTCCCTATTAGGGATTGAAACATTTAAAGCATCTGTAGAGATTCACCAATCCGTCGAGTTGAAATTCCACTTACTCCCTATTAGGGATTGAAACGTGATTGGTAATCCGTAAATTTATCCCACAACGTTAATGTTGAAATTCCACTTACTCCCTATTAGGGATTGAAACATGGAAGAAGCCAAGAAAAATATTTCCCAATTCAGTTGAAATTCCACTTACTCCCTATTAGGGATTGAAACTGCATTCAGAGTAATTGTTGCTGGCAAAGTATTTAGGTTGAAATTCCACTTACTCCCTATTAGGGATTGAAACACAGCTAGTACGTTGTATGGCAAAAATTCTAGCGTACGTTGAAATTCCACTTACTCCCTATTAGGGATTGAAACAAGTAGCTCTGGCGGCCATTGCGCTATCGCTCCTGCGGGAAGTTGAAATTCCACTTACTCCCTATTAGGGATTGAAACGAGTGATTCTTGTCCTTTTCGCTGGTCTGCGGCTGTTGAAATTCCACTTACTCCCTATTAGGGATTGAAACCTAAATCCCACTCAATATTAACCTCACGGGGCGGGTAAAGTTGAAATTCCACTTACTCCCTATTAGGGATTGAAACCTAATGTGTAGGCTTTGGGGATGGTTTTCTTTTTTGTTGAAATTCCACTTACTCCCTATTAGGGATTGAAACGGCGACTATCAACCCGGATTTAGAAGCATTGGTTGTTGAAATTCCACTTACTCCCTATTAGGGATTGAAACACACCCTTATCTAGAAAGTAACTTGGTTTGTTTTTGTTGAAATTCCACTTACTCCCTATTAGGGATTGAAACCTTATATCGCTGGTGATGGTTCTCCCCGGTGGGTTGAAATTCCACTTACTCCCTATTAGGGATTGAAACACCGGAAGATTAAAAATGGCTATTTTAGGAAATGGAGTTGAAATTCCACTTACTCCCTATTAGGGATTGAAACTTCTACTTCCAATGACTTACTAATCGGAGATGCAAGTTGAAATTCCACTTACTCCCTATTAGGGATTGAAACCTGTCAATTCAAGGTCACGCTTATGATAATGATGGTTGAAATTCCACTTACTCCCTATTAGGGATTGAAACACGGTCAATCGTTACAAGCTCCGATTTATGGAATGGTTGAAATTCCACTTACTCCCTATTAGGGATTGAAACGCGTGAATGCGATCGCTATAACCCTGAAACTCGCGTTGAAATTCCACTTACTCCCTATTAGGGATTGAAACGCTGTAATTCACTTGGTAAACTACCATCCAGTTTAGTTGAAATTCCACTTACTCCCTATTAGGGATTGAAACCACCCAATAC
>DATGXB010000024.1:0-29912 GCA_035299225.1 Nostocaceae cyanobacterium | reverse complement strand
CATCGCGCCATGCGGTTTCAAGCGCTTCATGAGCTTCGAAGTATTCCCCGGCGTTGAAAAGCCCTGCCTTCTGCCTTGTTAAAAAATACTTAAGAAACCCTAGACGAGTAATAGCTTAAAGATACCGTGCTATTACTTAAGGTTAAACTAGAACTAGAACGATAACTAGAAAGGTATATGATGAGCGATCGCGACTATACACTGATTATTGATAAAAGCGGTAGTATGTCCACCCCTGACCAAGCCGGGGGTAGAAGCCGTTGGGAAATAGCCCAAGAGTCTACCATAGCCGTAGCCCGAAAATGTGAACAATTTGATCCCGACGGCATTACAGTTTACGTTTTCTCTGGTCGCTTTAAACGTTACGAAAATGTAACCGCCGCTAAAGTAGCTCAAATCTTCCAAGAAAACGACCCAGCTGGAACAACCAATTTAGCTGGTGTATTATTAGACGCAACCAATAACTACTTCCAACGCAAAGCTTCTGGACAAACTAAACCTAACGGTGAAACAATTTTAGTCATCACCGATGGCGAACCAGATGACCGCAAAGCAGTATTTGAAGTCATCATTAATGCTACTCGTCAAATGGAAAAAGACGAAGAATTAGCAATTTCTTTGATTCAAGTTGGTTCAGATCCCCAAGCTACAAAATTTCTCAAAGCCCTAGACGATCAACTACAAGGTGTTGGTGCTAAGTTTGACATTTGTGATACTGTTACCTTAGACGACTTAGAAGAAGTGAGTCTCTCAGATGTGTTAATGAACGCTATTACAGACTAACTTTAGGAGGCAAGGGGCAGGCGGGCAGGAGTAATTAATTATTCTTCCTTTTGACTTTTGCTGTTCCCTGTTCCCTGCACCGCACTGAGCGCAGCCGAAGTGTTCCCTGCTCCCTGTTCCCTATAAAAACTCAACAATTAACAAATAACGAACTATGCTAGAAAACCGTGATTACACATTAATTATTGACAAAAGTGGCAGCATGGCCACACCTGATCAAAAAGGTGGAAGAACTAGATGGCAAACTGCCCAAGAATCTACACTAGCCTTAGCTAGTAAATGTGAACAATTTGATCCTGATGGGATTACTGTATATTTGTTTTCTGGTAGATTCAAACGCTATGATAATGTTACATCTGCTAAAGTGGCGCAAATTTTCCGAGAAAATGACCCCTCTGGAACTACTGATTTAGCATCTGTATTAAAACACGCTACAGATGATTACTTTCAGCGCAAAGCCAGTGGACAAACTAAGCCTAATGGTGAGACTATTTTAATAGTCACAGATGGCGAACCAGACGATCGCAAAGAAGTGATGAAAGTGATCATTCAAGCTTCTCGCTTGATGGATAGAGACGAAGAATTAGCACTTTCCTTTATCCAAGTTGGCACAGACCCCCATGCTACGCGCTTTTTGAAAATCTTAGATGATGAGTTGCAAAGTGCAGGGGCTAAATTTGATATCTGTGATACTGTGACAATGGAAGATATGGAAGATATGAGCCTATCTGAAGTGTTACTAAACGCCATTACTGATTAAATAGGATAGAGAAAAATGGATAATGATCATATTGATAAATTATTAGCTGAACTTCAAGCTGAATCTACAGAAAAAAAAACTGAAGTACAGCCACAAAATCCTCATTCAACTACATCAGTATCCATTCCCCAACACCTAGATATCACTTCAGACGAATTATTGGCTTCCTCTAAATCTAAGCCAGATTCTTTGCTAGATAATTTATTAGAGGAAGTCAAAACAGAAGCGCAGCAACCACCAAAACCTAAGCAACAAAATTTTACCCCAAATTCATCTTTTTCGGCTTCTATACCTCAATCAGATCCTTTATTAAACCATTTATTAGAGGAAGTAAAAACCGAAGCACAACAACCAAAACCTAAACAACAAAATTTCATCCCAAATCCGTCATTTACTACTTCTATACCTCAGTCTGACCCTTTAATAAATTCTGTTTTAGAGG
This sequence comes from Nostocaceae cyanobacterium, assembly GCA_035299225.1. Taxonomy (GTDB): domain Bacteria; phylum Cyanobacteriota; class Cyanobacteriia; order Cyanobacteriales; family Nostocaceae; genus DATGXB01. The sequence goes on along the minus strand of DATGXB010000024.1, from coordinate 27,927 downwards.
AAGTCAAAGCTGATTTTATTGCTTTAGAAGAAGCTAAAAAAATACAGCAACAACAGGAATTAGAACAGGAGAAGATTCGCCAAGCTAAACTTAGAGAAAAACAGTTAAAAGCTTTGAAAAAACAAGCTCAAGATTGGTTGAATAAATTAGATCCTTTATCAACGGAAGGTTTATGGTTTGAAAGGTTTGCCGAAGGATATCCTTCAAAGTTAGAAGCAGCAATAGAGTATTTACAAACTAATATTTAGGATTGATTTATTTTAGGTTTAGCTATTATTACTTGATTGATAGTTTTTTTCCGCTAAATGCTTTACAGCCCATTCGTGCATTGCATAGAGAATTGGTTGCAAACTTTCTCCTAATGGGGTGAGTGAATATTCAACTTTGGGGGGAATTTGGGGATAAACTTGACGGTGGATAATTCCGTCTTCTTCCATTTCCCGTAGTTGTTGGGTCAGCATCTTTTGTGTAATGCCTGGTAGAGAACGTTGCAGTTCACCAAACCGCTTTACCCCGAATATCAGTTCCCTGATAATCAATACTTTCCAGCGTCCCCCAATGAGTTTAAGTGTACTTTCTACTTCACAGGTCGCTCTGGTATGGATTTCTGCTTCAGCTCTCATAGTTACTTTTTGTAAGTGCCTTACTTTTCAGTGCCTACTTTGCATCTTTATTGTACATAAGTTAATGTCTATTGAGTAAGAAAAATTTAATTTGGCTTACAGTAGTATTTCTAGGTAGGTTTATGGCTAACATTCTACATATTGATTCTAGCCCACGAGGCGATCGCTCAATTTCTCGCCGATTAACTGGTGAATTTATCACGGCTTGGAAAAATGCCCATCCTGGTGATACTGTTACTTACCGTGATTTAGGTCATAATCCTGTGCCTCATGTAGATGAACCTTGGATCGCCGCAGCTTTTACCCCACCAGATGCCCATACACCAGAGTTACTGGAAAATCTTAAAGTTTCTGATGCTTTAATTGATGAATTATTGGCAGCAGATATGTATGTTTTCGGCGTGCCAATGTACAATTTGAATATTCCTTCCACATTCAAAGCTTATATTGACCAAATTGTGAGGGTAGGTCGCACTTTTTTAATGAATGAACTTGGCTATCAAGGTTTAGTGGATAGCAGCAAAAAGGCTTTAATCATTACATCCCGTGGTGGTACTTTTCCTGCGGGAACTCCTGCCGCAGCTTATGATTTACAAGAACCTTACCTGCGTACTATTTTGGGCTTTATCGGCATTACTGATCTTACCTTTATTCATGCTGATAGTTTGAATTTGGGTGACAATGCACGGGAAAAATCTTTAGTGGCTGCTAGAGAAGCGATCGCTCAATTTGTGGCGACTTTCTAGATTTTCCAACAGAACACCGGACACAGCATTGCTGTGTCCCTACAATTATCATCTATCATCATTTTTTTGCTGAGAAATTCGGATTTTTGACGAAAATTTTGTTAATTTGGGGATTTTGAGTATTGCTTTTTAATTGGGGCGCGTGGTATGATTACGGTTGTCAAGTTAAATAATGGGAATATTGACAGAAAAAATAAAAATGCACAGATTTCCATTATTATAGGATACCTCCTAGAGTGCCAGTCAGTCAATTATTTAACCATAAAAATTTGACCGCGAATTAAGATAAATCAACGAAAATAATCTATACATCAGCCAAAAACCCGTAAATCATGACTTAAATTTGTAAAAATCTGAGTAATTTATTCACAACACTGTTAACGGTTTGTTTGATTTGGTGTTTACGATTCCATTTTTGGAAAGCGATTTCGTATTCTTCGCCTTTGATTTGAAAAGTATTCCAAATATCTAAACTAACACTTAAGCCACACAAGATTAAAATATACAGCGACCAAGATAAACCACCACCAGCGACCAAATCCATTAATAACAAGAAGCTGTTAATAATTCCATAATTTCCCAGACGCTTTTTAAATTTACCTTGACGATAAAGGTCAAAAGCTTTGCGTTGTGCTGCGTCACTTTGTTTTAACATCCAGTCACGTTCAGCGACTTTGATAGATTCTGGTGGTATTTGTAACTCCGCAGCAATTTCTAACAATTGAGAGTAAGAAAATTCTTGGTTGTTGTCGTCAGTTTGACGAGCGATCGCTAATTGTAAGATTTGCTGTACATCTTCTTGGCTATAAGAACGAGAACCGTTTGAGTCAAACGTCGTCATAATTCTGAACTCAAATATTAACTCTATAATAACTTGATGGCTGACTATCAGCCAATAACTCTAGACTAACAAATCTCCACTAAACTAGGGTTAACTTGGTTGAGGGATACGAAAAGCATATATTTCCTTAATAACTTCTACCCACCCATCAGAGACGGATTCTAAAATGCGATCGCCTTTTTCCTTTGTCGCAGTGGTAGGATCACCAATCACCCCACTTTGACTAATATCCTTTGTTACCCATGCCACTGGTAACTTACCTTCCCAACTAAGTAAACTAACTTCTGGTTGTACAGGTGGATATTCAGCCACAGCTAGATCCATCTGCACTTGTTCGGGTAACAACGCCAGCATAATGCTTGTTTCTGCATCTCCCGCGTGCATTCCCTGGGTTGCTTCCTGGGGAGTTAATAAATCTTTAGTAATATTTGGTACACGCCAAGTAAACAAAGGGAACACCGCAAAATCAGGATATTTAACGTGTAAATCCCTAGCGGCCATTTGCATAACTTGGGGTTGTCCACCGTGAGAGTTCATTAAAACCAACTTTCTAAACCCAGCACGATAAAGACTTTCCCCTACTTCCATGATCACATTTGTCAGGGTTTGGGTGCTTAAGACAATTGTACCTGGGAAATGCCAATGTTCATTAGATTTGCCATAATATATATGAGGTAAAGCATAAGCCGGAATATTAGGATCTAATTTTTCCAAAGCTTGACCCAAAACTCCCCCACCTATAGCCGCATCCACAATCAGGGGTAGGTGGTGGCCATGTTGTTCAATTGCTCCCACTGGTTGAATAATAACCACATTTTCCTTATTTGGCATTGTTTCCACTTCTTTCCAAGTTAGGTAAGGAAAATAACGCTCAGGAGGGATAAAACCGTGCATCATAAAAAGATTAAAAATTAAAAATTAAAACTTCAAAACTAGAAAAGCTACCACACAATAGATATCTTAGCGAGATTTAAGGATCAAAGATGAACGAGGAGAACGGTTCAATACGTACCCTAGCAGTGGATATTGGTGGCAGTGGTGTTAAAGTCATGGTATTAGATGTCACTGGTAAGCCATTAACAGAAAGGATGCGCTTAGATACACCTCAACCGGCGACCCCAGAAGTAGTAATTAATGCGATTTCCGTTTTAGCGGCCAGTCAAGGAGAATTTCATCGGGTTTCCGTAGGTTTTCCGGGGGTGGTGCGTTGTGGAGTCACAGAAACAGCCGCTAATTTACACTGTGATTGGATTGGTTTTGATTTAGCGGAGGTGCTTTCCCAGAATTTGAATAAACCTGTCCGAGTCATTAATGATGCTGATATGCAGGGATTAGGAGCAATTACGGGTAAAGGTGTAGAGTTAGTGATTACCTTGGGGACTGGTTTCGGTTCAGCGTTATTTGTGAATGGTAAATTAGTACCAAATATGGAAATGGGACATCATCCTTTTCGCAAAGGTCAGACGTATGAAGAACAGCTAGGACGTGCAGCTTTAGAGAAAATAGGGGAGAAGAGATGGAATAAGAGATTGAGAAAAGCGATCGCTACTTTGCAACATCTCTTTAATTATGACCTATTATATATCGGTGGTGGTGAAGCCGTGCGAGTAAACATGACTTTACCATTAAACGTTAAATTAATACCTAATATTACTGGGTTGTTAGGTGGTATTGCCTTGTGGAGAGATTAGAGGTTAGGAGGTGGAAAAGAGGAGGAATAATAAAACCGAACCCAGTTTTTTAATGAATAGAAATAATTTCAAGCTGTTAATAATGATTTTATCTTTCCTACTTTGACACCTCTAACCATAGATAGAATTATGATTTTTGAGAAACTCATTCTCACGGTAATACAAAATTAATCCTACTGAATATTTTTAATTTGATTAAAGTAAACTATATTAGTATTTAACCAGAGATTAATAAATATTGACGCATTGTTCAAGGTCTTGATAAATCCAGATTTTAGGTTTTATCTAGCTACAAACATTGATTTTAGGTTGAAACTTGCTGAGAATCTTCTGAGATATTAAATTTTTGAAGAAAAAGCCATGAACTATATGAATAAATCAATGAGATTAGGTATAACTCTCCTCCTAACTCCCATACTTTCTACAGGAATTTTCGCTTTTGCTAAACATCCAAACCTATCAAATAAGCATAACACAGAAATCCAAATTGCTCAAGGATGTGATCCAAAAAAGCAAACTTGCTGCAAATATGCAGGAAAATACTATTCTGTGAATCAAACTATTGGACCTAGAATTTGTAGACCTGATGGTACATGGGGAACAAAAAGTTAAAAGATATATCATACAATTTGGCTGTTATTGAATTGATATATCAAGACATAAACTTAATTTCTTGAAATAAACTTCAGTACAAATTGTATAATTACCATTTCAAAAAATAGAAAGCTATGAATATTAAACAATTAAAAAATCATTCTCACTCGGAATTAATTATTAACTCCGAATCTAATCAAGAAGATTATCAGAAATTGAAGACAACTCGTGTTAAGAAAAAATTTAATTTAGGTGTTTTTTTACAAAAGTCCTTTGTTATAACTTCCTTTATAAGCTTATTAATTTTTTTCATAGGTAATCAAGTGACAAAGAAAATTCAACGCGGAGAAAATGTTAAACAATATTTGGATTTTATGTCACAACTAATCAATGAACAAGAATTATACACCCAAAATCCGCAAGATGCAAAAGCTTCTGCAAAACATCAACAAGCAAAAAATGTGGCTCGTGGTTTAACACTGAATATACTTAATCGTCTAAATGATTGGGATGATTATGTTGTAAAAGGACAAGTAATTAATTTTCTGTATGAATCTCATTTAATAGGTTATTATCAACAACAAGATAACAACCTAACTCAAGCAATTATCTCACTTAAATATGCCAATCTTAAGAAGACAGAAATTAATTTATCTAATGGGTTGTTAGACGGAATAAACTTAGAAGGAACTTCTCTGCAAAACACTAATTTGAGCGAAATGACTCTGCGATATACTAATTTTAGTAATGCTCACTTAGAATATGCTAAGTTAAATACCTCTGACTTATCTAATGCTAACTTGCAACAAGCTTTCCTCCAAAATGCTGACTTATCTAATGCTTTTTTAACTGGAGCTAACTTACAAAATGCTCAGTTATGCGGAACTAAACTAATAAATGTTCGTGATTCGGAGACAGCTAATTTTAAAGATGCTATTTATGATGATACAACTGAATTTGGTAATATCTTAAATTCAGAAGCCGGAAGAAAAATGCAATCTAAAATGAAAAAAGGTATATGCAACCCAGTTTCTTGATTGAGATTAATTAAAAGGAAGTATAAAAATAGAGAATTTTATTGCTAAATTAACATCAGTTGTATCTGTTTTAAAAAGAAAAATTACTAAAGCAACCCAGGAGGGAAATTATTCCCAAATTAAAGATAATTGTAATGATGTAGAAACTGAGGCTAATTGTTGATTACAGTTATGTTTATTTAATAATCTTTCCTCAAGTGTATGATGCGCTTCCAAAGAACTATCACTTTTAATATGATTAATTTCTAAATTGGGAATATTGCGTAAATGTTGACAGATTAATAATGCACGATGACAAACAAAAGGATCTTTTTCTGCACACATCAAGGCTATTCGATATTTTTCTACACCTTTTAAAAGACGCTGGATACCAATTTTAAAAGATTCTGTTTCAGCAATTTTCTCATATACTACTTTACCGTCAATATAACATTCTGGGTTGTTTGGTCTAGCGCCTAATTCTTGTCCTAAAAAGACGTAGTGAATATTTGCAGTTTTGAGATTATTCTGAAGTTGTGACTTGTTAAAGTGGGGTAAATAGCGGCTGTAGGGATGGGAACGCACATCAGCCAAAGCAGTGATTTGATGTTTGTTCAATAGTCCAATAAATGCTTCTATCGTGTGATTTGAGTGACCAATAGTAAATAATTCCATAATAAAAGACTAACATTAAACTTATTGATATAGCTTACCTGTTTGATTTTTGAAAAATACTGAGGTGGGCATTTCCTACTTTTTTCCGCTTCTGTTCAGTGTTTTACCAAAAAATGCCCACCCTACACATACCGAAAATTTTTCACGAATCATTTAGGATTCTTATAGTATAACTTGATTCAAGATTTAACAGGTTTAATTTTCACAATATTTTCTCCTGGGTCTATTTTGATTTCTGCTAAACCAAACTTTTCAATTATAGCAGCATTTGTAGTTAAATGTTCCGTGATATTTGACACGCGATATTGACTAGAATTTGCAGCCAAAGCCGCAGGTAATAATAATTGATCTGCTAAATGTTCATCTATTGGTGCATTTTTGTGATGAAAATTTAATAATTGTTCACAAGCAAAATCTGCGACTTTTTCGGCTGCTAAACCAAATCTTCCTAAACCAAAGAAATTCGCTGTACTATGCTCATATTCAGTAGTTAAAAAAATCCCTGCACCTGATGTTTCACCTTTATCTCGTAATGTTTGAATATCAATTTTTAATCCCGCATCTCTTAACACATTGCTGGCACGATTAGCCATTCTTTGGGGAATATGAGAGGGTAATTTTGTAACAACAGCCATTCCATGAACTTGCTTTAAATCACCTCTCGCTAATAATTCTACCCCTGTTAATTGACAACTTCCATTAATTTCTATTTCTAATTCTCCTCTTCCTTGTGGATACCAACCCCAACTATTTAACTTTAAATTGGCTTGTAATCCCATATTTTGTAATACAGGTAAATAAACATCTTGAATATAACTCACTGTGGGACTATAATTGACATGAGTTCCCCCTTTGAGAATAATTTGAGAATTACCCTTGGCTAATGCTAAAGGTAAAAGAATTGTTTGCAAAATTAATGTGACTGAACCCGCAGAACCGGTGGGTAAAATTTCTCTAACATCAAAAGTATAATTTCCTGTTTGGATAGAATTTTGAGGAGTAAATTCTAATAATTGTGAACCTAAAACATCACCTTTGACTTGTGCTTGACAAATCGTTGCTGCTGCGCGAACAGAAGTTAAATGTTGTGCGGCTATTCCTGGTTTATCACGTCCAGCGCGAATATTTACTAAGCGGATAGGTGTACCGGTAATAGCTGATAAACTTAAGGAAGTGCGAAGAACTTGCCCACCTCCTTCACCATAAGAACCATCAATTTCTAACATAGGTAGTTTTGCACCAAAGAGTAATTTTTTTGAGATGATAAATTTGATGTGTAGAGACGTTCCATGGAACGTCTCTACCAAGGTTGTTATACATTTAATTTCTAATGTTGAGATTGTAAAACCTTACTTTTACCTGGATTCATTAAACCGTAAGGATCAACTTTTTCTTTAAATTTTAATTGTTCTGGATCAATAACTTTTCTGCCTCCATCTTCAATAATATAAGTGTGGGGATTAGCAATGAATACTCCGTTTTCTTCATGATAACGAATAATTTCATTTAATCTGGCTTCTGAGGTGTAGCGGACAAGTTGCAAACCAGCTGGAACTATTTGACCTTTAGAACGGACAAATTCCAAGTGCATCATCACTTCATCACCAAAATAATGATAAAAATGCTCGATGGTTTTTAAATCATTTTCAGCCGGAAAGGTACTTTGTAAATAAGTGATAGAATCATCTACATTTCTGGCGTGTAAGGTGGTATGATTCCAGGTAAATTCTGCTAAGTGTGCACCTTTATCTTGGGCTGGTTTTTGATAAGTAATTTGTCCGTTATATTGTTGTATTAATCCTGTTAATGCTTCTAAACTTTGTTCAGCAATTAATAAAAATGCTGGGTGTGTATTTTGGGGTATGTATGACTGTAAAGGTGTAAAATATTGGGGAATAGGTGAGGCAAAAATGGTGATTAATTTTTTTATTAAACCATCTGATTTAGCTAATGCTTGACCAAATTTAACTGCTTGTAAAAAATCTGCAAAAGTGACAATTACTTCTACCCAAGGATAAGCGGGGGCCAAAGGAATTTCTAATTCAGTAATAATACCATTAATTCCCCAAGCGTGGTTGACTTTTTGGACATCATCGCCACGTAATTCAATAATTTGGGGTGTATCTTCTAAGGTAACAACTTTTAAGGCTGAGAGATTTCCGCGATCGCCTAATAAGCCATATTGTATCGAACCAATTCCCCCACTACCACCCGCAATAAAACCTCCAATGGTTGCTGTACGGTAAGTTGAGGGACCCATCCGCATTTCCCAACCTATTTCCCTCGCTTGTTTATCCAAAGCCGCTAGTTTTACTCCCGCTTGCACTCGTGCCATTCCCGGTTTAATCCAGAGAATTTCCTGTATTTTGGTCATGTCTAAAATTACACCACCATGCAAAGGCACGCATTGACCATAATTTCCTGTTCCCGCACCCCGTACAGTTACAGGTATCCGATACTGCACACAAGCAGCAGCTATTTTGATAATCTCCTGTTCATTACTGGGACGAACTACCACATCCCCCACTTTACCCGCTAATTTGGGGACTAAAACCGGGCTAAAGGTGTGATAATCCTGTGATAATTTAGCTACCTGGACAGGTTCAGTAATGATTTCTATCCCCGCTAGGGAATTAATGAGATCATCCAAGTTGGTAGATTTGGGTTTGTTCATCACTTGATCATCAAGGTTTACCAATATCCAAAATTTTAACTGAGTCGGAGCGTACATTCCAGAATCAATTTTTGATTCACCAAGGAATAAGGCTGAATTGCCAAAGCGCGTTGGAAAGCTCCTATAGCTTGAGCATATTGCCCTAATGCTGCATAACACAAACCCATTCCGTGAAGTGCACCAAAATGAACCGAGTTTAGCCTAACAACCATCTGACAATCAGAAAGAGATTTTTGATAGTTGCCAGTGCTATAGTAAAGAAAAGCACGACGATTCCAAGCCTCAGCAAAATCCGGCTGTTCTTGAATTAGTTGAGTTAGTAATTCTTCAGCTTGAGTTATTTCTCCAGCATCGAGTAATTTTTGACTATAATCAATTTTTTCTAGGCCATACATCCCTTTTTGCTGAAACCAAATCCGCCAAATTTTACGGGTGGCTTGTTCCCGAACTGTAGCATCCGGGTTTTTCAAATCTTCAAGTAAAGAATTAATAGATAAAGAATCCATAAATTTGTGTCAGGTATTTTTCTCTTGGAACGTTCGCAAAAGATTATCCCCTAAGTTAGCTTTAAAGTCATCACTTTTTTCTTTGAAGTTGAAGCCTAATCCTGAAGTTTTTGCTAATTTTATCGTATTATGGAACACTTATTTTAATTAAAAATTATGTAGAGCGATCGCTAACTAGAGGATTCATCAATAATGGGTGAGATAATATACAGAATTAGGATATAATGCTTTTTGACGATTCATTTAGGATTATTATAGTCTTAAGCTTGCTATCAAGTGTTTAGCAGATAATTAAGGGGGAAAGAGCGATCGCGCAAACAAAATTAGGACTAGATTAGGTTAGCATTAAAAATTAACATCATCAGCTTGACAAAATACTTACATGGTCTTATATTATACTCATATTTTAAAGTGATTAAAGTATGACTAATATCACTACAGTTGCACCCCACAGTTATCCTCTATGGGTAAAAATTCTGGGTTTAATTGTTATTATTTCCTTATTCAATTCCTTAATGTCTGTACCTAAATACTTTACTGCTTCCCAAAAAATCAGCAATGGACGTAATGCTTATTATAATCGTCAATATACTGAAGCCATTAAACATTATGAAAATGTTTTAGCCACAATACCTGCTTCTAAAGAAGCCAAAATATCCTTAGCAGAAATATATTTTACTCAAGGTAAACCAGAAGATATACAAAAAGCTTTAACTTACTTAGAAGGTATAGAACTAGAACAAGCTGACAACCAAAGATTAATTAAAGCTCTACCTGAACATTATCAACAAAAACTTGAAAAATTGGATCAAAACTAGAAATGTTTATTCCTGGTTGGTTAATTTCTGTAGTGACATTTCCCGGTGTCGTTGTTCATGAAGCAGCACACAAATTTTTTTGTGATTTAGCCAAAGTTCCTGTGTATGAAGTGCGTTATTTTCAGATTGGTAATCCTGCGGGTTATGTTATACATGGAGAAGTAAAAAATTTAAAAGATGCCTTATTAATTTCCGTAGGTCCTTTAATTATTAACACTATTCTGTGTGCAATATTAACTTATCCAGTTGTTTTGGCAATATTCTTAGTACAGGATGAAAATGGTAAATCTATATCTAACCTAATTTTACTTTGGGTTGGTTACTCTATTGGAATGCACGCTTTTCCCAGCAATGAAGATGTAAAAAATTTCTTGGATGTATTTAAAAAAATCAAAAAAGGTGCAACTCAAAACATCCTCTATTTTCTTTGTCAAATTATCGGCTTGATATTTAGAATTGCTAATTTTCTGAGAATCATTTGGTTTGATTTGATTTATGCCTTCATAGTGAGTATGATGTTACCTTTATTCTTAAGTAATTTTTAAATACTAAATGCGTTAAAATATTCATTATTCATGTAAATGATCAGGTTTTTTATGAGTAAATCCCCAACCTTAAAACAACTAAAAGCTGAACTGATTACACCAGAGAACTTTCAACGCTACGGACAAGTAATTTTTCCCACAGACGACGGTAAAGAATTTGATCAAAATGATGCTCAATTAAACCTACAAAATGGTATTCCTCGATTTTATATCATGCAATTGAATAAAAGAGGTTTAAAATTTTACAACATTGCTCGTCATGTCCTTTGTACTCAATGCTTAGGTGCATTAGAAGGAAAAGATTGGTACATGGCAGTTTGTCCAGCAAATAATAATAGTGATAAACCGCATCTAGAAGAAATGTCTGCTTTCCATATTCCAGGTAATTGTTTCATTAAATTAAACGAAGGAACTTGGCACGCTGGACCCTATTTTACTCATGATGTCGTCAACTTTTACAACCTAGAATTAAGCAATACCAACATAGTAGATTTCTTTACCTACGACTTTTTAAAACAAGATCAAATAGAATTTGAAATGGTTGGTGTTTAATATTTAACCCATCACTAAAACTCTAAATAAATGTATATTAATCGTAGGGACATGGCACTGCCATGTCCTCTTCAATACACTATTTAACTATTATTAATAATAACTTCCCTCTAACATTTTAATGCTAGTTTGTGCAGCTTGCCTAACATCTGGATGAACATCTTTTGTTAAAGATTGTAAATATTCTATAGCCTCTCTAGCATCTAATTCTCCAATTTCATCAGCCGCACTTTCCCGCATAATATAATCAGCATCTTGCAAACTGGCTATTAATAAAGGTAAAGCTTCATCAGGAAATAATTTACTCATATAACGCAAAACACTACTTCTCACATATTCCGAAGAATGTTCAAACAAAGCCAAAACCAGATTTTTAACTTCCCTTACTTCTAATCTAATTAAACCCTCTATAGCTTCCATCACAATCGGGGGATTTTCATCATCAAGATAATTAATCAATAAACCTTTAATTTCCCTATTTTCTAAATTATTAGCACTCAGCGCAAAAATAATATCTTGTAACTGCGCTGTATTTGCATCATCAATTTTATCTAATAAAAAATCTATACCTGCTTTACCTTTGCTGGCAATTAAATCAGCCACCTCTTGATAATATAAACTGTCACTCTCTCCTTCTGGTGGTGGAAGTTGAAAGCGGTTTGCTAGTTCTTCTAAATTGAGATTATCGAGTTCTGAATAAAAACTCATCGTTATATCTCCTCTAATTCATCTATTTTACTCCTCAAACGCCCTAATATCATTAAGATTCATATCACTAAACTCCCATGAAAACTCAGCACGTAACTTTGCAGGAAGATGAGAAATTTTAATTAAACCCTGTTCCCGTAAATCATTTAATTGTTTTATCTTCTCCTCCGACAAATTTAAACCATGTTTATTTGCTAAACGTTCATACTGACTCAAAATTTTAATAGCTTTATCTTTCGGTCTATTTGGCATTTTATCCTCCGTGATAACTTAGAAATTTGCTTATCAACCGGAGGTTATCGTCATCAAGAGTTAAAGATTTTACAATAACTACAAAATAACAGCTTTATTTAACAATAGATTTGCACCTAAAGCTAGTATATTCTGGCATTAAACCATAAAAAATTTAAGCTCTCAAGAGTTGAGAACTCATCTATTTTATGGAGTTATTGCAGTATCAAAACTCTCTTCACAACAAATAACCAGCAGTTGTAGGACTTGTTTTTTACTGTTTTTTGCCAAAACACACCAACTTCAGCGCGATAAATAGTTTATGGGCAGCTTGTAACGTTTACTGGGACTAATTGTACGTTCATCCTGCTTTTGAATGCGCTGTAGTGGAATGTTTTTTTAGATAAATTAGCCGCCCATACATATCTAACGATTGTAGCATCTAAAAATAATTGTCAGCAATAGCCCGGACAAATAGAATTTACAGCTACCAGAACAAAGTCCCCTCACACAGACTTAGAAAAATACGACTCTTGTAAAACCTTCATTTCCTTTGCGCCTTTGCGCCTCCGCGTGAGACAAAAAAGCTGATTTTAAATTCATAAAATCAAATAACACAAGTTTAATTTTTTACCTTTTAACTGCAAAATTATCAAACTTTTATAAATACTTTCATCTGAAAATTATCTAATCTTTATCTAATCAATATTTTATTCTTACCAAAATCTTTTAGGTTAACTTTAGTTTTTGTGCTGATAGCCTTACCAAACAGTAGAAAAGTATAAAAAATAGTCTAAAACCATAATTACCAAATAATTAATCATCCTTAAGATAGGGTAACACAAAGATTAAATTTGGCAACTTAGACTAGGAAATATAGATGTTTTGTATTTCTAAGTATGTGTAGAGTGGGCATTTTTATTTAAGCCAGAGTTAAAGCGAATTATGCTCAGAAATGCCCACCTTATGAATGTATATAGGTGTATCTAGTCAGAATATCACTAAAAAAATTGGAGAACTAATAAAGATGAAATATACTAATTTATTAGTATTACTAGCTTTTGTCCCAACTTTGATTTTATCAGTATTGTCATCTCGCGTAACTGCGGAAGATTCGGGTTTATGTTTTATGGTGACATCTTCTGGTAAAACTATAAATTTAAGAACAATTTGTGGTCAAAATAAACCAGTTCAGAAAATTGCCCAAATTCCTAATCAAACTAAAACTTTAACAGCTAAATTCATCAGAATACCTATTAAAAGAAAAATTGGCAGAATACCTGTTATTGAAGTGACATTTAATAATAAACAAACTTATGAAATGATTTTAGATACAGGTGCAACTGGTACTGTAATTACTGATAAAATGGCTAATAAGCTCAGAGTTAAACCCACAGGAATAATGCAAGCACAAATTGCAGATGGAAGTCAAGTACAATTTCCTACCGGCAAAATAAAAAATATAACTTTGGGTGGAATGACAGCCAATAATATACAAGTTGCTATAGCCCCCAAAGCAGGTATAGGGCTTTTAGGTCATGATTTTTTTGGGGACTATGATATTAAATTATTAGCAAACGAAGTATACTTTTACCGTCGCTAATATTCAGCTAAAAATGATTCTAAACTGGGTACATCTACCCAAGTTCTATTTTGGTGAGATTGATGAGATAAATCCATTAATAATTGAGAATAAACACCTTCTTGTAAAGAAGGAATTGTTTGTTGATGACTGTTGATTCCTTTTATCCATTGGTCAACTACCCGCAAAAATGCACAAATTCGACCATCATTATAATGTTGCGGAAATAGTAAATTTTTAGGAATTTCCATTTCTGTTAATGGTTGACCTGGTTGAGAACCCCAAACCCGAAAATCATGAATATAATCTTTTTGATTTTCGCTGCCTAAAATTAATGTTCCTTTATCTCCATAAACCTCTATCCAATGCGGTCGAGATGAATGAACAACTGCACTAATAGCAACTTGGCAAGGTGTACCATCAGCTAGTTCTAAAGATAACATACACGTATCATCAGAAGTTACTGTTTTTAATTTGCCAGCTTGCGGATCAATTCTTTCAGGAATAGCTGTACTTAAATAAGCATTTAATTTACTTATAGAACCAAATAACCAATAGATATAATCAAAAGCGTGAGAACCTAAAGAACCTAAAGCACCACCACCTTGATTTTGATTAGAATACCAATTCCAAGGACGAGAAACATCAGCACGGGAAGAACCCAACCAGTCAATTTTAATTAAACGTATTTTCCCCACATAACCAGAAGCTAAAACTTGAGCGAAAAATTGCCAAGCAGGAACAAAACGAAATTCAAAATCTACTGTGGCAATTACACCTTTATTTTTAGCTAAATAGTATAATTCTTTAGCTTCTTCTACATTTAAAGTTGTAGGTTTTTCTAAAAGTAAATGTTTTCCAGCTTGTAGGACTTCTTTAGCCATTTCATAATGTAAAAATGGAGGTGTAGAAATACTTACAGCTTCCACTTCTGGTAATTCTAAAACTGCGGCTAAATCATCACAAGCATGAGGAATATTGTAAGTTGTAGCGATAGTTTTGGCTTTATTGATATCTCGATGATAAACAGCGACTATCTCAGTATTATGATGTGCTTGAAATGCGGGAATGTGAACTTTTTGACCGAACCCAGTCCCAATAATGGCAACCCCAACCATAATTAAATTCTCTCTAGAAATTTTGTTGATGCTATTTTACTCTATTCAATAGCCGTAAACAATTCAAATTTGCATGATAAGTATTAGAGAGTTCCAATTAAAGAAATATCCTTTCAGGAAACAGGAAAATAATTTGTGTAATTTATTCTGCTTGATTACTTATGTGCATCAAAATGAGTAACTTTTAGGTGGTGAGATGATCTTATAACTGTAATTTTACTGCTTTTTTTGGTAGCTAAAGTAACAAAAGAATTAAATTTAGAGTTCTCTACAGTGGTGGAGGTTTGTTTTAATTGGCTAATTATTTCTGACAAGCTATGCTAGTCATACCTCTTAACATTAGCAGGCTATCCCTCATGGTTTTTGACTAGAGAATATAAATTTTTTACAATTTCTAAACTTTCTCTTTACTTTTACTGAAGCTACAGACAGGGAAAAAACGGTACTGAGAAACAATGATAGTGAAAATACAACTAATTTCACTGTATATCTAAATGATTTTTATTCTGTATTTTAGATATTTCTACTACAATTGAGATACCTCAGTTCATGGTATCTTAATATATGCCTAAACCAGAAATTTACATTACCTTTCGATTAACTCAGCAAGAAAAGGATTTGTTACGCGAGTATTGTGCACAAAGCGGAAGAAATCAAACAGATGTATTGCGGGAGTTAGTACGTGGCTTAAAACGGAGGATGAAAAAAAATAATCCAGAGGTGTAATACTCAGCGTTATTACGAGTACGGTAAATTAAATAAATACTGATGCATGTTAAGAATTAATCTAAACTTTATAAATTATTCAATATGTAACATCTTGTCTTTGCTCTAGCAACCTTGCTTTTTTACACAGAAAATTGTAATTTTAATTACAGGTTAATAATCTAAATTAACCACCCTTGGGAGTATTATTGGTGTTATAAATAATGGCTAATATGTGCTTTTGAAGCTGTTTATTGAGCAATATAACTTGATAAACCAGAGTTTACACATTTTTAGCTATTCTATCAACCATAATCTATTCAGGAGTAGAAAGCGATGGCAGAACGCCCAGCATAGCTAATCGCCTTTTAAATTTGGAAGTATAAAATATGCAAAAGCTCGAAAATTTTTTAGATGTAAGTATTGCTTTTACAGGATGACGCTGGCTAAATAAGCAATTAAACTGTAAATATTGTCAATGTAAGTTGGAATAGGATCACACTCAAATATCTTTAATAATATTATCAATTAGTTCAGCAAAGTAAATTTTTCCATATCAAATGCTAGTTATGTCAGTGTATCAACCTACTGCTGGAGAGACTATCAATTTAATGAATGGTGCTTATAATTCAGAGAATCATAATAAATTACAAAATTATACAAATGTAGGTAGTTTACCAACACAACAAGGAACTATCTCTCAATTTCTCGCACCTTTAACACAGGACACTTTTAAGCAAGTCATCAGAGAAGTTGAAAAAAAATTACAAATTGTTCATCAAACCCTAGCGATGTTAGATCATCAAGGATTTGAGAAAATTTTACAAGAAATGCTGCATTCAATCACCTTTAAAATAGGTGAGTTATTAGGTGCAGACCGAACAACTATATTTTTATTAGATGAAGAAAAACAGGAACTTTGGTCAATTTTGGCTGAACACGAAGACAATAATTCTTTAGAAATTCGTATTCCCGCAGATCAGGGTATTGCCGGGGAAGTGGCAACTTTTAAAAAAGTGATTAATATTCCTTTTGATTTTTATAACGATATTCGCTCAAATTTTGCTCAGAATCAAGAAAAAATCACTGGTTATCGTACCTACACAATGTTAGCATTACCTCTATTAAATGAACAAGGTAAATTAGTAGCAGTAGTACAATTATTAAATAAATTAAAATTAAGTTATAATCCTGATGCTCCACTATTAGAACGCATTGATACCAAGGGTTTTACCAGAACTGATGAAAGATTATTTAACGAATTTTCTCCTTCTATTCGCTTAATTTTAGAATCATCTCGCTCTTTTTATGTAGCCACACAAAAACAAAGAGCAGCCGCAGCTTTAATGAAAGCAATTAAATCTTTAAGTCAAAGCAATTTAGATTTAGAAGATACCCTAAAACGGGTGATGGACGAAGCCAAAGAATTAATGAATGCTGACCGTAGCACACTCTGGTTAATTGACCGGGATCGTCAACAGTTATGGACAAAAATTTATCAAGATGATGGGACAACAAAAGAACTAAGAGTTCCTTTTGGTAAAGGTTTTGCTGGTATGGTAGCCGCATCAGGAACAAAATTAAATATTCCCTTTGATTTATATGAACATCAAGAATCAGAAACAGCAAAACAACTAGACCAACAAAATGGTTATCGGACTTGCAGTTTGTTGTGTATGCCAGTGTTTAATTCTGATCAAGAGTTGATTGGTGTTACTCAATTAGTTAATAAGAAAAAAACTGGTGATTTTCCTGCTTATGATCCCACAACTTGGCCGAATGCTCCCGAAATTTTTCAAGCCAGCTTTGATCGTCATGACGAAGAATTTATGGAGGCTTTTAATATTCAGGCTGGGGTCGCAATTCAAAATGCTCAACTGTTTGCCAAAGTTAAACAACAAGAGCAAATGCAGCGTGATATTTTGCGGAGTCTTTCTAATGGTGTAATTTCTATTGATAAAGCAGGAAGAATTGTTACTGCTAATGAAAGTGCTAAACGGTTGTTAGGTTTTAGTTTAGAGGAAGATTTGGCTGGTAAATTAATTAATAATGTAATTCAAATTCAAGAAGGGGATTTTAATAAATGGTGTGCAGATGCTTTAAATGGATTTGATGTTAAACACTACCATCAATATTATCCTGACCGCTTGCTGGTAAATGCTAATAATGACAAAAATAGTATTAATTTATCATTAAACACTATTGTTGATGTTAATGACCCACAGAAAGTTTGTGGAGCGTTAATTGTGATGGAGGATATTAGCGATGAAAAACGCCTCAAAAGCACAATGTATCGTTACATGACTCAGGAATTAGCTGAAGAATTGTTAAAATTGGATGATGCTAAACTAGGAGGCGATCGCAAAGAAGTATCCATCCTGTTTTCAGATATTCGTGGCTACACTACTTTAACCGAAAATATGGAAGCTGAAGAAGTAGTAAGTATGCTCAATGAATATTTTGAATCTATGGTAGAAGCCGTTTTTCAACAAAAAGGCACTCTGGATAAATATATCGGTGATGCCATTATGGCTGTATTTGGTTCTCCTGTCCCTCTGGAAGAACACGCTTTAATGGCTGTACAAGCAGCACTAGATATGCGTCATCGTTTAAAGGAATTTAATCAAGTTCGTCAAGCGGCTAAAAAACCAAAAATTAATATTGGTATTGGGATTAATTCCGATACTGTAATTAGCGGTAATATTGGCTCAAGTAAACGTATGGAATTTACTGCTATTGGTGATGGTGTAAATCTGGGTGCACGTTTAGAAAGTGTGACTAAACAATATGGCTGTGATATTATTATTAGTGATAACACATATCGCCTTTGTGATGAGCATATTTGGGCGAGAGAATTAGATTACATCCGTGTTAAAGGTCGCAACGAACCAGTAGCAATTTATGAACTAATTGGCTTACGTTCCGATTCTATTACTCAGAGAAAAATGCAAGTTGTTAAGCATTATCATCGGGGTAGACAATATTATTTAAACCGGGAATTTAAACTTGCTCAAGCAGAATTTGCTAAAGTTTTAGAAGCCGATAAACATGATCAATCCGCAATTTTACATATTCATCGTTGTCAGCATTGGTTAAATTCTCCCCCATCAAATACAGACTGGGATGATGGTGTCTGGACTTTTAAAGATAAGTAGAGGCAGGAGGCAGGAGGCAGGAGGCAGGAGGCAGGAGGCAGGAGGCAGGAGGGAATAAAGCTTGATATATAGATTTTTTTCATGCTTTACAGTTATTTCTGCTAATTAGCAGTAGGAAAAAAATTTATTTACTTAATGCAGAAAAAATGAACCGAACCTTCTACCATAAAAATGCAATCTCCCAAAGCCTAAAAATTGCTTATGTGCTTTTTCACCTCTAGGATAAGCAGTAACACCAAACAAATAAACACCTTCAACTAAAGGATTTCGCACGGGACGTAAAGCAATAGTAATAGTTTTACCAGGTGTAATTGGCTGCTCAAATGTGATAGATACAGTTTTTGTTTTCCGGTCGCTAGTGATATTGTTTAATTTGAATTTTTGCTGTTGTTCATCTACAACAAAACTATTATTGAGATCAAAATACACAAAGTCTACTCCTTCATGTTGATTGATAGTAATAGCTTGCAAAGGTTCACCCGCATTTTCAGGGATATTGATAGTAAAGTAATATGTTGCCCCCCATACCCCAACAGTATTATAACTAGTAGTAACTTTCATTAAGCGTGGAGGTTGAGCGAAATACACAGTACCATCCTGTAACTGAATTGCTAAAGTTTTAGTGGCTAATCCAGAAACAGATGTCAAAAAAGCTAATACTGTACTCAGTAAAAACTTAGTTCTCATTTCAACATCTAAATTCAACTCTCAATAGACATAATTTACTATAAAATCTATCTATCTGTAAGTATAGAAACCCTAATTTGGTAAATGAAGTACAAATGTTAATAATTAAAGCCTGATGCTAAAAAATTGTCAATCTTCCCGTTCCCTGTTCCCTGTTCCCTACTGTAAATTAAAAAATGTTCATGGTGATCATGAACAAGTGTGTAGAAAGTTGCTAACAAAATCTGATTTTTGTAAATAATAGTTGATATTCATTGTCAGGTTTGCCCGATTGGTTAGACACTAAGAATACAACACAAGTCATTATTGATATGCACAGTATTACTAAACTGGAATTAAATCAACCAACTTGGCAAAAAACAGTCATGTTGATTTTAGGTTTTTGGCTTAGTGCCAGCCTAATTTTAGATTGGGTAATTATGCCTAGTCTCTATATTTCTGGCATGATGAGCCAAGCTAGTTTTACCACAGCAGGCTATGTAATTTTTTGGTTTTTCAATCGCCTAGAATTGATATTGGCGGCTTTAATTTTAACCGGGGTTCTAGCTATTGCTAACACTCAATCTCAATGGCGGTTAAGCAGTATATTTTTATCCGTCTTGCTTCTAGGCATAGCGTTGTTAGATACTTATTTATTAACTCCGCAAATGTGCGCTGTGGGAATGGACTTAAATTTATTTGCCAGTGTGAGTGTATTTCCCTCCAGTATGAATTTATTACACGGTGGTTACTTTTTACTTGATTTCCTCAAGTTGGTAACAAGTGGTTTACTGGTAAATTGGTGCTGGCGACAAATTTAAGCTAATTGTTTCAGGTTGCCAAATCCACAAGCTAAAATCTAAAATTGGCGTTGCTGAATTGGTGTGATGATTTTTCAGTTTTAAAATAGTTTTGGTTTGATGCAAAATCATTTTCATCGCTAAAATCAGCAACTCCCTATTTTTAAAAGATAAAATGCAATTTACAGTAATGTCATTTAACTTGCGGTATGACAAACCTGATCCGGGGGTGCGTCAGTGGCAAAATAGAGTTAAGGCGATCGCATCTTTAATCAAACATTATCAACCTGATTTACTGGGGACACAGGAAGGTAAAGCCCACCAAATCAACGATTTAAAAGCACTTTTACCGGAATATCACACCATTGGAGGCGATCGCACTGGCACGGGAACAGGTGAATACTGTACAATCTTCTATCATCCCCACCGCCTACAGTGTCACCACACACAAGATTTTTTTCTCAGCGAAACCCCGGAAGTACCCGGTAGCATTACCCCCCATTGGAATAATCGTTTACCCAGAATGGCAACTTGGGGTAAATTTAAAATAGATGGCATACCATATTTTATTAATATTGTCAATACCCATTTAGACCATGAAAGTGTCAAAGCCAGAGAATTAGGTGCAGCTTTGATTTATCAACGTTTGGGAGAACTTTCACCAGATGATTATTTATTAGTGAGTGGAGACTTTAACGCCACACCGCAAACAAAAGAAAGGCAGATTTTCCAAACCCCCCTCAGTAATGGAAAAAAGTTAATAGATACCGTTGCCACCCTGCCTTACAACCAGCAAAAAACCTTTCATGATTTTACAGGTCAACCTTCCCTGGCCATTGATACCATATATAGCGATCGCCGTTTGCAGGTAGAACAAATCATCATTGACCGCAAACAATGGGAAAACGTCTGGCCTTCTGATCATTTTCCTGTAATTATCAAATTAAATTTGAATCCTAATACAAATCATTAGTTTTAAACTTTCCCCCCTGTTCCCTGTTCCCTGTAACAAAGCTATAGCTGAAGCTACATTCCTCAGCCCGCCTATTTATGGCAAAATGAAGAATTGTAATAAAAAATCTATTGTTAAGGTAATTTAGTGACTCCAACTGCTCAATCTCCGGTAAGTAAGCGGCGCGTGGTTTTTCCATTTACAGCGATTGTCGGCCAGGAACAGATGAAACTGGCACTACTGTTAAATGTGATTGACCCGAAAATTGGTGGTGTAATGATCATGGGCGATCGCGGAACTGGCAAATCTACAACCATTCGCGCACTAGCAGATTTATTGCCAGAAATCCCCGTCGTCGCTAACGACCCCTTCAACAGTGACCCCAGCGACCCGGACTTAATGAGCGATGAAGTCCGTCAGCTAGTAACACAAGGGGCTGAAGTTCCCACCGTCTTGCAAAAAGTACAAATGGTAGATTTACCATTAGGTGCAACAGAAGACCGAGTTTGCGGCACCATTGACATTGAAAAAGCCTTGTCAGAAGGTGTCAAAGCTTTTGAACCAGGACTACTGGCCAAAGCTAACCGGGGGATTCTCTATGTAGATGAAGTTAACCTGTTAGATGACCACTTGGTAGACGTACTGCTTGACTCCGCCGCCAGTGGTTGGAACACCGTAGAACGGGAAGGTATTTCTATCCGTCACCCTGCTAGATTTGTCTTAGTTGGTTCTGGCAACCCAGAAGAAGGCGAACTGCGTCCCCAATTATTAGACCGTTTCGGGATGCACGCAGAAATTCACACCGTCAAAGAACCAGCCCTGCGGGTGCAAATTGTAGAACAACGGTCAGAATTTGACCAAAATCCCCCAGCATTCCTAGAAAAATACAAAACTGAGCAAGAAGAACTACAGCAGCGCATCGTTAACGCCCAAAAATTATTACCCGCAGTAAATATTGACTATGATCTACGGGTGAAAATTTCTGAAGTTTGTTCAGAATTAGATGTAGATGGTTTGCGGGGTGATATTGTCAGCAACCGTGCGGCTAAAGCCCTAACCGCTTTTGAAGGACGCACAGAAGTAACCGTTGATGATATTCGTCAAGTAATTGCTTTATGTTTACGTCACCGTCTGCGGAAAGATCCTTTAGAGTCTATTGATTCTGGTTACAAAGTTGAAAAAGCCTTTGCGCGTGTTTTTGGTGTGGAATTACCAGAAGATTCCGTCCAAAAGAATGGTACAGGAGTTAAATCCGGGGTGCGGTAATTGGTAGGGGAAAAAGGTAAAAGAGAAGGGAGAAGAACAAGTTTAATTTCTTTTTCTCTTCCTCTACACCTGTTCCCATACCCTAATTTTGATTTCGGCTGGATTATGAGATTGTGGTATTCCTGTTTAAACACATTGATGACAGCCAGTCAATACAATCCCCCTGGATTTATTGAATTGATTATGTTAGCACTAGGTTTATTAATGCTGGTAATATCTGTTTTTTTGCCAGATAAACCTTATTTAATCCTCTCTTTAAGCTTGATGATTGGTGCTGCAAGTTCGATTTTAGTCCGAGAAGCAGTTGTCCCTTCCCCCAACCGTCGCCTTACCCGCACCACAGCGATAATTTTACTCTTGGTTAGCCTCTATGGTTTTGTGGATTTAATCACTACTTTGTGAATACAGCAGGGAACAAAGTTCAAAGTCGTTAGATTATTTTGTCAAGCAAATCTTAATAAAACTTATGGATGTTGCTGAATTGGCGTATGATTTTGGAATGTAGAGACGTTCCATGGAACGTCTCTACAATAGTCTCTACAATAGTTCTGAATGAATGGGCAATTATTTTCATTTCTAAAATCAGCAATGTCAATTAATGATGCGTTACGCAGTTGTTAACGCACCATCCTGAATAATTCAATTTTTAGATTTGCTGTCTTTTGATTGTGAGATGTGAGAATTATCTATAGGTTGACATTGTTCGTTTTTATCAATGTCAGTTTTCACAGTTAATCCGCGATTGTTCACAGAGACTTCCACTCTGTAGCGGCCATTGACCATATACACAGTAGTGTAAGAGCCCATTGCGAACATTGCTACAGCACAAATAGGTAAAGTGATTTGCCAGAGTCCCGAAATGTTTTTCATAAATCACGCTTAACTCGTTACATTTTCATTAAAATCAGGCTGTAGTTGGGGACTGGGTGAAATAGAAGGACGACTTATAGCTGATTTTGAGTTGAGTTAAGAATAATTTAGTTAGTTGAAAAATTAACCTGATTCGCCTTGATACGGCTACGTAGTGAGTATAAAACTGGATATAATCACATTAATGTTGTGTGAGTGGGTGTAGGGATGAATGGGGCGATCGCTACAAATTAATCCAGAATATATCCAGAAAGTCAAGTCAGCACTTCCAGTCAATGGCTACCCTAGCCAGCAGGCTTTGGCTACAGATTCAGGTGTTTCGCTATCTACTGTTAAAACCTTTCTCAAAGGTCAACCTATTGACAGATTGAATTTTGAGGAACTTTGCAAAAAGTTGGGGTTAGACTGGCAAAAAATAGCACTGAAAGAAATTCCCACAACTGCGGGGGAAGCATCACCTTTTATCACTGGTGCACCTATTACCCAACCGCGTTACTTTTTTGGACGGGAGAAGGAACTAAAACGCCTGTTCAACTTGCTTAAACGCCATCCACTCCAAAACGCCGCTATTATTGGTAAAAAGCGCAGTGGTAAAACTTCCCTGCTGCATTACTTAAAAAACATCACAATTACTGCACCAAAACAACTGCGACCGGGACAAAAATCTGATTGGCTACCCCATCCAGACAAATATCAATGGGTGTTTGTGGACTTACAAGACGCAAGAATGCAAAGCCAAGAAGGTTTGTTAAAACACATTCTGGAATCTTTACAGATGAAAGTACCCATACCATGCGATTTAGATCATTTTATGGATGTGGTCAGTGATAATTTATCTTTTCCCACCGTGATTTTATTAGATGAAATTGGTGTGGGTTTACAACGTTGTCCAGAGTTAGATGATACTTTTTGGGAGAGTTTACGGTCTTTGGCGACTAATCAAACTAAAGGAAATTTAGCCTTTATTTTAGCCACTCCTGAATCACCCCTTGAACTGGTAAAAAACACCGGACACAGTTCACCTTTTTTCAATATTTTCGGCTATACCGCATACTTGGAAGCTTTGACAGAAGCAGAAGCACGGGAATTAATTACCAGTTCACCCATACCTTTTTCGGAAGTAGATATCGAGTGGATTTTGCAGGAAAGTAAATGCTGGCCGTTGTTATTGCAAATTCTCTGTAGGGAAAGATTATTTAGTTTGGAAGAGGGGGAAACTGATGATAGTTGGCGAGAAGAGGCATTAAGGCAAATACAGCCATTTGTGAATTTGTAAAATCACCATTCTCACTTTAATAATCAACTACCCAAGTGCATTATGTCTACTCAAAGTTCCTCTATTAACTACGCTGAAATTTACACTCATTCACCCAAACCACACCCTAACTTAGTATTAGGTGGTTTGCAACTCTTATTTTGGTTGTTTTTTCGTCCTGTAGCTTGGTATCAGTACGCTGAAAACATTGTAGGCGAAATTAACTCTTTTAATGATTTAAGAAAACTAAATTTATGGAGATTTTTACTACAAGGGTATTTAGTCGTACCTCTTTTAGCTAACTTTCTCCTTAGCTTAATACTTTTAGCATTTGGTCAGCCATTGCAAAGCATTTTGTCTATTGTGATGCCAAGTATAGCTTCTTGTCTAGCATTTAGTGTGATGTATGGCATTACGTATGGTGTAATTTTGAATGTAAAATTTACCTTAGCAGCAGGTGTGATGGCAGGTTTGGCGGTAAGCATTGTGTATGGCGTGGCGTATGGCATTACGTATGGTGCAGCAAGTAGCATCGCATTAGGCATGGTATCCGGTGTGGCATTAGGTGTGGCATTAGGCGTAGCATTAGGCGTAGCATTAGGCGTAGTGACAATTAGCACGGCGGAAGATTGGCCAAATAGCATGGCATTAGGCGTGACGTTTAGCATAGCATTTAGCATGGCAGGAGGCGTGGCGTTTGGCGTGGCATTTAGCATAATGAGTAGTATTGCATTAGGTGTTATTTACATAGCTTTAGGTGTTTCATTTGACATATCGAGCGGTGTACAGGAAGGTAAGGGTTTAGGTGTGGCGTTTGGTGTGGGGTTTAGCGTAGCAGGTAGTGTAGCAGGCAGCGTAGCAGGTAGTTTAGCCAGTAGTTTGGCGTTAGGTATGGCGTTGGGCTTGGCGTTAGGTGTGGCGTTTGGCGTGGCATTTGGCGTGGCAAAAGAAATAAAAGATGTGGTGTTAGGATATCTGTTATTAGGTGGGTTTGGAGGCTTAAGCTTCGGTGTAGCAGGTGGCTTGAAGTATGGCTTATGGTTAGGTATAGCTTATGGCGTTACCTTTTGTGTGTTGTTATTGCTGGGTGTTACTATCAGTTTGTGGCAACCTGTAATTTTATACCCATTACTACAGCTATGGAATATATACTTTTATCAACTTGAAAAACAACGTGTAGAACTTTCTGATTTATTAATAATGCAGAATAGGCTACATGAGCAACTCAACGAAGGAGGCACAAATAAACGTTCAAATTTCAGGTTATGGAGAAATCCATTATTTTTACTTTATCAGGTCATCAAAACCAGTACAAGTAAATATACAAGTTTATTATACTATCACTCCGCTTTTTGGGATTCGTTTCAGCGTCTACCCTTATATGGTTTAGATAAATATCTAATTTTAGTTATAGAACGTAACCCAATTGAGGCAGAAGCCGCTATTAATTATTTAGAAAAAAGTTTCCAAAAATGGGTTGTTCCAATTGGTAGAGATGCACTAAAATTAAGGAATTGTCTAGATGTAAAAGCTATACGTCAAGTTCATCAAAATATAGAAATTATTGATGAGCTAGAAAACTCAACTAGCCCAATTTTAAGGATTTTTACTGATATTAGTCAGAATGTAGATGCAGCATTAAATCAAAGAAGTAACTACAACCAGCGTTTAGCCCTTGGTGCTGTAGTAGAAAATTTAAAATTAAAATTAGAAAACTTTAATCGTAACACTAATAAATATGCAGCATCGCTTAAGCCATTTGCTCAAAGATGGATAGAAATAATTGAAAATTATATAAATTATTTAATTAAAGAAATTGAACAAAATCAAGAAATTGATAACCCTTATATCATTGCTGTACCTCTAACATTAGAACAGGCTATTTTTAGCGGACGTGATGATATTGGTTTACGTATTGAGCAATTAATTTTAGATCGTCGTCGTCCTCCTTTATTACTCTATGGTCAGCGTCGTATGGGTAAAACTTCTCTGCTTAACAATATTGGGAAGTTATTACCTAATACTATTATTCCCATGTTTGTAGATTTGCAAGGCGCACCTACATCAGCTAGTAATTATACAGGATTTCTCTATAATTTAGCTAGGGGAATGATTGCTTCTGCTAAAAATCAAAGTGCTGTAATATTACCACCTCTCACACGAGAAAATTTAGCAGATGACCCATTTACTAATTTTGATGAATGGTTAGATCAAGTAGAAGAGATATTAGAACAAAATACCGCTTTACTAATGTTAGATGAGTTTGAAACTTTAGATTCAGCTATTAGTAAAGGTCGGTTTGATGAAGAAGATGTTTTGGGAATGTTACGCCATTTGATTCAACATCGTCCTAAGTTTAAGTTGTTGTTGGCTGGTTCGCATACTATTGAAGAATATCAGCGTTGGGCTAGTTATTTAATTAATGTACAAGTTGTACATATTTCTTATTTAAAAGAACAGGAAGCGCGACAATTAATTGAGTCACCTGTGCAAGATTTCACTCTGCGTTATGAACTGGAAGCGGTGACAAGGGTTTTAGAATTTACCCGTTGTCATCCGTTTTTAGTGCAGTTACTTTGTGGGGAAATTATTACGTTGAAAAATGAGCAAGACCCCGCTATTCGGCGTTTAGCCAGATTGGAAGATGTGGAAGCTGGAGTTATGGAAGCTTTGAAAGTTGGTAGCTTTTTCTTTGCTGATATTCAAAATAATCAAGTTGATGATTTGGGTAGAGATATTTTAGGTTTTATTGCTGCTTATGGTGAAGGGGTTGTAGTTAGTAGTGAGGCTATATTCCAACGCTTTCCTGATGCTGATCATAGTTTGCGGTTATTACTGCAACGGGAGTTAATAGAAAAGCTAGATGATGGTTATCGCTTCCAGGTGGAATTAATTCGTCGTTGGTTTGCTGCTTCGTTATAACGTAAATACATTGATAAGGACACGGCAATGCCCATTGGTGTCAACTTAAGCTACAGATGGCTTATTTGTTGGCTTTCACACCCGCCCTGAAATAAATTTCGGGCTAATAGCTAAAGTTTACTAAAGTAAACTAGATATTTTTAACTATTTTTTAGTCATCTAAAGATGACTTCGGCTATGAGACTGGTAATTTATTCCCAGTCGGGTTATCGGTTTTACGTTAAGTTGACACTGATGAGCAATACCATGTCCCTACATAAATCTATAATCAATCAGCATTTTTCCGAGTTTCGTGTTATGAGCTTCAACTTTCATGTTTATAGGTCAAAATGTCAAGTTTTAGGGTACAAAAGTTATGTTCTGACGCAAAAATTACCGTTGACTATTTTCCCCCCTGCCCCCCTGCCCCTCTGCCC
>DATGXB010000023.1:0-23206 GCA_035299225.1 Nostocaceae cyanobacterium | reverse complement strand
AAAAATTAAATAATGAAAAAATTAAATAATGAAAAAATTAAATAATGAAAAAATTAAATAATGAAAAAATTAAATATTGGTGCAAAAATCAAAAAACAAATGAGTAAAAGAGGTTGGACAGAAGAAATGCTTGAATCAGTTTACTTAAATCCTGCCAAGATTGAACCAACAAGAGATAGACGATATAATATAGATGGGACAAGGAAAGATGATCCTGCTACTATATATTACCGAGGTGATGGTGCATATATCGTCTGTAATGATATTACAGGTGATGTAGTTCAAATCAGTGATATTAATGATCCTAACTGGATAGAAAAACAATACTAAACCTTATTCATAAAAACAGGAGTAAAAAAGATGAGGTTAATTGAAAAATATCAAGAAACGGGAATTATTAAAGCTGGAGAATTACTATTATCTCCTACTGATGCACTTGAGTTTATTAAAGAAATTGCAGAAAGGGGAATTTTAATATTAGGTGTAAATTTATGGTGTTATGTTGATAGTCAAATTGCTGAAGATCCCGGTTCATTAGATTTAAGTGAAATTGATGATTATCAAGAAAGTTTGTCTATAGCTAAAAAGTTTATTAGTCAAAATTTACCAGAAGGAACTGCTTTTGTTTCTTTTGTTTTAGATGAATAATACAGCCCGTTTCAGGTAAAGGAGGTACAAATTTTTGGAACAAACTCTTATACAAAGAGACTTTCAACCCTGTTCCCTGTTCCCTGTTCCCTGTTCCCTGCTGTAAGATTGAAAAATATCTCTATTCAAAAGTCAGAATTATTTTGTCTGAATCAGGATATCCAGGATTTGAGGATGTACAGGATGTAATTTATTGGTTGTTTGTTGGTGGTGAATGTTATAATTTTCTGGATCAGGATATCCAGGATTTAAGGATGTACAGGATGTAGTTTATCGCTTATTTGTTGGTGGTGAATGTTGTAATTATCTGAATAATAAACAAAAACATCCCCAATTTTCCACAAAATATAATTTTTATGATACAATCTCATATTTTATAAACGTAATGGATTATTCTTTTAAAATCAAAGGAGCATTTGAACCAGATTTTAAGATATAATGGATAAATACCTTTATTCCCTCCATGAAATTATGAATACAGAATTACTCCAAAAAGTTATAGAAACAGTTGAAACTTTACCAATAGAAGAACAAAATACTATTCTTCAACGTTGGTTATATGAGTTAGAGAAACTTAAGGTTTCTCAATCAGATAAATCTGAGGTAAAGTTATCAGAATTTCTGCTTTTACCTGAATTAGAAGAAACTGAAACATTATTTGAACGAGATGAAGATACAGGTAGAGATATTACATTATGACTTATTTATTAGATACTTGTGTTATTTCTGAGTATGTCAAAAAAACCATGTCAACAAGTTATTAAATAGATAGATGCACAAGAAGTAAAGTAGTTTGTTTATTAGCATTATCACTATCGCTGAAATTAAAAAAGGAATTGTGAGAATAGAAAAATCTCAACCAAGTCGCTATCAAAAATTGCAGAAATGGCTACAAACGCTTGAACAAAGATTTACTAATCGAATTTTACCTTTAAATGAGAATATTCTTGATGCTTGGGCAAAAATTTGTGGTCAATCTGAAGCGGAAGGTAAAAAACCACCAATTATGGATAGTTTAATCGCTGCAACTGCATCTGAAAATAATCTGATCATTGTTACTCGTAATATTAGTGATTTTGCTTTTTCGTCTGTTAATGTTTTTAGTCCTTGGGATTAATATATAAGCATTGATTGAGGGGTGAACGCAGTAATAGTATGTGTAGGGTGGGCATTTTGGCGAAAATTGTGAATATAAGCGGGAAATCTTAAAAAATGCCCACCTATGTATTTTTTCAAAAATCAAACAGGAATCCTATATAATCAAATAACCAAACACTTATGTAAATAGAAATTACTCTGAAAATCTCCTTAAGACCCCGCATTTTCCAAGTGTTTTGACAAAAGATGGTGTTTTTGTAATTATCCAGTTCTGGAAATACGGGTTTAATTGTTACTTTCTATTAACGATAACTTGCGTTTATTTTCCATACATTCACGCAGATAAAGATTAATTAAACTCAAATAAGAAATACCTGTTTCTTGAGCAATTTCCTCAAAGTATTGAATTATATCCTGTTCTAAATCAATTGTCACTTGTTTTTTTAACTGTTTAGAATAGGGATTTTTGACAGATTGGGAAAAATCATAATGTTCTCTCATGTTAAGAACTCCTGATATTGTTTTTGTTCTAATTTATTTGCTTTTCTGGCGGAAATAATTCTAATTGTTGTATCATTTTCCCGATAACAATGACAAACAACTAAAACCCGATAATAAACACTCATTCCTAATAAAATAAATCTATAGGATTCCGATTTGATTTTTGAAAAATACGTAGGTGGGCATTTCCTACAATTTTCCGCTTCTATTGAGGATTTTACCCAAAATGCCCACCTTACCTGAGAGATGCTTTATTCATAGTTTTATCTTTTTTATAAATGTTATAATCTGTTTAATTATAAGATTTTGTATTAATAAATTTATAAATTATAGCTTATGCTGTACAGGAAGGTTTATTTATCTTTCTTTAGCGTTTAAACAAGGTGATAGTATCATATAAATCAGCAATAAATCAGGGTCATTGCTTAATTGTTGCCTTAAGGCTTTGTAACAGAAGCATATAGTTAGTAACCTCACTCTGTCTATTGGAAAGAATGAGTATATCAAATGGTTGTGTCATGTCAGTTATTGGTTATTGATTGGCATTAGTATGATTTCCAATCTCAGAAAACTAGGATGAAAGTTGTAAAAATGAGAATTGTTAAGATATAGTTACAAAAAATGAGCTTTTACTACCCTTGACTGTCAATATTTGTTAATAAAGATTTCTTTGTTTATATCTTTTTGTGTCATAAAGGGGGCAAAATGCTCATTTAGAGGGAGTTTTCTGATAAAAAAAACTCATAAGACCTCATCAATAAATTTACAAACGGTAACACTAGCCGTCCTGAACCCAGAGTATAGAACACGCCTGAAAGGAGTATATTTGAATGTTTACACACGTCAAGTCCACCATTAGACATATTGCGCCTGATGATTTACGCGGACGTAATTTAATCAAGGTGGTCTATGTCGTGCTTGAGTCCCAATATCAAAGTTCGTTGTCCCAGGCTGTCAGGGAGATTAACGCTAATCATCCTAACCTGGCGATTGAGATCAGTGGCTATTTAATTGAGGAGTTGCGCGGTCCTGAGAACTATGAGGAATTCAAGCAGGATATAGCGGAAGCTAATATATTTATAGCCTCACTAATTTTTATTGAAGACCTAGCACAGAAAGTAGTTGCAGCTGTTGAGCCGCACCGTGATAATTTAGATGTGGCGGTGGTGTTCCCCTCGATGCCGGAAGTAATGCGCCTGAATAAGATGGGAAGTTTTTCCTTGGCGCAGTTAGGGCAATCTAAGAGTGCGATCGCTCAATTCATGAAGAAGCGGAAGGAGAAATCTGGCGCTAGTTTCCAAGATGGGATGTTGAAGCTGTTGCGGACTCTACCCCAGGTGCTAAAATTCCTCCCAATGGAAAAAGCCCAAGATGCCAGAAACTTCATGCTCAGTTTTCAGTATTGGCTAGGAGGTTCACCAGACAACCTGGAAAACTTCTTGTTAATGCTGGCTGATAAATATGTATTAAAAGGTGTAGATAAACAGAACTTCCCATCTGTTGAATATCAAGAACCGATAGTTTATCCAGATATGGGAATTTGGCATCCTCTCGCTACCACCATGTTCGAGGATGTGAGGGAGTATCTCAACTGGTATGCTGCTCGTCGGGATATTTCCAGAGACTTGAAAGACCCCTTAGCGCCTTGTGTGGGTTTGGTTTTACAACGTACTCACCTAGTTACCGGGGATGATGCCCATTATGTGGCTATGGTGCAGGAGTTGGAAGCATTAGGGGCAAAAGTTTTACCTGTTTTTGCAGGTGGGTTAGACTTTTCCAAACCAGTGGATGCTTATTTTTATGAACCAACCACCAGATTACCCTTAGTAGATGCGGTAGTATCTTTAACCGGATTTGCTTTAGTTGGTGGACCTGCTAGACAAGACCACCCAAAAGCGATTGAGTCATTAAAACGCCTGAACCGTCCGTATATGGTCGCCTTACCTTTGGTATTCCAAACTACCGAAGAATGGCTAGATAGTGATTTAGGTTTACACCCGATTCAAGTAGCCTTACAAATTGCTATTCCTGAACTTGACGGAGCGATTGAGCCGATTATATTATCTGGTAGAGATGGGGCAACCGGGAAAGCGATCGCACTCCAAGACCGGATCGAATCTGTTGCCCAACGTGCCTTAAAATGGGCTACCCTACGCCGCA
The DNA here is from genome assembly GCA_035299225.1 of Nostocaceae cyanobacterium. Classification (GTDB taxonomy): domain Bacteria; phylum Cyanobacteriota; class Cyanobacteriia; order Cyanobacteriales; family Nostocaceae; genus DATGXB01. The sequence goes on along the minus strand of DATGXB010000023.1, from coordinate 18,799 downwards.
AACCCAAATTAATCAAAAAAGTCGCCATCACTGTTTTCAGCTTCCCACCCGATAAAGGGAACGTAGGAACAGCCGCTTACTTAGATGTATTCGGTTCGATCTACGAAGTAATGAAAGCCTTGAGAAACAACGGCTACGACGTGCGCGACTTACCAGAAAACGCGAAAGAGTTGATGGAACAAGTCATCCATGACGCACAAGCCCAGTATGCAAGTCCAGAACTCAACATCGCTTACAAAATGTCAGTTCCAGAATATGAAGAACTGACCCCCTACTCCCAACGTTTAGAAGAAAACTGGGGCCCACCACCCGGAAACCTGAACAGCGACGGACAAAACCTGTTAATCTACGGAAAACAATTTGGTAACGTCTTCATTGGTGTACAGCCTACCTTTGGTTATGAAGGCGACCCCATGCGGTTATTATTCTCCCGTTCCGCCAGTCCTCACCACGGTTTTGCCGCTTACTACACCTATTTAGAACGGGTTTGGGGTGCTGATGCCGTGTTACACTTTGGCACACACGGATCTTTAGAATTTATGCCGGGTAAGCAAATGGGGATGTCAGGAGAATGTTACCCTGATAGCTTAATTGGTACAATTCCTAACCTATACTACTACGCTGCCAATAACCCCAGCGAAGCCACCATTGCCAAACGTCGCAGTTACGCCGAAACCATTTCCTATCTCACACCACCCGCAGAAAACGCCGGTTTGTACAAAGGCTTGAAGGAACTCAGCGAGTTAATAGCTTCCTACCAAACCTTAAAAGATAGCGGTCGGGGTATTCCCATTGTTAACACCATCATGGATAAATGCCGGATGGTGAACCTAGACAAAGATATTAACTTACCGGAAACCGACGCAAAAGACATGACCCCGGAAGAACGGGATAACATTGTCGGAAGCGTTTACCGCAAGTTAATGGAAATTGAATCAAGGTTATTACCTTGCGGGTTGCACGTCATTGGTAAACCTCCAAGTGCTGAAGAAGCGATCGCAACTCTGGTAAATATTGCCAGCTTAGATCGTCAAGAAGAAGAAATTCTCAGTTTACCCCGGATTATCGCCAATAGCTTGGGACGCAACATTGACGACGTTTACAAAAACAGCGACTTAGGGGTATTGGAAGATGTGCAACTATTACAAGATATCACCTTAGCTACCCGTGCGGCTGTGGGCGCTTTAGTCCAAGCACAAACCGATGCAGAAGGTCGAGTTTCTTTAGTTTCCCGGTTGAACTTCTTTAACATGGGTAAAAAAGAACCTTGGGTAGAAGCATTGCACAAAGCAGGTTATCCCAAAGTTGACACCTCTGCATTAAAACCCCTGTTTGAGTATTTAGAGTTCTGTTTACAACAAGTTTGTGCAGATAACGAACTCGGTGCATTACTCAAAGGTTTGGAAGGTGAATATGTCCTCCCCGGCCCCGGTGGCGACCCCATCCGCAACCCGGATGTATTACCCACAGGTAAGAATATCCATGCTTTAGACCCCCAATCTATTCCCACTGCTGCGGCTGTGCAATCAGCTAAAATCGTTGTAGATAGACTGTTGGCACGGAACAAAGCCGAAAATAATGGTCAATGGCCGGAAACCATCGCCTGTGTACTCTGGGGAACAGATAACATCAAAACCTACGGGGAATCACTGGCGCAAATTATGTGGATGGTTGGTGTTAGACCAGTTCCCGATGCTTTAGGTCGAGTCAATAAGTTAGAATTAATACCTTTAGAGGAATTAGGCAGACCCAGAATAGATGTAGTAATCAACTGTTCTGGAGTATTCCGCGACCTGTTCATCAACCAAATGAACCTGCTAGACCAAGGTGTGAAAATGGCCGCAGAAGCAGATGAACCTTTGGAAATGAACTTTGTTCGCAAACACGCCTTAAAACAAGCTGAAGACTTAGGTATTAACTTACGTCAAGCAGCAACCCGCGTATTCTCCAACGCTTCCGGTTCTTATTCTTCCAACATCAACTTAGCAGTTGAGAACAGCACTTGGGACAGCGAAGCAGAATTACAAGAAATGTACCTCACCCGGAAATCTTTCGCCTTCAGTGCAGATAGTCCCGGTATGATGGAACAATCACGGCAGATTTTTGAAAGCACCTTGAAAACTGCTGATGCAACCTTCCAAAACTTGGATTCTTCGGAAATCAGCTTAACCGACGTTTCCCACTACTTCGACTCCGACCCCACCAAATTAGTATCAAATTTACGGGGAGATGGGAAAAAACCAGCATCCTACATCGCAGATACTACCACCGCTAACGCCCAAGTACGGACATTATCGGAAACAGTGCGTTTAGATGCCCGTACCAAATTATTAAACCCCAAATGGTACGAAGGGATGCTATCTCACGGTTACGAAGGTGTGCGGGAACTCTCCAAACGCTTGGTAAATACAATGGGTTGGAGTGCGACTGCTGGCGCTGTGGATAACTGGATTTATGAGGATGCCAACGAGACATTTATTAAAGACGAAGCAATGCGCGATCGCCTCATGAATCTTAACCCTCATTCTTTCCGCAAAATGGTAACAACCCTCCTGGAAGTCAACGGACGCGGTTACTGGGAAACCAGCGAGGAAAACCTAGACCTCCTGCGCGACCTCTACCAAGAAGTTGAAAACCGCATCGAAGGGATAGAATAATCTGTAGGGCAGGCATGATGCCTGCCTTAATATTTAATTGGGGACATGACGATGAATGCTTTAACTGTCAATTTAGAATCAGTAATAGAAATGACTGATGAGCAGTTTTTTAAGCTATGTCAAGCAAACCGCGACTTGAGATTTGAACGTACTGCAAAAGGAGAATTAATAATCATGCCACCTACGGGGGGAGAAACGGGAAATCGTAATGGCAAAATAACCCAACAATTATTTAATTGGACTGATGCTGATGGTAGTGGTATAGCTTTTGATTCTTCCAATTGTTTTAAATTACCTAATGGTGCAGATCGTTCTCCTGATGCAGCTTGGATAAAATTAGAAAAATGGAATACTTTAACTGATGAACAAAAAGAAAAGTTTCCTCCCATTTCTCCTGATTTTGTAATTGAGTTACTTTCACCAAGTGATAGTTTGAAAACTACACAGGAAAAGATGAGGGAATATATAGATAATGGTGTACGTTTAGGTTTTTTAATTAATCGTAAATCTCGACAGGTAGAAATTTATAGACCAGGACAAAAAGTTGAGGTTTTAGAATCTCCTGCTACAGTTTCGGGGGAAGATGTTTTGAATAGTTTTGTGTTAAATTTGGGGATGATTTGGTAATTTCTGGTTTAGAACAAGAGGTGATTTTTCAATGGATAAACTAACTCGATATCGCCAGCTTGTACAAGAAATATTACAAGAATACAGTGAGCAAAAACCAGCTTACGGAAATATAGAAGTTGAAAAAATTTTTGATCAAGAACGCGACCATTATCAAATAGTTCATATCGGTTGGGAAGGTCAAAACTGGGTGCATAGTTGTATCATTCATATTGACATTAAAGGTGAGAAAATTTGGCTTCAGTGGAATAGTACAGAGGATGATATTGCTGCTAATTTAGTAGCTGCGGGAGTTCCCAAAGAAGACATAGTTTTAGGTTTTCAGTCTCCTTTTATGAGACAGTTTACAGAATATGCTGTTAGTTAGCGACTTATCAGTAATTTTCAAGCGTGGTTTAATAAATCTTAACCCGCATCCCTTCCGCAAAGTGGTATCAACCGTACTAGAACCCAACGAACGCGCTAACAGGGAAACCAGCGAGGAAAATTGGGATATTCTGTTATATTTTTATCAAGATGTTGAAATGTGGGTTTAATTGATAAAATAGAGTGATACATAAATAATATGCTAGGACTCGCGTTGATACTGTACCTTATATATTTAAGCAACTTATTGTTCAATGATAAATCTAATACATATTTTATATAGCAATAATTTGAGATCATTAGTCATTCGTGATGATCCAACTCTGTAAGCTATAGCTATCCTAAACCATTTGTGAGAAAATACAGATATCCAAAACCCTTTATTTACAAGCATTCCAGCCGTTTTCAATTCTCACATATCATTTAGGACTGCTATATCGCCGTTTTCAATTCTCACATATCATTTAGGACTGCTATATCTTTGTATAAAATACATATCTTTAGCTTTTAGTTAGAGTTTATTAAGTGTAAATGTCTAAACTAGATAAAAAATTCCAAACACATGAAAACCAACAATCAAACTTTGCAAGATAATACCCCAAGTCGTGAATCAGCATCAGCAGTTCTGGCTAATCTGCGAAGAGAATATGGTGATAAGGGTGCTAATCTTTTTGGAGACAACGAGGCTAAAACTCGTCTTTTAATCATTGATAAGATACTTGAATCTCTGGGATGGAGCAAAGAAGAATTTAATCCAGAATATCCGGTAAAGCACGTTGGATTCACAGATTATTTAATAACAGCAGATAGTATTCCAAGATTTATCGTAGAAGCAAAACGTATTGGGCAAACCTTCATACGTCCACAAACAGGGCTAAAAAAAACGACTTATCAACTTAGTTATATCCGTTCTTCTTTCGGTCCTTCGGTTGCTGAAGTTATTAACCAAGCAGAAACTTATGCGAAAGAAACTGGAGTGCCATATTCTGTAATTACCAATGGTGCAGAATGGATACTTATGCAAGCAATCCCAAATCGAAATAAAAATATTAATGATTTACAATGTATATATTTTGGTAATTTATTATCGAACATATCACACTTCGATTTGTTTTGGGATCTCCTTGCCAAACCTTGTGTAGTTAACAATTCACTAGAAGAGCATTTCTCTGAGCTTAATTCTCTTCCTTCAGAGTTTTGTGTTGTTCCTAGCTCTAAACTTCCTGAAATCAATTGGTCACGTTCTAATGATATCGAGAAATATATACGAGAATTTTACGATCACTTTTTTGGGGAGATTGTTGATCCAGGTCGAAGAATGATGCTTAAACAATGCTTTGTGACAAATCCTAAGTTAGACCAGTATCAAGGAGAATTAAAACGCACCCTTCAAGACACATCTCCAATTTATATTCCACAGGCGACCGATATTTCTCCAGATTATGATGATCCAGATTTTTTGCCTAATGAATCGGGCGATAGAAAAGGAAGAGTAGTCCTAATTACAGGTTCTGTGGGGTGTGGAAAGTCTACCTTTATTAATAAGGTTTTGATTGAAGCACATCAAAAAAATAGGAAAAAATTTAATTATTTAATTATTGACTTAATTAACGAATTTGATGAAACTCCAGAGAACATCAATGAATATCTTTGGCAAGAAATTAATAATAAATGGAAAAAATTGCGTCCAGAAGCTTACGAATATGAAACTCTTCGTAAAATTTTTGGTAGAGAGTTACAAAATCTAAGAAAAGGTTCATATTCAAAGGTTTTTGAGCAAGATACACAACTTTTAGCGCGGAAAGAAGCCGAATTATTAGAGAAACTCTCTGAATCACCCAATGAATTTTTAGAGAAAAGTTGGAGATATTATGCAAGTCAAAATAAAAAAGGTGTTGTAGTTTTCCTAGATAATATTGATCGAACATCAGATAGATATCAAAGAATAGTCTATACCTTTGCTCACAAGCTTGCTAGTCAAACTGGCTCAACAGTGATTATTACAATGCGTGAGGGAACTTACTGGAGGGGTCGAGAGTTTGGATTTCTGGATGTGCGTTCAGATGATATTGTCTATCATCTTCAAACGCCAGATTTAGTACAAATACTTTCTAAACGTATCGAATATGTGGAAAAATTAGAAACACCTACAGAAGCAAGTAAGAAAGATCATCGTTTAGCTCATTGGCGCAATAAACCTGACTGGCAAGAATTTTATAAGTCCTACTTGAAATATACACAAATAATTAAATCAACTTTTCTAACCTCTAGCACTGCTAATCAAGCTCTTAATTTACTTTCAGCTGTTGCATGGCATAATGTTCGCTATTTTCTTGATATTTTGCGTGATATTCATTTAACACTAGGTAGTGAGCCAGAAGTATGGTTTATACCTTATATAATTTCAGCTTTACTTTCAGCTAATAGTATCAATGGAGGTAAATCTGTTTTACCAAATTTATACTATCCAGTAATTCCAAGTTATCCCTGTTATTTCCTGAAGCTTAGATTACTTCTTAGATTACTGTATGCAAGACATAGCTCAGAATCCAGACGTGGAGCAAGTTTAAAAGAAATTTTAAATTTCACTCGAATGTATGCTTACCATGAGAGATGGACGCGAATAGCAATTAGGGATATGGTGCGTGAGCGGCTTTTAGAATGTATGGAAATACCGTCAGAAGCTGATTTTACTAAAAATTATGAATTGCAAGAATCTCACTCTTTTCGCGCTTCTCCACTTACTGTAGTTATGCTCAAGCAGGTTTACTTTGATAATATTTATCTTTCTATGATAGGGCGTGAGCTACCTTTTCATAAAGGCAAAGCCTTTGAGAAATTTGTTGATGCAGTTCGAGATGTAATGACAATCCTTTCAGAAGAATCACTGAACAAAACTGGTGTGGATCTGTTATCTGAAACTGAAGCAAGTAGTATTATAGCACGTTATTTAGTTGAATCTTTTGAAGAAGAAAAGCCTATTGGTGATGTCTTAATGCATTTTCCTGAAGTTTCTACAACAGAAGAAAAGCTCAAAGATATGATAGCTAAACTGTTAAATGTTGCTGGTGTTGCTGTCCCAAATAGATTACCTGAAGTTATTAGCGAAATTACTCCTAGAGATGCACAAAGAATAGAAGTAGTTCAACTCTCATTGTTTGAAAATGTTGAAACATCTGAGTTGCTCCAAGAAACAAATAATATACAAGTTCCAGATGAATTGGCGGATATTCATACAGTATCACGAAGTTTAGCACCAAAAATTTTTTGGGCATTGGTAGAACTTAGAGCAAGAGGAAAAAAACAAGTTACTGGGTCAGAAATCGCAAAGATAATCAACCAGTATCTTGTAGACGACATGAATAAGGTAGAACCCACTAATATATCTAAAGCTTTGCGTGGTAGTGCTTTGCAATCTCAATCATGGTTGAACACACACCAAATTGCACCCCGGAAGAAACTATATGAGCTTTCAGATAACTGGCGTAGTTATTGGGAACAAACTTTTAAGGCTGAATCACCCACGCTTGACTAGTATACTCAAGTCAAAGTGCTATAAATCAATTTCCCCATTAAGCTATATTCCAAGTAGGCGATCGCACCCTCTCCCCGTCAAGCTACATTACAAGCGATGGTAAAACAACCCCCGAAAGGCGATCGCGTTTTGGGGATGTGGAGAAGTGCGATCAAAAAATTACACTTCCTCATCTAAGAATGGCAAGAGATCCTCTAAATCTCTCGCCCCATGCAAAACCCGTAGAACCTCCACCCGCTCCTCTTGAACTTGATAAAAAATCAAATAGTCCTGAAAATTCTTAATCCGCCACTGACGAATTGTTCCCATATCAGACAAAGACGACACAACCTTACCGATATTGGGAGTTATCGCCAATTGAGCAAAAGCATACTCAACAAACTCCAAAAACTTCTCCCCTGATTCCCGATTGCCATTCACCAAAATATAATTTGCTTGTTGTCTGATATCTTGAGTAGCACGATCGCGAACAATTACCTGAAAAGCCATACTGACTAATGCGCCGTACCAAAGATTGATCGGCGCAAATCCTGCCAATATTCAGGAGTTACCGGTTCTGCTTCTGAGTCCAAACCTTCTTGCAACAAACTAGCTAATTTTGCTTGAGCATCCTTACGCTGTTTATCTTGCTGCAACAACATCAAAAAATAGTCCGCTACATTAGCATAATTGCCAGATTGAAGTTGAACCTCAAGATAAGATTCTAGTTCTTTTGGTATTGGAAAACTCACATTCATAAGTGTCTAATATGAATAAAATTTTATTAGTATTTTATCATTTTTTATTCTGGTGATGAATTTAAGCGTTAGCGTTCGCGTAGTGTCTCACAGAGAAGCTTACCGTATCCCTCACGGGACCGAAGGCATAGGTATCGCTGTTTTGAGGTGTGAGAAGTGCGATCGCTCAATACTCCCCACAGGCGATCGCTATTTAGTCTCCAATCTTACACATTGTCCCCGAATAAATCCTGTCTATTTTCTAATCTCTGCTGAGAACCATGACGAACACGATGAATATATACAACTCCTTCCTCTTCCTCCAGGTTTTCAACCGTAAATAAAATCAAAAATTGTTTTTGGTAAAGAAGTTGTCGAACTTCAATTCCCATATACTTACTTTCTATCGCTAAAGAACAACGTTGTGGAAAATTTTCCAGCGTCAGCATAATTTCATAGCATCCCCGCACCCAGCGAAAAGCTCTCTCCTGGGAATCCTCTTTTATCCACAGAAAAATACTCTCAATATCAGCAATAGCACTAGGCGAAATCTCAATCCGGTATGCCATAATTTTCTTTAAATTCTGCATAAGCTTGATTTAATGGCACACCTTCGCCTTGTTCAAACTCATTTATACTTTGACGTATCTTAGCAATAGATTCCAGTAATTCTAGTCTATCTATCAGTTTTTGATAACTTTCTGCATCTTGAACCACAGCAGCAGCTTTACCATTCACAGTCAGCACAATAGGAGATTTAGTTTCTTTTAACTTATCGAGAAACATCTTTGCTCCTCGCTGAAATTCTGATAAGGGGTAAATATCACTTAGGCTAAACATCATAATATTGCCAATAAATTATTTGATAATTTTATGTTAATTTTATGAAAATATTTTGTCAAGGGGAGATATCGCTGTTTGGGAGTGTAGGGAATGCGATCGCACAATCTCCCCCCACAAGCGATGGCGAAACGCCCACCGTAGGCGATCGCGTTTGGAGATGTGGAGGGAGTGCGATATTTCCCCATTACCAAAGCTACAAGAGAAATACTAAAATAAATAAAGTAAATTAGTTGAGAGCATTTATGCAACAAATCAATAAATTTGAAGAAGTTCTCAATCTAGTGACTGAGCTACCACTCGAACAACAAGAGCTACTAATTAATATCTTGCAACGTCGAATTGCTGATATGCGACGAGAAGAATTAGCAAGTTCATCACAGGAAGCACTAGCTGAATTTAGAACTGGTAATCTTAAACCTCAAACCGCAACTGAAGCGATCGCTGAATTAAGAACTTATTTAAACACTCCTGAAACATCATGAGAAAACTTGTTCTCACTTCTCGCTTCAAGCGATCTTTGCGAAAATTCATCAAACACGATCAGAACTTACAAGCACGAATTGAGGAAACATTACAGCAAATGGAAATAGATTTATTTGCTTCTAATCTGGCCACACATCAGCTAAAAGGTGAGTTTGATGGTTTGCGTGCTTGTTCCTGTGGATATGACTGTCGGATTATTTTCTCTATTGAAAAAGATGATGAAACTGGTGAAGAAGTAATAGTTCTGTTAAACATAGGCTCTCATAATGATGTGTACTAAAAGAAAGCGATCGCACAATCTCCCCCCATAAGCGATCGCTCAATACTCCCCACAGGCGATCGCTCTCATTCAACACAATTATGTATAATATTTTAGTTAATAATGAAAAATACACTGAATATAGGCACATCAAGCTAAAAATATCCATATTTCAGTGAGTTTAACCTAAAAATGAGCCAAAAAGATAAAATTCTGGCTAAAATATTATCAGGTACTTCAGATGCAAGTATATTATTTGAGCAGTTATGTCAACTTTTAATCTGGCTAGGATTCGATCAAAGAATACTCAGTAGTCACTACATTTTTACAAAAGAAGGAGTTGAGGAAATCTTGAATCTCCAACCCAAACAAGGAAAAGCTAAACCATATCAAGTTAAACAAGTCCGTGAAGTTATACTTAAATATCAGCTAGGAGATAAAGATGACTCTACACTATGAAATTATCCTTTATTGGAGTGAAGAAGACCAAGCATTTATAGCTGAAGTCCCAGATTTACCAGGGTGTGCATCTGATGGAAAAACTTATCAAGAAGCACTAGAAAATGTAGAAATTATTATGCAGGAATGGATAGAAACCGCACAAGAATTAGGAAGGGAAATTCCCAAACCCAAACGGCGTTTAATGTCTGTTTAATTGATAACTTTTAACCATTAATTTCAAAATCCTCTAGTGTTGACTGTTTATTTCCAAAGAATATCCCAAACTGCATTATTTGTGTTTTTTGTTGAGTTTTATTCGATTCTAAAAAAGTGACAATCACAAGACTCTCTGAGATATCAGATGGTAATTCTTTCCGTTCTACTTTACCATCTCTGTAAATTCCTTCAATTGCTTGCAACATAGTTTTTATTATTATCCAATTTGGCTAATGATGTGACTTTAGCTTAAGTGTACACTATAGAGAAGTAGTCGCACCACCCCCCATCAAGCTACATTACAAGCAATGGCGAAACGCCCACCGTAGGCGATGGCGAAACGTCCACCTTCGGCGATCGCTCATTTCTCTTAGCTAACCCTTTAGCTGATAGTGATAAGATATCCACAAACCCTAATTTATCTGTCTTAGTAATTGTTTCTATGCTTTGCTTAAAGTCATTTGATCAAGCTGATTTATTTGATCCTGAAGAGTTAGAAGCGAAAGAAGGAATTTTTAGTAAGTATAAATATGCTCTAGCTTATATAGGTGTGGACTTTTCTCAAGAGGATGTTCAAGAAGCTTTACTTAATTGTTTTGACGGTTTTGAAAATGCGATCCGTGCGACTATAGTTTATTGGTATTGGTTAGAAAAAAACTCAAAACCATTTTACCCTAATCCTTGTATAATTCAAGCAATGAAAGAACGTTGGAGTCCTCCTTATTGGCAAGATTCATATTTAGAAAATCCCAACTTTCAAAGCCCTTGTCATGTATTTTGGGAAGAAGCAAGAAAAGTTTGGGGATTTGATTTGAGAAATCAACTGATTGCTGATATCAATTCTGATGAAAGAGGTTTTGAATACGTAATGTTGCGTAATGGTAAAACTATCTCACTTTCTGGTGCTAAACGTTTGGGATGGGAAAAACTGCAAGAATTAGCGATACAAAAATATTAATTAAAGTAGTCTAATATTCAAAATAAATAGTATAATATCAAAAGAGTAGTTAATAAAAAATAACTTAATCTGAGATGTAAGAATGATAAATAATCAAGTAATTTCTATTTCCTTATTTACAGGTGCTTTCGGTTTAGATTTAGGATTAGAACAAGCAGGATTTCATACAGTTAGTGTAGTTGAAAAAGACCGTGATGCTACAAAAACCATAGCCTTAAATCGTCCTTATCTTCAAGAAAGTGCTATTCCCAGAGAAATAGAAAATGTCAGTTCCCAAACATTGCTGGAAGAAGGGGGAAGAGTTTTAAATTTAGGTCGTGCTTTACAACCTGGTGAAGTTGATTTAATAACGGGTGGTCCACCTTGTCAACCATTTAGTACCGCAGGAAAAAGAGGTTCAGTAATGGACCCTCGCGGAAGTTTATTTATGGACTTTATTCGCATTGTTAAAGAAGTACAACCACGTTTTTTCTTAATGGAAAATGTCAAAGGTTTACTTTCTGCACCTTTGCGTCATCGTCCAATTAATCAAAGAGGTAAAAATTACCTACCTTTAGCAGCTGATGAAATGGCTGGTGCGGCTTTGAAAGTGGTATTAACAGAAATGCAAGAAATAGGTTATAGTGTAGTTTATAATCTTTTAGAAGCAGCAGATTATGGTGTTCCTCAAAATCGAGAACGGGTGATATTTCTTGGTTCTAGAGATAGTGAATCTGTGACATTTCCACTAATTAAATATAGTAAAGATGGAAAAAATCTTCCTAAATGGCGAACTTTAGGATATGCTTTAACAGATTTAATTGATTCAGAACCGGAATTTATAGCTTATTCAGAAAGTCGTCTCAAATATTTAAGACTATTAAAAGCTGGACAAAATTGGAGACATTTACCAGAAGAATTGAAACCAGAAGCTATGGGAGGTGCTTATAATTCAGGAGGTGGAAAAGTTGGTTTTTACAGAAGATTATCTTGGGATAAACCATCACCTACAATTACCACAAGTCCCCACCAAAAAGCTACAGATATGTGTCATCCTGTAGAATTGCGTTCTTTAAGTGTACGTGAATCTGCAAGAATCCAAACTTTTCCCGATGATTGGATTTTTCATGGTTCAGTTAGTTCTAAATATAAACAAATTGGGAATGCTGTTCCGGTATTATTAGCGAAAGAAATCGGTGACTATCTTTTTAATTTAATTCAAGGGAAAAAGCCAAAAGGTCAAGAAATAGCTGAACAACTTTCATTGTTTGCTATATAAAATTACACTTATATAGGTATTTATTTAGCAGCTAACTTAGTAAAAGCTGCATCAATTTTTTGTAACATATTTCTTACATGATACTCGACTAGATTATATTCGATGTGAATTAAATTCCAAAATTCTTTACCTGCTAAACGGGGTATTTTATTATCTTTAAATGTCCAATCTCCTAAATTAAATGCAGCTATAAACAAAGAAGAATCATGAATTTCTAATTCCTTTTTAGCTCTATTCACTTGTGAACCTGTCAACGTTCCTTTTAAGGTTTTTAATTGTGCAAATTTAATGTTTTCTTCTGCTAATAGAATAATATCTATACCTTTAATTTGAATATCAAATTCAACTACTGGTATAATAATATAGGGACTAATGTTAGCTATTGCTTCCCAGAGATTTCCCATTTTTGTGCTAAGGCTTCTTGTAACTGAATTACTAGTTACCAATAATTTTGCCCCACATAGTTCAAAAAGATTGCGTGGGTTAGGATGATCTTCTAGTATTTCACCTTTTTTTTCAAAGTCTACTTTTAACCACTCGATAAAATCATCTGCAAATTTTTCAGTTTTACTAGCTATCAATTGAGATTGTCTATCTAATTCTAAAACAGATCCATTCTGCCTGTCTTGTTCAATTTGATATTGAAAATAAGCAGGTGCTATTAATGAAATAATTTTTCCATATTTGTATGCTTTATGCAAATCTTTATCCGTGATGTGACTCACATCAATTAATGAAGCATGATCTAAAATTAGTTCTTTGCGTTCTTTCACAGAAAGTGGTATTAAGGTTTCAGCAACTAATTCAGTAGACATAAAAGCTATATTTAACTTATTGAGCTTTATCAGTGTTACCCAAAATTAGGTGCTGTTTTGTTAAAGTTACTGTAATTTTAACATTCGTTGTGATTTGTTTTATAAAGCATCGAATTTTAATATGTTAGGCTAGATTAGCTTCATTATCGCTCTTTAGCCATCAGAAATGCGATCGCTCTTTTCCAGTAGCCTAACTTCCCAGTAGGCGATCGCTTATTCAATAGTACCCAAATTTTCAGTATTTTTTAAGTAAAAAGTAATTTTCTGCACTCTTTTTTGCCAACTCACCCCCCAGAAACTAATTAAATCAGCTAAAATCGGAAAATGACTCTTAGCCTGCTCACCCTGTAACTATGACCATGCACGATACCGTTGAATTCCTAGACGCATTTGAGGTAGTTGTTGTTGGTGCAGGTCACTCCGGTTGCGAAGCAGCTTTAGCTACTGCCCGCCTCGGTTGCCGCACTCTCCTCCTCACTTTAAATTTAGATAAAATCGCTTGGCAACCTTGTAACCCCGCAGTAGGAGGCCCGGCTAAATCTCAGTTGACCCATGAAATTGATGCTTTGGGTGGGGAAATTGGGAAAATGAGCGATCGCACCTATCTCCAAAAACGCATCCTCAACTCCTCACGCGGTCCAGCAGTCTGGGCATTACGAGCGCAAACGGATAAACGGGAATATGCAGCCTTAATGAAAGGAATTGTCGAAAACCAAGAAAATTTGACAATTCGAGAAGGCATGGTTACAGATTTGATTCTAGGTGCAAATGATGAAGTAATCGGCGTACAAACCTATTTTGGTGTCGCCTTCCAATGTAAAGCCGTCATCCTCACCACAGGCACATTTTTGGGTGGTAAAATTTGGGTTGGTAACAAATCCATGGCCGCCGGTCGCGCCGGAGAATTTGCCGCCGTCGGTTTAACCGAAACCCTCAACCGCTTAGGCTTTGAAACTAGCCGACTCAAAACCGGTACCCCCGCACGGGTAGATCGGCGCTCAGTAGATTACAGTAAAATGCAAATCCAGCCCGGTGATGCAGAGGTGCGCTGGTTTAGTTTTGACCCCCAGGTGTGGGTAGAAAGAGAACAAATACCCTGTCACATGACCCGCACCACCCCCGAAACACACCGCTTAATTAGAGAAAACTTACATCTTTCCCCCGTTTATGGTGGTTGGGTAGAAGCCAAAGGCCCCCGCTACTGTCCCAGCATAGAAGATAAAATCGTGCGCTTTGCCGATAAGGACAGCCACCAAATTTTTATTGAACCCGAAGGACGGGATATTCCAGAGTTATATATTCAAGGTTTTTCCACCGGCTTACCCGAAAACCTGCAATTACAAATGTTGCGGAGTCTGCCAGGTTTGGAAAACTGTATGATGCTGCGTCCGGCTTATGCAGTGGAATATGATTACTTACCCGCCACCCAATGTTACCCAACTTTGATGACCAAGAAAATCGAAGGGTTATTCTGTGCGGGACAAATTAACGGTACAACAGGCTATGAAGAAGCAGCAGCACAGGGAATAGTTGCCGGGGTGAATGCTGCCCGATTTGTCCGGGGTCAAGAAATGATTGTGTTCCCCCGTGAGCAAAGTTACATCGGTACTTTGATTGATGACCTGTGTACCAAGGATTTACGAGAACCTTACCGGATGCTTACGAGTAGATCAGAGTATCGTTTATTGCTACGTTCTGATAACGCCGACCAACGGATGACACCATTAGGGCGGGAAATTGGTTTGATATGCGATCGCCGGTGGGATTTGTTCACCCGTAAACAAGAACAGATCACCGCAGAGAAGGAACGCTTACACACCACCAGAGTTAAAGAAAATGACGAAGCGGGGAAAGCGATCGCTCATCATACCCAACAAGCCATCAAAGGATCAATCACCCTAGCTGACTTACTACGTCGTCCTGGTTTCCATTATGTGGACTTAAACCGCTATGGACTCGGCAACCCCACCCTGACCCAAGCCGAAAGGGAAGGTGCAGAAATTGATATCAAATACTCTGGTTATCTAGCTAGACAACAAAACCAAATTGAACAAATTGCCAAACAAGCACACCGACAACTATCGGCTGACTTAGACTACACCGCAATTGACACCCTATCAAAAGAAGCTAGGGAAAAGCTAAACAAGGTAAAACCCCTAACAATCGGTCAAGCAGCCCGAATTGGCGGCGTAAACCCTGCTGATATTAACGCTTTGTTAATTTATTTAGAAATTCGTAAAACCAAAGCACAACAAGAGATTCCGGCTTAGGTAGCCTTGCCAACTTCCACAAGATGGGTATAGTATAGTTGGGAAAATTGGTATGATTGTTGACATATTTTTGTAACATGGCATGATTAATTATTTGCCAATCAGGGTAGAATTTAATACCATTAACTAATCAACTCACCTCCTTGGGAATGAGTGATTAATCATTGCTTGAAAAAAACTTGCTTTTCCGGCAGTCGGGACTTAGTTTTCCCATGTTTCAGCCACAACTCAAAAGCCTATGATATCTGAAGCCACTACCCATCTAGTTATCTCGGAAGCAGCAGATGATTTAGTCGTCAGTGAACCCTGGACGATAGAAACTTATGCTGAAGGCTTGATAGATGATCTGTTTACAGACATTGATGAAATATTGGAGGGTAACAGAAAACTACCTTCCCAAAGCGTCAGGAAAGAATATCCATCTGGGGACAGAATGAGAGTCACAGTCCCAGAAGTCGTTTTATCCCAAACAGCTAATGATACTTATGAAGTTATTTCCCCACCTCCCAACAGACCAACTACCACACTGGTAGTTAAAAATCCCTCTGTTACAGCCATTACTCCGAAAGCGGAAACTAAAAAAGATAGTTGGGGTAAATTGTTAATTGTCGGAATTACCGCAAGTTTGGCTACAGTTGGTATTCTCTACCTCACACAGTCCCAATTAATCGCCAATTTTAGCGCTAAATTCAATTCTGCAAATTTACAAACCAAAAAATTATCAACTTCTGAACAACCAGATGCAGCAGCAGATTTGGTCAACTATATGCTGCAATCTTTAGCAGTAATTGAACAAAAACAAGAAAATAATTATCCCATACCCACTGCTTCAACTTATCCTAGCTTAAATCTCAATCAAACTGCTGCCCTAGCTTTACCCAGTCAACCTGGAGGCACTTTAACCCCACCTTTAATAGCTAACAGTCTACCACCTATCCCCACTCAAACCACCAGTTTAACCAGGTTGCCTAATATTCCGGTATATCAAGCACCGGTTCCCATGCGCTACCCTGTGCCACTGGTTCCCCCTCTTCCTGCGAAGTTATCTACTCCTAATGTTTCCCCAAGTCCTGTATCTACAGCGACTCAGCCAGTAGCAACTGCGGTCAAACCAGCACTACCAACCGTACAACCAGTAATTAATAATCAACCGCTTCGCATTACACCACCAAAATTACCAACTCCTCAAACACCTGTCAGAATTTCTCAAGTTGCTGTCCAACCAACTCCTGTAGTACCAAAAGTCTCAGCCGAGTTAGAAGGGTTATTAGAATTAGGTGAAAAATCAGCCGGTTTATTTAAAATTGAGGGTGTGACTCAGCGCATTAGTTTGGGAGAAGCTATTGGCGCTAGTGGTTGGACACTGGTAGAAGTAAGCAAGGGTGAGGCTGTTATCCGGCGCAATGGGGAAGTGCGATCTATTTATGTGGGACAAAAACTGTAATTATGATTCACAGAATTTGAGATCAGGATTTAGAGGATTTGAGGAGACACTGAATGAAATTTAATCTTATTCAGCCGTAGAATCCCATAAATCCTGATCAGTGGTTTAATGTCCTTCTACTAAAGCACTGTACTCATTTGCTGTCATACAGTCATCAAGTTCACTAACATCATCAACACGCACTTTTACTAACCATCCATCACCATAAGGATCATTAGCTATTTGTTCAGGAGAATCAATTAATACGTCATTTCTTTCTACTACTGTGCCGGTCACTGGTGAGTTCAAATCTTCAACGGCTTTTACTGATTCAATTGTCCCAAATTTTTCGCCTTTGCTTAAAGTGTCACCAATTTCTGGTAATTCTAAGAAGACAATATCACCCAATTCAGCGATCGCAAATTCTGTAATTCCCATAATAGCAGTATCATCATCTAAGCGCACATACTCATGAGTGTCCAAATACTTTAAATCTTCTGGGTATTCAAAAGCCATAAAAATTCCTCACCATCCAAAAAATAAATCGGTTATCACCGAAAAAAAATGTAACTCAAACCACTCTGTAGTGTAAAGATAGCAGGGAACAGGGAACTCTTAACAGGGGAAAACCATTAGTCATTAAAGAATAAAGTTAAGACAGCTTATTTAATAAGCCTTTACAGCTTTTGGAACTGTACATTTATTCCTGTCAAACTGCACTAACCCGATTTTTTGATTTATAAAAGGGACGTTTAACCACAGTACCAGGGTAGGTTTTACCACGAATTTCTATTTCTACCTGTTGTTTTAACTTGGCCAAATGAGTGGGAACATAAGCCAAAGCAATAGGATAACCCAAGGTAGGAGAAAGAGTCCCGCTAGTTACTTCACCTACGACCTCCCCAGCAGATAAAACCGCATAGCCATGACGGGGAATATTCCGGCCTGAAGTTTGCAACCCTACCAAACGTCGGCTTACTCCCTCTGCTTTTTGCTGTTCTAAAACCTGCCGACCAATAAAATCACCTTTAGTATCTAAATGTATTAACCAGTTCAACCCAGCTTCTAAAGGTGTGGTATGGTCATCAATATCTTGTCCATATAATGCCATTGCTGCTTCTAAACGCAGGGTATCTCTAGCACCTAGTCCACAAGGAATCACACCAGCATTATAGAATTTTTGCCATAATTCTTTTCCCGTCTCTGGATTAACCATCACTTCAAAACCGTCTTCCCCAGTGTAACCTGTACGAGCTAAAAAAGCAGGTTGACCAAAAATGGTAGTTTCTAAATGTCCAAAAGCGGGAATAGGGGTTAAGTCTACCGACACAAAAGATTGAAGATACTGTACAGCTTGCGGTCCCTGGATAGCTACTAAAACTTGTTCTGCGGAAAGGTCTTGAAATTGGATTTGATTAGGATCTAAATGCTGCAATAACCAAGCTTTATCTTTAGCTGTGGTAGCTGCATTAACGATAATTACTACTTTTTCACTACTTTGGTAGTAAATAATAATATCATCAATGATACCCCCTTGAGGATTTAACAACACTGTATATTGTGCTTGTCCTGATTGGAGACGGCTTAAATCTGAGGGAACTAAGTTTTGTAACTGGGTAATGAGATTTTCACCTTTAAGGATAAATTTACCCATGTGAGAAATATCAAACATTCCGGCCGTATTCCTCACCGCTTGGTGTTCTTGGATAATACCACTGTATTGCACAGGCATTTCCCAACCACCAAAGCCTGTAAATTTGGCTTTTAGTTCTACACCCAGCTGATATAAAGGGGTTCGCGCTAAAGATTGATCTGTATTTTCTTGATTAGCCACTGGTAAAACGCACCTCAACATTGATTATCCTAAAACATCAAGGCGAAAAATAGGAGCCGAGGGGAAAGAGGCAGGGGGGCAGGGGGGCAGGGGGGCAG
>DATGXB010000022.1:0-67825 GCA_035299225.1 Nostocaceae cyanobacterium | reverse complement strand
TAGCTATTAGTTCCCATTGTTCCCAAGTTAGATTACTGGGGTATACTTTAGTCATTGGCTCACAGGGTGTTTTTTCTACAATTTCAGTTTAATCCTTGTGAGCTTTCCTACAACACCCCCCACTTTTAAAACATCCTCTTAACATCACCAATATATATTTCATAATTTTGATCATGAATCTCCCAAGGTAATCTTTTATAAATATTACCTGCAATTGTATTGTGATTTGTCGTTCCACCAGCCATTGGTATAATTTCTCCGTCTCGATATTCACTTTTATATTCTGCTTTGGCTTCTAGTTCTAAATATTCTTCTGGGGTGTAGCATTTTGCTGTTTGGATCACCATATTCAAACCTCACCAAAAATATCAATGGGTGCGTTATTAATAGGGTAACGCACCTGTAGGCTATTCGACAAATTTAGGTCTAGCTTGTTGATTTCGTTTAAGTTTTTCTTCTAGTAATTCCCATTTTTCTTGTTGAATGATATGAATAAATTCATCCAAGTTTTGGCGATATTGAGAGAGAGAATGTAGCAAAGCTTGGCGGTTAAATTGTGCCATCATTACCCCTAGTTCGGGATTTCCCCCACCTACTCGACTGGTATCTTTAAAACCGGAACTGGCGAAATTTTGGGCTAGTTGGGCAATTTCTGGGTCAGTTTCACTTAAACAAGCAGCGATTAGAGATGCACTAACCATCACCGGTAAATGAGAAATCCAACTTACGGCGCGGTCATGTTTTTCTGGTGAACAATAGTAGATAATAGAACCAAGCGATCGCACAATTTCTTCTACCACTCTCACCGCATGATCTGGTGTTGTGGCTGTTGGTGTAATTACATAAGGTCGGTTCACAAATAAATTTTGCTGTGCTGCCTCTATACCTACATCTGTTTTACCCGCCATCGGATGGCCACCAACAAAATTTTCCCATAAGGGAGAAATTGCTTCTACTATCGGTGCTTTTACTGAACCAACATCAGTAATAATGGTTGTAGTAGGTAAATGCTCAATTAGATGCTTAATTTGCGGGATAATTAGTCCTATCGGGGTGCAAATAAAGATAACTTCGGCAGCAGCTAACAGGTTGAGGTCTATTGCTGCTTGATCAACGCTACCCAAGTCAACAGCTTTTTGACAAGTTGAATCACGGCGACTAACTCCTAAGACGTAATGCCCTTGGGAGCGTAAATCAAAACCTAAACAGCCACCGATGAGTCCTAGTCCCAAAATACCAATTTTCATTCTTGAGTTTGATAATAAACGTCAACTGATTCTCTGCATACTTTATCAACTATTAAAGTTGGCATTTGAGGAATAAATTCATGACCATAGAGGAATTACTAGAAAAATATGCTGAAGGAGTCTTGGATTTTCGGGGCGCTGAATTGGCAGAAGCAAATTTAAGTGGGATTAAACTTAATGGAGCTAACCTGCGTCAAGCGAATCTCAATGTAGTAAATTTAAGTGGCGCTAATCTGAGTGAAACTGATTTTAGTTATAGCAACCTCAATGTAGCTAGATTGAGTGGTGCCAATTTAACTGGTGCGGTTCTCAACCATTGCAGTTTAAATGTTGCTAATTTAATTCGTGCTGATCTTAATCATGCCCAATTAAGCGCTGCTTCCCTGGTGCGGACAGAGTTAATTCGTGCTGATCTGACTCGTGCTAATTTGTGTGAAGCTAACCTGACAAGTGCCGATTTACGGGAGGCTACGCTGCGTCAAGCTAATTTACGCCGCAGCAATTTAAACGAAGCAAATTTGAGAGGTAGTGTTTTAACTGAAGCTAACTTGGAAATGGCTAATCTTAATGCTACTGATATTAGCTATGCTGATTTAACAGGAGCTAATTTACGAGATAGCGAGATTAAACAAGCTAATCTGTCTATGTCTAATCTGAGTGGGGCAGATTTAAGAGGAGCTAATTTACGTTGGGCGGATTTAAGAGGAGCTAATCTACGCTGGACAGATTTGAGCGATGCTAAACTAAGTGGAGCAAATTTAACTGGGGCTGATTTAAGTCATGCTAATTTGACTAATGCCAGTTTAGTACATACCAACTTAACTCAGTCAAGATTAATGCAAGTAGAGTGGACTGGTGCAGACTTAACAGGAGCAATGTTAACAGGCGCTAAACTTTATGGAACATTCCGTTTTGGCTTAAAAACCGAGGGTCTGACTTGTGAGTGGGTGGATTTATCACCATTAGGCGATCGCTCTATTGTCCAAGAATTTAACGGCGAAAATTATCGAGAATTTTTTAACTCTACACCCCCAACTCTAAGAATTATAGTTGATGCACCCTTAGAACATGAAGCCAACCTAACTTTATCCGGTGTATATTATCATATTTCTCATATCCATCAATTACTGAAACAGCCTCCAAGTATAGAAAATACCGGTCGCCGCACTGTTTTCACCTTCCGATTAGATAGCGATCTTGCCTTATTACCCACCGCTTATATAGCAATTCTTCCTTTTCGAGATGCCGCAAATAATCAAAGAAATATTCATGACATATTAGAACTAATCCAAAGAGCAGAAAATTCTCCTGAAAAACCACTTTCTGACGAACTCAGTCAAAAATTAATCTTACAAATAGCAGATATAATGAGAAAAGCAAATGATATTAAACAAAAAAATAAATATTTAGGTATGGCCGCCAAACTCCGCTTTTTCCAATCACCAACCCAAACAATATTAACTAATTCCAGAGCACAAACCCTAACTATATACGATCATCCTTACTTTGGTAAAAAAATATCCCCACGCCCCAATCTTAATGGTTTCAATCATCAAGAAAACGACTTTAATTATATCTTGCCGCCTTTAAATGTAATTGTAGATTTTGTCAAAGGATTTTATCATAATAGTCAGTAGGCAGGAGGCAGGAGGCAGGAGGCAGGAGGCAGAAGACGAAAGGGAGAAAAAGTAATTAACTCTTCATCTTCTTACACTCCGCACTCAGCACTCCTCACCCCGCACTTTTCATCATGGAGTCAAAAAAATGCGTGATACCTTTAATCGAATGATTGGTAAAACTCGTTATGTAGTTTGTCGTTTATTTGTACATTTAGGAGGAAGTGAAGTTGCACCAATTTTAGGAATTTTAAATCGTGCTGCAAGAACAGCCGTTGATACTGAAGGTGATATGGAAGTCCTTGGAGAACAATTAGTAGATATTTGTGAAACTCTCCTGCGATATGATGAAGATTGGACTGCCGCAGCGAATGAAGGGGATGTATTTTGGAATGAAGGGGAAGCTGGAGATTATGTCAATGAATTATTTACAGATTCGGCTCAAAGATATATGAGTGAGCCAGATTTTGAATCTTCTCCTAATATCAATGAACCCTTATCTTTACCTGCCACCAGAAATGTAATTGTTATGATTACAGTGGCCTGTGAAGGGGAAGTACCACAACTAGAAACAGACCTTTCCAATATTAACGCCTTACATGAAGGATTAAAAGCTTTAATTGACTTACACTATAACCGTAAACTCCGAGCTATACAAGTACATTTTTCTCCCGCACGGTTAGGTGATGAGCTCACCAATGATCAAATATTGCAATATTACCCAGAATTGATCCCATTGTAGGTTGTCCGGTAATCTTGAATTACTGCCTCAATGGATAAATTGTTATCTTGGGAAAAGGGTAATCATAGAATGATCATGAACGTCATACGTAAATTTACAGCTTTTGTTCTAGCTTTGAGTTTGTGTTTAACTACCGTTGCTTGTGGTGGAGATGCACAAACTACTTCATCTTCATCTCGGAGTGTTAGCCAAACTGCCACACCTACTAAATTAAATGATGGTGAGTATCAGGTACAACAGGCTACCTATAACGATGCTAATGGAGAATACACACTGTTTTTATTGAACAGTACACCCCCAACCTTTGCCACAGAAAAACTACAAATGGCTAGGTTAACAGATGAAGAAATTAAGCAAGGTAAGAAAACCTACCTAAAAGTAGAAAACAGCCAACCGTCTTTATATCTGACAGAAGACTTTAAAATTCAATACATCCACAACGTCACCGAAAGCACAACTAACCCCCAAACTGGACAACGAGAAACGGTGGTAGTTCGCCAAGAAAGTGGTTTTTGGGCTCCTTTTGCGGGTGCGGTAGCTGGCCAAGTTGTTGGCAACTTATTATTTAGACCTCAGTATTATGTCCCCCCTGTGTATCAACCAGGTGGAGTTATTACAGGTTATGGTGGATATGGTTCTACTTATGACCAAGCAGTTTCTAGTTATCGTTCCCGTTACAATGAACCACCAGCAGCAGTAAGAAATCGTACTGCTTTCCGTACTACTGGCACGATTAGAAGGTCAAATCCCAGCAGTTCTACAGTTCGTTCTACACCTGCGCCCACTTCTCGCAGTCGTGCTACTGGTTCGGGCTTTGGTAGCAGTACACTCCGACCTTCTGGTAATTCTAGCCCAAATCGCCAGAGGTCTGGTAGTAGTTTCGGTAGTGGTGGCAGTTCTTCCCGTCGTCCAGCAGGTTTTGGTAGTCGGAGAAGAAGGTAATAACAGCAGAAGGGAGGCGTTCCGTGAGCGAAGTCGTCCGGGGCAGGAGTAAAAGCGGCTTGCTGCTTGAGTTTTGATTTTTAGTGTGCACCTCATTCACTGGCAATCTGCTGTTTTAAAATTAGAAATTCAAAGTTTAGGGGTATGATTACCCCTTATTTTTTTGGCTGTGCTTAAACTGTCACAGGGACAGGTTGCGGCCAACGTCCCACAGCTTTACCGATTACAGCCATTTCTTGCATTAATTGATCAAATCGGTCGGGGGTGAGGGATTGGGGACCGTCTGATAAAGCTTTTGCTGGGTTGGGGTGAACTTCAATCATCAGGGAATCACAACCAGCTGCGATCGCTGCCATCGCCATTGACGGTACATATTCTGACCAGCCAATACCATGACTAGGGTCAATCATAATCGGCAAGTGGGTGAGTTTCCGCAACACCGGAATCACAGACAAATCTAGAGTATTACGAGTATATTGACGATCAAAAGTGCGAATACCCCGTTCACACAAAATCACATTAGCATTACCCGCCGCCAAAATATATTCAGCCGCCATTAACCACTCTTCAATCGTGGCTGACATTCCCCGCTTTAACAGCACAGGCTTAGATTGCGCTCCCACTTTCTTTAACAGCGAAAAATTTTGCATATTTCTCGCGCCTACCTGCACCACGTCCGCAACTTCGGCAATTTTCTCTAAGTCATTAGCATCCATGACTTCAGTAATAATTCCCAGTCCGCTTGCTTCTCTAGCTTTAGCTAACAATTCTAAAGCACTTTCTCCATGACCTTGGAAAGCATAGGGAGAAGTGCGGGGTTTATAAGCACCACCCCGTAAAAACTTAGCACCAGCAGCCTTCACCCGTTTAGCTGTCTGGACAATCATTTCTTCATTTTCCACAGAACAGGGGCCAGCCACCACAACTATATCATGATGCTGACCAAATACTACTGAACCATCAGGAGTATTGACCACCACTTCCGACGCTTCCCCGTGCCGAAATTGTCTGCTAGTACGTTTATAAGGAACTTCTACCCGCAACACTTGTTCAATCCAAGGACTCATTTCCTGAATTTGTAGAGGATCTAAATCAGCAGTTTCTCCAACTAAACCAATAACTACTTTATGTTTACCGATAATTTTTTCTGGTGTTAATCCCCAACTGTTGAGGTCTTCACTCAAACGATCTATTTCTGCTTGAGGAGAACCAACTTTCATCACAACAATCATAATTTACATTCCTAATTTAATATGATTATTACTAATTAATTTAGCAAGTAAAATAATTTTGTTACATTAAATGAAAGAAATATAATTTTTCTCTAATTATTCAAAATTTTGCCTAATAATTCGGCTATTTCTATTTATCTATAAAACAGGCTATAAATTATTCGTGCAGCATGGCGGAAATAACTATCCAGCTAAACAAGGGTAAAACATTGGTTAATCAGCCTTTTCACCTCCTGCCTTCTTGTACTAGTGCAGCATGGCGGAAATAAATATCCAGTTAAACCCTATCAAACATTTGGTTAAATTAACCTTCTTGCCTCCTGCCTCCTGCCTCCTGCCTTCTTGTACTAGGCAGAATAAATTACACAAATTCTTCCCTGTTCCCTGTTCCCTTTCATATTTATCAATGTTGAAGTGATAAAAACTCAACTTCAACATTTGAATTTATTACCCAATATGGCAGTTATTTAATTACCTGATTGCGAAGGATCAGACGTTTTCTTTTTGCGAGTTTCGCGCCAAACATCAACCATCCTTCCCCAATTAGTGCCAAACTCTGTTAAACCCAGTAAAGTCCCTGGTTTTTCTTCATCCCAAGAGGCCGAAAGAACACCATAAGTTATTCCTAACACCCCTAAACCAAAAAATCCCATATTTGCTAATAAAACAGCAACGGGTGGTAGTTTAATTTCTGTGTTGGTAACTAATAGATAGCTAACAATTAAAGTAGTAATACCCAAAGTTGTGGGTACACCACAAAAAGCGGCTACTCTGCGGATCATTCTTTTGCTAACTATCTCAGGAATCGCCATTTCTTCTTTAGTAAAAGGCGGTTCTTTTTTTGATTTTGACGCTTGATTAGATTTTTGGGGTTTAGTTACAGGTGTAGCTTTAGCTTTAGGAGGTTTTGGGCGTTTTTTGTTTGGCTCAAAAGGTAAGCCACTACGTTCTGATTCTTCAGCAGCCATAAGCGGTAGTTCCTAACCTCTAATACCCAAGCGTTCAATTAAAGCTTGATACTTCTCGCGGTTTTTACTTTGTAGATATGCTAATAAACGCTTGCGCTGACCAATCATTTTTAATAATCCTCTTAAGGAGGAATGGTCTTTTTTGTTAGCTTGCAAATGTTGGCTGAGGCGGTTGATCCGGTCGGTTAGCATAGCAATTTGCACTTCGGAAGAACCGGTGTCGGTTTCATGAACTTGGAAGTTAGAGATTAGTTCCTGTTTTCGCTGTTGCGTTAAAGCCATGATTGATTGAGTTTGTCTTTTTCATAATGTATGCAGCAGTCTCTCATAATATCACAACTACAAAGCGATGTGGGAATTTAATACAAAAAAGTAGGAGGGAAGAGGTAGCAAGGGGAAAAAGGGAGATGAGGAGGATGACACTGACAGCTGTCATTAACAGGATAGCTACTTATTTGGCACGGGTAAATGCAGCATGATTGAAGATAGCGTGATGGCGAAACGCCCACTTTACAGTGATCGCCTAATTCTCGCAATAGGTGCAGGCGATCGCGATTCGCTAAATAATTAATGACATTTTCCGCAAATTAGTTAAGGTAGTTTGAATAGTTAATTTTTCTCTAGGGGTGGGTTTAGCAGATAATTTATGAACAAAATCTATGCTGATTTAATAACTTATAGTTTATGAGTATTACACCCTCCTGTGGTTCTATCTGAATATTTGAAATGTCTAGATAAATAATTTTCTACCTTCAGATAGAGGTAAAATAAAGTAAATTCTTTATATTGAAAGGGTGTTAATTTTATAGTGAATAAAAAATAGTAATCGCTATTTTTCATCTGGGTATACTTGTCATCATAAATTATGCCTTAAGATAGCTGTAAATACACAGATAAATATTTAACTTAGACTTACAGCCCGTTTCAGGTAAATAAGGTACAAATTTTTTGAACAAACCCTTATATAAAGAGACTTTCAACCCTGTTCCCTGCTGTAACTTAAAAGTCTGAAGCTCAAATTTGACATTTCAGGGTATCTAACCAGAGGTTAATGATCAATGGTTCAACAAAGAAGCAGTGAAGTTATCCGCATCAACGCTAGAAGAACAGATGTATTTGATATTTTTAATTTAAAACATTATCTTGGATCTAATCCATATTTAGAAGCCGGTGCATTAGTATTTGATTTTGCTTTTACTGGATATAGAGAACCATTAGCAATTGAAGAATATTTAGAAATTATAGGAAATCGCTATCCTCATTTAGCAGACCCATTTTACCAATCCTATGGTGATTTTTTTGCACGTCTTGTTTCAGAAATCAGTAATCTTGAGATGGGTTTACATTTTCATCTATGGAGTGTAAAATCACAGCATGATTATCTAAGAATTGCAGTACAATCATTACATGAGCATACCACTAGATCGGTAGTTTTTTTAGTTTGGGATTTGTTAGAAAGTATTACTAAAAATGTCGAATTTTCTTTTGAGGAAAATCTGAATAAAATTCAACAACAATTCCATAATTCTATTTATGGAGTCCCAACAGTTTACTATTTATTAACAGCAGCATTTCAAAAAAATATACCGACATTCTATCTTCGGGAAGAAGGGGTAATACAATATGGTTATGGTAAAAAGCAAGTACGGGGAATAGCTACGACTTTTGATTGCGATAGCCATTTAGATTCTGAATTTACCACCAGAAAAGATGACTGTAAAGAGTTTTTAAGAACATTAGGTTTTCCTGTTCCCGAAGGGGAAATAGTAACTTCAGAATCAGAAGCATTAGCAGTTGCGAGAGAAATTGGTTATCCAGTAGCAATTAAACCTGTAATTGGTCATAAAGGAATTGGTGTAACTGCTGATGTGCAAAATTCTAGAGAATTAGAACTTGCTTATAATAGAGCAATATTAGCTATTCCTGAAGACCAAAGCACTAGAATAATTGTCGAAAAAAGCATATCAGGTCAAGATTTTCGGTTACTATGTGTTAATGGTAAATTTGTTGCTGCAACAGAAAGAGTACCAGCTTCAGTAATGGGTGATGGATATTCAACGATTAAAGAATTAATTGATCAAGAAAATCGTAAAACTGAACGTCGGGACGCACCCACTTCACCTATGACTAAAATTGAAATTGATGCAGAAATGCAATTGTATCTTGACGAACAGGGATTAAACTTAGATACTGTTATAGAGAGCGATCGCATCATTTATTTACGTAAGGTTGCTAACTTGTCAGCAGGTGGAATTAGCATTGATGCAACAGATAAAATTCATCCCGATAACATCATTTTAGCCCAAGAAATTGCTCAATACTTCCGTCTCACCTGTTTAGGACTAGATATCATTACTAAAAACCTAGCTGAATCTTGGAAATCTGGTAATTTTGCAATTCTGGAAATTAATGCAGCACCAGAAATTTTCATGCACTTTAAACCCGCAATAGGAAAAAGTATTGATGTTCCGAGCTTTATTTTAACAGAGTTTTTTCCTTCTCATCAAGATGCCAGAATTCCCATTATTACCTTTAATCAAATTTCTATCACCGAACTCCAAGCAATAATTAATCAGATTCTTTTACAGCATCCTCACTGGAAAGTTGGTGCTGTTTGTCGTCAAGGAATTTTGATCAACCATAATGTAAAAACATTACAAAAAGATTACAATAGCAACGTGCAAACCTTACTCCGTCATCCTCTGCTAGATGTAATTATTGTTGAATATCCAGAAGAAATTCTCAAAAAAGATGGGATGTTATATTATGGTAGTAATATTGTTATTTTAGAGCATCCTAGCGAAATAGAAATGATGTTAGTGAGAGATGTTTTTAAAGCTTCTCCTGTGATAATTAAACAAGGAAACAATATTTCTATTCATCGTCAGGAATTAATAGAAAGTTATAATTTGGAATCGGAGGAATCTTTTACCAGATTGTATTTGCGGGAAATTGTCTCAATTTTATAAGTGATAATTTCCCTTTAATCTTACAAAGCCGCTTGATAGATTTAGTAATTAAACTCCTACTAAAAAGCGGCTATATAATCTTGTTAGTTTCCCGATAACTTAGCATGAGCCGCTAAAATTATCCTTTCTGTGTCCTCCCAACTAATACATTTATCAGTCACAGAAACACCATATTTTAAATCTTCTCGATTACCGGTAATTGGTTGATTACCTTCATATAAATTTGATTCTAGCATCAATCCAATTATTGAAGTATTCCCCTTAACAATTTGCTCAATAACATTTTCAAAAACCACAGGTTGCAATTTGTAATCTTTATTAGTATTACCATGACTACAATCAATCACTATTCTAGGTGGTAAATTTTCCGCTTTTAATGTTTCTTCTGCCAGTTTAACACTCTCTGGATCAAAATTAGGCTGATGACCACCACGCAAGATTATATGACCATAATTATTTCCTCTAGTTTCAAAAACGCTTACCTGTCCTTTTTGATTAATTCCTAGAAAACTGTGAGGAGTTTTAGCAGATTTTAAGGCATTCAAAGCTACTTTTATATTACCATCAGTGCCATTTTTAAACCCTACAGGCATAGATAAACCACTAGCCATTTCTCTGTGAGTTTGTGATTCTGTAGTTCTTGCACCAATAGCTGACCAAGAAACCAACTCACTAATATATTGTGGGATAATTGGATCAAGTGCTTCTGTCGCAGTTGGTAAACCTAATTCTGCTAATTTTAAGAGTAAGCTTCTTGCAATTAATATTCCCCGTTCAACATGAAAAGAATCATCCATGTCAGGATCATTAATTAATCCTTTCCAACCTACTGTAGTTCTGGGTTTTTCAAAATAAACCCGCATAATTAACAGTAATTTATCTTTAACTGTCTCTGCTAACACTTTTAATTTTTCTGCATATTCTACTGCTGCATTGATATCATGTATTGAACAAGGCCCAACAACAATAAATTTTCGACTATCTTGAAAATCAAGAATCTGCTCTAATTCTTGTCTAAATTTTAAAATTGTGTGTTCAGATGTTTTAGTTAAAGGTATCTTGGCCTTTACTTCATTGGGAGTTAATAAGACGTGTGAATTTTTAATATTCGTATTGATTAGTTTGTTGATCATTGTAGATATCCTGAGATTTACGCTAAAACCCGTAAAGGGTGAAACATTAATATACACATTTTAAACCCAAAATACAACTTAATTACATTTACCCTCAACTAAAATTGATGACTTTTTGCTGGTAAGTTATCGTTTCCTTATATTTAAGCATCTATGTATACTTGTATAAATTGTTAGTTTAGAAAGATAAACAAAAAAATATCCACAATTAAATATTTTCTGGCTATGTTGTCAAAAGTTAAAAGTTATGGGAAATTAATCAAGGTAAATGCAACTTCTATCTTAGTTTTCATAGTTTAAAGATGATTTTCCTCTGACTAAAGAGTTAAATTGTACTTAACTCTATAATTCCAGAAATAGCAGATATTTAGCAAACAAATAAACATTGTACCTTATATCTGCTATGAGAATCTATTCTATTTTTCCGGTAGTTAGTTGCAGGTAACTCAACAGCCAACCGGCTGATGTTGCCCTGCGTGTTTGACGTGGGCCAAATTCACCAATTTTGTAACCTTTAAAACCTAAATTTTGTTTAAGTAGTTGTTTGTTTTGCTGAGGAATAGAACGAGTTAATTTCATAATAGCAGGACGAGAAGCAATAAAATCTGGTGGTTCTGGGTATTCGTCTCGCCATTCTGGTGCTACTTGGCTAGTGTCCCAACAGCCTGTTGTAGAGTCGTAGCGATAACCTAAATAATACCAAAGTAATTGATTTACTGTAGCATCATCAATTGTATCATTAATGATAGCCCAAATAGTTTGGGTATTGAGTGGTGGTAAGTTAGACATAGGCGAATTTGGCAGTTGTCAACTGTAAAATATTCAGGTTCAGAAGTGAGAATTAATTGATCACTATCTAAAGTATGTCAATCAAAGCAACAATTATTTTATCTTGTTGAGAATTAGGGGAAAGCTTGATCTGTTACACTGCAAATTAAAATGAAGTTAATCCCGCTCCTAATGGACAGTTTATGGAAAATTCCACACCATTACCAAAACAAATCCGTGCTCATGTCTTAATTTCTGGTCGAGTCCAGGGGGTAGGCTATCGCTATGCTACCGTAGATACAGCCTCTCAATTAGGTTTAACAGGTTGGGTGCGAAATCTTCCTGATAGTCGGGTAGAAGCTGTATTTGAAGGTGCGCGGGAAATAGTAGAGGAAATGGTGCGCTGGTGTCATTCTGGCCCACCTGCGGCGATGGTGAAGGAGGTTGTGGTAGAGTACAAATCGCCGGAAGGCTTACGGGGGTTTGAAGTTAGAAGGCAGGAGGCAGAGGGCAGGAGGCAGGGGGCAGGAGGCAGGGGGCAGGGAGCAGGGAGCAAGAGGGAAAATAAGAATTAATTTCTAATTACCTGTTGCCTATTGCCTATTGCCTATTGCCTATTGCCTATTGCCTGTTCCCTGTTCCCTGTTCCCTAATGACTAATGACTAATGACTTTTCCCTGCTGTAGTTTTAAGAGTAGAGAGAGACTTGATAAATTTCTTGGAACCCTAAGCGACGATAAACATTTACTCCCATCTTTGAGGCTTGTAATGTGGCGATGTGGTAGCCTAGTTGATGTGCGTGTTGCAGTGTGGCTAGAACTAGGGCTGAAGCAATTCCTTTTTTTCGTGCTTCTGGGGCTGTGGCAACTATGTAAATACCTGCTGTCTGACCGTCTAAGTAGAGGGCGGAAGTGGCCACGGGTAAACCTTGCCAATAAGCGATAAAACGAATATATTCTTGTGATGTCAAGCCTAAACTTGATTCTAATTCAAGAAATTCTTTAGTTATCTGTGAAGATAATTCAAAGCTAACTCCAGCAATATTAATCCAATGCTCCAAAGTGGTGTTATCTTGGACTTGTGCGGTTGTTAAATCCCCCGCTAAATTTTCTTCTGGTGGTAAGTTGGATAAATCAATGGCCATCACAGGCATTTTTTCTATACAACTTAAGCTGTGGGCTTCTAAGTATTTACCCAAGTTAGTCGGCTGCGTTTCTGGCCCTACCCACCAAACTATCGGTACTTGCTTAGTGCGAAAGTAGCCAAGAGTATCTTCTATAATAAGATCCATTTTTTCTGGAGGAAGTTGGGCACTAAAAACACCATTAAGTAAAGGAAAAGAAATATCCGTACAGAACCAAGTTAGATAAGAGTTGGTGTAAAATTCTCTTTTGGGTGCACGGCCATAATTAGTAAAATATCTCCACAAGTTGTTGTGTAGTGCTGGGACTAAATCAGGTGAGGTTAAGTCTGTTAAAATTTGGCTCATAAGGTTTTGATTATAGTTAAGGCTGCAAAAACCCGGCTAGTTAAGTTTACCGGGTGTGTAAAAACTATTCAATATTTAAATTAGATCCAAATCTTTAGCGAAAGATTTCGGAGAAAAATTGACGCATTGCTTGCCAAGAGCGTTGATCTGCACTAGGGTTATATAGTGCGCCTTTGATTTCACCTTTATAGACAGGATTGGTAAAAGCGTGAACTGCTCCACCATAAGATATTAGCTGCCAATCAACATTACCTAAACGCATTTCATTTTCAAACGCTCTTACCTCTTCAATAGGAACAAAAGGATCATCAGCACCGTGTAAAACTAAAACCTTGGCTTTGATATTTTTAGCATCTGCGGGGTTGGGAGTATTTAAACCACCGTGAAAACTGACTACACCGGCGATATTAGCGCCACTACGAGCTAATTCTAAGACTGTAGTTCCTCCGAAACAGTAACCTATAGCGGCAATGCGCTTAGTGTCAGTGAGGGAATTTTTTTGCAAAACCTGTAAACCAGCGATCGCTCTTTCCCGTAATAACTTCCGATTTTGCCGATAAAAAGATGATTGTGCCGCCGACTCTTCAGGATTTTTTGGCCTCACACCCTTACCATAAATATCCGCCGCAAAAGCCACATAACCCAACTTTGCTAAATCCTCAGTCCGTTTCTTCGCATAGGACTGCAAACCATTCCACTCATGTACAACTAATACACCTGGACGCTTACCTCTAATAGCGTCATCATAAGCTAGATAGCCTTGTAGAACCGTATCACCTTGTTTATACTCAACTGTTTTAGTTCTAATTGCTGCTAAAACATCAGTAGCAGCCGCCAACACCACCACCGGCGCAAACAACACAGAAAGTAGAAGCTTCATAAACCCTATCACTACTTCAATACTTTACAGGGTAAATTATGACAGGAAATCAATGATCTGCAAAACTCACGCCTCTTAAATACTTTATACAAACCTATCAATTGTAACCCTCAATTGGATAGATATTTAATTCGCCATAATTATCTAAACTAGCAAGAAAACAAGCTATTTGCCGTCAAATTTTCTTGTAATCATAACATTGCCATTGTAGCAAGGCCAAACTTTACAATAGAGGTACATTATTAGATAGAGCAAAAATATCATTCCTGTCTGATTGACCGGCTACTAAAAAATAAACATGAGTGCAACTGCCACAATTTATCAGAATCCACTACTTCAAGGCAAGGGCTTACCACCTTTTGCAGAAATTGAAGCAAAACAGGTAGAACCTGCCTTTAATCAACTATTAGCAGAACTAGAGCAAAAATTAGCAAAACTAGAAACTAATGTACAGCCAACTTGGACAGATTTAGTAGAACCATTAGAAAATATCACTGAAAGGCTATTTTGGAGTTGGGGAATAATTAACCATCTCATGGGTGTGAAAAATAGCCCAGAACTACGTACAGCTTATGAAAAAGTACAACCCTTAGTAGTCCAATTTATTACTAAAATCGGACAAAGCAAACCTATTTACAACACTTTTAAAGCCCTCCGCGCTAGTGATAGCTGGAAAAACCTCGAATCAGCCCAACAGCGCATTATTGAAGCTTCTATCCGTGATGCAGAGCTATCTGGCGTAGGTTTGGAAGGAGAAGCCAGAGAAAGGTTTAATACCATTCAAATGGAATTAGCAGAACTTTCCACCAAGTTCGCTAATCATGTTTTGGATGCTACCAAAGCTTTTAGCCTCACCCTCACCACACCAGAAGAAATTGACGGCTTACCCAGTAGTTTACTCAGTTTAGCAGCCCAAGCCGCCCGTGCGGCTGGAGTAGAAACCGCCACCCCAGAAAATGGCCCCTGGCGTATTACCTTAGACTCTCCTAGTTATGTTCCCTTCATGCAGCATAGTCGCCGCCGGGACTTAAGGGAAAAGATTTATAAAGCCTATATCACCCGTGCCTCTTCTGGAGAATTAGATAATAATTTTTTAATAGAACGTATTCTAGAACTACGCCAAGAACTCGCCCAATTAATTGGCTATCAGAATTTTGCCCAATTAAGCCTCGCCAGTAAAATGGCCAAAGACGTGGCATCTGTAGAAAAACTGTTGGAAGAATTACGCCAAGCGAGTTATAATGCTGCTGTCAAAGATTTAGATGCATTGAAAGAATTTGCCAAGTCCAAAAACGCACCAGAGGCGGATAATTTACAACATTGGGATTTAAACTTTTGGGCAGAAAGACAAAGAGAAGAAAAATTTGCTTTTACGGCGGAAGAGTTACGACCTTATTTTCCTCTCCCTCAAGTTTTAGATGGGTTATTTGGTTTAGTCAAGCGGCTATTTGGTGTCACCGTTACACCTGCGGATGGACAAGCACCAGTTTGGCATGAAGATGTAAGATATTTTCAAATTGCCGACGAAGATGGCCAGCCTATAGCCTATTTTTATCTAGATCCTTACAGCCGTCCAGCCGAAAAACGGGGCGGTGCATGGATGGATAATTGCATTAACCGGGCTAAGGTGAAAGAAAATGGTAAAACCAGTATTCGTTTACCTGTAGCTTATTTAATTTGTAACCAAACTCCGCCGGTGGATGGTAAGCCTAGTTTCATGACTTTTTATGAAGTGGAAACTCTGTTCCATGAGTTTGGTCATGGTTTACACCATCTATTAACAAAGGTGAACTATGCGGGAGCTTCGGGGATTAATAATGTAGAATGGGATGCGGTAGAGTTGCCAAGCCAGTTTATGGAAAACTGGGGTTATGACCGTAAAACTTTGTTTGGGATGGCGAAACATTACGAAACCGGGGAAGCTTTACCAGAGCATTATTATCAAAAGTTACTCGCAGCCAGAAATTATATGAGCGGTTCGGCGATGTTGCGACAAATCCATTTTAGCTGTGTGGATTTAGAGTTGCATTATCGTTATCGTCCTGGTGGTGAGGAAACACCGGCACAACTGCGTCAACGTTTGGCAAAGACTACCACAGTTTTACCACCTTTACCAGAAGATGGATTTTTATGTGCTTTCGGTCACATCTTCGAGGGCGGTTATGCGGCTGGATATTACAGTTATAAGTGGGCGGAGGTGTTGAGTGCTGATGCTTTCGCGGCGTTTGAGGAAGCGGGCTTAGATGATGAGATGGCAATACAGAATACTGGTAGGTTGTACAGGGATACGGTGTTGGCTTTGGGGGGAAGTAAGCACCCAATGGAGGTGTTTAAGGCTTTCCGGGGTCGTGAACCGAGTACAACGGCGCTGTTACGGCACAATGGTTTGTTAGCTGCGGTGTAGTTTTATTCCTAACCCCTTCTCGTAGGTGAGGAGGGGGAAGGGCTCACGCAAAGTCGCAAAGGCGCGAAGGGAAGAAGGGAAGGAAGATTTTTTTCAAAATTTGGCTGTAAATCTACACAGTTGGCGAAAAATTTGTTATTTTAAATTTGGTTTCTCTACCGTATTTAAAAAAAAGCCGCAACACCCGCAGCGTGTATAAAAAGATGGGTTGTGATTGAATGTGATTGTTTGGAAGTGGTAGAGAAACAATAGTGCTGCTTACGGTGCTTTCGGCATTGAATAACTAAGGCTTGCCTTTGAAGAGGCAGCTATTTATGAGTTGTTACTATTAATATAGTGGCAGCTTGTAAATGTTATCAATGCAGAAAAGCCGTTGAGCGAAAAGCCGCATAAAAAAACCGCTAAAAAAGCTTTATCGGAATTTTTGCATAAACGTCTCTTCATCGGTAAGCCTCCAGTAAATTAACTTGGAGGTAAAAATGCAAATTTTGACAACTCGACCACCGCCAAAATTATCACATAAATTGCCCCTGACATTCGACGTTTGGGGCTTTTGTGCTGGCTTTCTTCGCGTCTTTGCGCCTCTGCGTGAGACACAAAAAAACCTGGTTGTCACCCAGGCCAAACAATTAATTCATTCACCATTATCTTAACTATGAAATTAACCAAAATTCCCTTTTCTCAAAATTCCAGCCTCCCCCCTCAGAAAAATTCACCCAGAGGAGTAAGCAAGGTAATTTTTATTATCTGCTTAACTGCTTTTGGTTTGAGTGTAGCGGCTTTGTTGACTTCTGAGTGTAACCCTGTGTCTTTGCAGTTAAAAGCTTGGGGTTTAGAATATCAACTGCAAAAAGGAGGGTGTGAAAACACGAATACACCAAGTCAAAAATAATTTGGTGTAGCAGACAGGGGACACGGCTGGAAAGTTCTTGGTTTTCTATTGAAGTTTGTTAAGTGCCGTGTCCCTACATTGTCTTAAGCTGTGTTTGGTTTGGGGAATTAATTTTGATTACCGATTTGATGATATCGTAGGGACATGGCATTGCCGTGTCCTTTTCCGGGATGATGGCATCTAAATTAATGCTGTGTCTTTGCGGATAACGGAAAATCAATGTAATGGGTAATTCGTTACAAATTGAAACAATTTTTGTTCCCCAAGGGGCGGAATATGAGGCTGTGTGTCGCGGTTTAAGGGGTGTGAATGGTGTTAAACCGAGTGTCCAGGCTGTTCCTGTGGGGGTGCAACCATTACAACGATATCTGCAAGGTTTACCCGAAAAGCCGGAAAGGGCGCTTTTGATGGGTTTGTGTGGAAGTCTAAACCCACGCTTGGCTGTGGGGGATGTGGTTTTATATCAGGGTTGTTTTTATCAGGATGATTTGCTTTTATGTGCTGCTGATTTGACAACAGAGATATATTCTCACATACCACAGAATGTAAATTTTGTCAAGGGTTTAACTAGCGATCGCCTTATTCACTCCTCTACCGAAAAACTCCATTTAGCCAAAACATCGGGGGCTGATGTGGTGGATATGGAAGGGTTTGCAGCTTGTCAACTTATACCAAATTTGGCGATTCTGCGGGTAGTAAGTGATGACTGTCAGCATGATATTCCTGATTTGAGTCATACTATTAGCAGTGATGGCAAGTTGCAATATTTACCTTTATTTTGGCAGTTTATCCGTCAGCCTGTGGCGGCTAGTCGTTTAATACGGGGTTCGTTAATCGGGTTAGGGGTGTTAGAGGAGGTTGTGCGATCGCTTTTTGGTTATAGCAGGGAACAGGGAACAGGGAACAGGGAACAGGGAACAGGGAATTAATTCTTTTGTTTTTCCCCTCTGCCCCTCTGCCCCTCTGCCTCTTAAACTAAACTTGTCAAATTAACTTTAACGACGGCATCATTAAAGTCTCCGTCACCACCGCCAAATAAATCTTCAAAGCCAAAGGTGTTATCGCCTAACAAGCGAATATGATCGCGTCCGTCGCTGTTAGCACCTAAGTAGGAGAAAAATACAAACGGGTCATTAGTAGCATCGCTATCTAAAACCGCATCGGCTGTACCATTGACGATCATAAATGGTGCATAAATAGCCCCGGCTTGGAAATTGGCATTGACAGTGGCAGTTCCTTGATTTTCTACTGTTAAATCAACACCAGATAACCGTCTTTCTACTGCGGCTTTGATATAATCTGCTTGTCCGGGTAGGATGTCTGCTGTACCATCACCGTTGAGATCAATACCACCATTTTGATCAACTACTTGGTAGAAACTGATATAGTTGTTATAAACAGCTTCTCTGTTGACTATAAATTCCGCTTGTTGTGCTTGGGTAATGCTTCTGAGGTCTACTAACTCGGCTTGTGATTGACCTTGTAGTGTTGTGCCTTTGGGTGCGGCTTGTCCGGTGGCTTGGATATTGACTACTAAATTATTAGTGTCACTACCTAAAGAACCGTCATTCCAGGCTAAAGAAAAGGCATTATTACTTAAACTGGTAATTGTTTGGTTGGGAGAGTTGGAGAAAATAACCTCAGAAAGTGGAGTAATCCCGGCTTGCACATTATCTTTAGTGCTATTTTTAATCACGTAGAACCGGAGATTGTTATTAGAATTTAATTCTACAACCCGATTCACACTGCTGGAATTAAAACCAGTGGGATCGTTATTGAGTGCGGAAAATATGACTGTACTGCGTTGTAATGCGGCTGCTGTGTAACCATCTGCACCGGGAGCAATGCCGTTAATGTTACCATTGGCATCATCTACGGTAAAGACTCC
This sequence comes from Nostocaceae cyanobacterium, assembly GCA_035299225.1. Lineage (GTDB taxonomy): Bacteria > Cyanobacteriota > Cyanobacteriia > Cyanobacteriales > Nostocaceae > DATGXB01. Next base: position 48,655 of record DATGXB010000022.1, on the reverse strand, counting down.
TAATTCATTGACAAATTGGGAATTACTACTTGCTAGACTAATTTGCAGTCGAGATTTCAGGGTGCTGCTTTGGAGAGTAAAGGTATCACTGCCAACTTGTGTTAGTTTGCTGGTGAATACCTGAGAACTACCTGAAGGGTCAACATATAGAGTTAGGGGCTGTTCAACACTATTATTAGCGGAGTCTGTGGTGCGAACACGGATATTGTACTCTGGTTGATTAGCGTAGTTGGGGGTTTGGTTGAGAACTAAGCGATCGCTATCTACAATACTAAATGCACTATTATCCTGACTTCCTTCACCATCAACTAACTGATATGTAAAGTTCTCGCCATTATCGGGATCATCATTATTTAATATCCCTACTTCTGTTCCTGGGGTTGTATCGTCATCAATAGTGACATCTGTTGATAACCCAATGGAAGTTGGTGCTTCGTTAATGTCGTTAATGTTGATAGTCAAAGTTTTTTCATAACTCTTACCACCAGAATCTGTGGTGCGAATGCGGATGTTATAGCTAGATTTTGCCTCAAAGTTAGGAGATTGATTGATTAACAGGCGATCGCTATTTGTCGGTATAGTAAAAGCACTATTATCTTGACTACCTTCACCATCAACTAAAGCATAGGTGAATGTATCTCCTGGGTCGGGGTCGCTGGTATTTAATATCCCCACCTCTGTACCAGCCGCCACATTTTCATTTAAGCTTAAGTTACTTAAGGTGATATCTGTGGGTGTTTGGTCAGGTCTATCAACAACATTAATCGTTAATGCTTCTTCGTAATAATTGCCAACTTTATCAGTAGTACGAAGCCGGATGTTATAGCTAGACTTAGTTTCATAGTCAGGAGATTGATTAATAATCAGGCGTTCTTGATTAATACTAAAAGCACTATTGTCCTGACTACCATCACCACCAACTAAAGTATAAGTGAAAGAATCACCTAAATTCGGGTCATTGGTACTTAACAGACCAACTTCTGACGCAGCTGGTATACCTTCATTAATATTAGCGTTACTTAAATGTATCGCTCTGGGGGCATAATTGCCGTAAGTCAAATCATTTAATAAAACAAAAGCTTGACCTGCTCTATTCACCCCGTTAGGATCAGCCCAAGGTGCACCAACAATTAATTCAACATTACCATCACCATTGAGATCACCGGCTGTACTAACAGAAAGACCGGAAATATCACCAGCCGCAGCCCCATTAATTACAAAGCCATTATTCCCATCTAATTGAGATAGATTGAGAGCAGGATTAAAGTTATTTTTCCCAAAAACTACATAACTTTGTCCTGACAAATCACCCTTAACATCAGAACCGGTTGCACCAATAATTAAATCACCAAAACCATCACGGTTAAAATCTCCCGCTTTGCTAACAGAAATACCAGCATTATCTTCACTAGCAACCCCATTAATCACAAAACCATTGCTACCATTTAAGGTAGAAAGGTTGAAGTTAGCACCAAAGCCGTTTCTATTACCAAATACTACATAAGCAGCACCAGCAAAAGGATTACCATTAGCGGCTACATCACGAGCGCCAATAATAAAATCTGCAACACCATCACCGTTAATATCTCCCCCATCGCTGACAGAGAAGCCTAAATTATCACCTGCATTAATACCATTAATGGTAAAGCCCTTACTACTATTGATATTATTGAGGTCAAAGTTAGCAGGAAATCCATTTTGACTGCCATAAATAACATAAACTTGACCAGAATTACTACCATTAGCATCTGCAAACGGTGCGCCAAAAATTAGGTCTTTAAAGCCATCACCGTTAATATCTCCAGCACTGCTAACAGAGTAACCTAACTTATCTCCTGCATTCAAACCGGTAATACTAAAACCGTTACTACCATTGAGATTAGCAAGATTGAGATTAGCGGTCGAACTATAATTTTGATTGCCAAAAACTACATAAACTTTGCCATTATCGGGAGTTTCTGTATTATTAGTTGCACCAATAATTACATCACCAATACCGTCACCGTTAATATCTCCAGCTTCGCTAACGGCAAAACCTACTTGTTCACCTGCATTCGGACCTATTAAGGTAACTCCGTTATTACCCAGGTTTTCTAGTTCAACAGTTCCAGCAAAACCACCACTGCGACCAAAAACTACATAAGTCTTTCCAGATTTTTCACCGTTAGGTGTAGCATAAGGTGCACCAATTAATAAATCCTGAATCCCATCACCATTAAAATCTCCGGCTGCACTCACAGAACTACCAGAGGCAGAATCTACATGGCCAATGAGAGTAAATCCATTAGTACCATCTAATTCGTTGATATTCTGGGGTATATTAAAGCCGTTTCTATTCCCAAAAATTACATAACTTTTCCCAGAACTCAGACCATTAGTAGCATTAGCTAAAGGTGCGCCAATAACTACATCATCTATTCCGTCATTGTTGATATCACCAACATTACTAACTGAAGTGCCTAAATAATCATCAGAGTCGGTACCGTTAATTACAATGCCGTTTGTAGCGTTAATTTCAGATAGGTTAAAAACTGGGTTGCTCATGGGTAAATAGGATTTTTGTTTTTGCTAAAGTTAATAAGCTGATAAATCTGCATTGCTAGATGTCCCTGAGCTAAATTCATGAATAGCCAGAGTTGCGATTAATAGGTAATAGAAATTACCATTCAAAGATTGATGCTTTGAATTTATAGGTTAAAAATGTCTGTGTGCGGTTACATAGAAGTGGAAAACTTTAGTTAAACTTGATGCTTGGTTTAACTACGTTTTTGGATATATCTCCTACTACATTCTGAGAGATAAAAGTAAAATCCGTCCTTAATCAGAATTATAATTGTAACGATGCCACCCGTGTCACCATGTAGGGTTATTAATAACTCAGGACTTTTACTAATTAAGATTTTACTTGGATTGCTGCATAACATTATAGGCGATATTTTTGGATTTTGGTTATAAAGATTTAATGAGATTTTGCATTAGAACGATTAGATATATCAATTGAATTGCCTGGATAATTAATCATAATTGACCGGATATGGTCAGGAAGTAATTGAATATTCTGCTGTTTTTACATGAATTTTATGTTAAATTATTTGACTCAATTTTTAATTTTTCAATTTATCTACAAAATTAACCGGATGTTAATATATTTCTTTTGAATCTTAGCGTAATTTTGTATACATTTTATCCAATTTTATCCAAATTTCGGTAGATAGAAAGTAAAAATATCTGCTTTCTTTTGTTCCGAGTTTGTATCTGGTATGCCATTACGGAGGCTGTAAATCTTGGTTTTAGTTACAATGTTAATATATTCGTGAGACTGTTGCATTTAAGAAATAATACAGCTATATAGGATTGCTATTTGATTTTTGAAAAATACAGAGGTGGGCATTGACTAAAGTTTTCCGCATCCGTTCAGTGTTTTAGAGTACACAAAATAAAAAAATGCCCAACAGTCATTGCGAATGGAGCGGAGCGGAATGTTCGCGGAGCGTTCCCGTAGGGTAGCAATCGCAAGGGTTTGAGATTGCGTCGCTCCATTTCATTACGCTCGCAATGACATAGCCATTGGATCATTTATTTTTTGGAATACTCTTAGCAACAATGCCCACCCTACACATACTATTTGATTTTGGAAATATACCTAGTTCCTCTATGTTCATGGGGTGGTGCGTTACTACGAAGAGGTGGGCATTTCCGCAAATTTTCCGCTTCTATTCAGTGTTTTACCAAAAAATGCCCACCCTACACATACTACACATACTAATTGTAAACTCTACCTTTCCACGCGCCGCCTTTTCCTTGCCAATGACGAATAGCTGAATCTATGGTCATGCCTGTATAAAGAAAAGCAATAATAGGAAGAGTGAAAGCGAAAGCAGGGGAACATTTATAAAAACGAATTATGGGAAAGTAGGCTAAGGTCATTAATAAGTATGTGGCTAAGTTGGTAAACATAATTAGCCAGTTTCCAAAAATAGCACCGATAATAATTGCTAGAGGTGGAAATAAATAAATGTAAATCATTCCCAATACACTCGCTGTTAATAATACAGGAGAATAATTCAATTGAGTGTAGGCGCTTCTGGCTACCATATCCCAAATAGTTTTGAGGGAATCATAAGGACGTAAACTATAAGTTACATCACTCAAGCCTAACCAAATTTTCCCCCCGCTAGATTTTACGGCTTTGGCTAGGGCGCAGTCATCAATTAAAGCTTGGCGAATTGCAGAGATGCCACCAATACGGTTTAAAGCTTGGCTACGAATTAAAATACAACCGCCTGCGGCTGCGGCTGTGTTTTTTTGAGGATTATTTACCCAACGAAAAGGGTAAAGTTTTTGAAAGAAGAAGACAAAAGCGGGAATTAGTAATTTTTCCCAAAAGCTTTTACACCGTAACCGCACCATGACGGAAACCATATCTAAATTATCTTTTTCGGCTTTAGCAACTAACCGACTGAGATGATTGGGATCATGTTCAATATCAGCATCAGTAAGTAAAAAATAATCTGGTAATAATTTGCTGGCGGTGTCTATTCCTTGTTGTACAGCCCAAAGTTTACCAGCCCAACCTGGTGGTAAAGATGCACCGGAAACGATTTGTAATTTTTGGGGTTTGTCTAGGGCATAAGCCACACCTTGGGCAAAGTCGGCTGTACCGTCGGTGCTTTGATCATCTACCAAGAATATATTAAAACTACCGGGGTAATTTTGGGAAAGAAGCGATCGCAAACTAATGGGAATAACTTCTTTTTCATTTCGTGCGGGAACAACTGCACACACGCTAGGAAAAGACTCTAACCTAGATATATTCACCTCTTGGGCTTCTAACTGCTGGTCTGTCTGCCAAAATTGACCCCAAAATATGAGCATAACTAACCAAATTACTAACGGTAACAATGCCAAAATTAAAATAATCATGTTCATTGATGATTCTGATAAATTATGAAGGATAGTTTTTACTTTCAGTAGGAATCGTATTAATGCAAACACAAGACAGGATTAAAGTCAATAAATTAACTGAGGCGATCGCATCTAGTCAAAATCATTTACTCTCAATTCAATATCCTGCGGGTTTTTGGTGGGCTGAATTAGAATCTAATGTCACCATCACCTCAGAAGCGGTTTTACTACATAAAATTTGGGGCACTGACAACACCCGACCCTTACATAAAGTTGAAAATTATCTGCGTTCTCAGCAAAGAGAACATGGCGGCTGGGAATTAGCTTATGGTGATGGTGGTGAACTCAGTACCAGCGTTGAAGCTTATATGGCTTTAAGGTTATTGGGTGTACCAGCCAGCGACCCCGCACTGACTCGCGCCCGTGATTTTATTTTACAACGGGGAGGCATTAGCAAAACTCGCATTTTTACTAAATTACACTTAGCTTTAATTGGTTGTTATGACTGGCGCGGACTTCCTTCTCTTCCCCCTTGGGTAATGTTGTTACCGGATTTTTCCCCGTTCAATATTTATGAACTTTCTAGCTGGGCCCGTTCTAGCACTGTACCCCTATTAATTGTTTTTGACAAAAAACCTGTTTTTCCTGTTGATCCGGCGATCAATTTAGATGAACTTTACAGCGAAGGCAAGAATAACGTTAAATGGGAATTACCCCGTAGTGGTGATTGGTCAGATATTTTCATCACCTTAGACCAAGGATTTAAACTAGCAGAAAGTTTAAATTTAGTTCCCTTTCGAGAAGAAGGAATTAAAGCCGCCGAAAAATGGATTATTGAACGTCAAGAAGTAAGCGGCGACTGGGGGGGAATTATTCCCGCGATGTTAAATTCCCTGTTGGCTTTACGGTGTTTAGATTACGATGTCAACGATCCTATAGTGTACCGGGGTTTAAAAGCCGTTGATAATTTTGCCATTGAAAAAGATGATACTTACTGCGTCCAGCCTTGTGTATCTCCGGTGTGGGATACAGCTTGGATGATTCGGGCTTTAATAGATTCAGGTATGAACCCAGATCATCCCGCAATTGTGAAAGCTGGGGAATGGTTAATAGAAAAACAGATATTAGATTATGGTGATTGGCAAGTAAAAAACCGTCAAGGGAAACCAGGCGCTTGGGCTTTTGAATTTGACAACCGCTTTTATCCCGATGTAGATGATACAGCAGTAGTGGTGATGGCCTTACATCAAGCCAAATTACCAAATGAGAACTTAAAAAAACAGGCGATCGCTCGTGCCGTAAATTGGGTAGAATCCATGCAATGTCATCCTGGCGGCTGGGCTGCATTTGACATCAACAACGACCAAGAGTGGTTAAACTCCATCCCCTATGGCGACCTCAAAGCCATGATCGACCCCAACACCGCCGACGTTACCGCCAGAGTCATCGAAATGTTGGGAGTATCCGGCTTATCCATAGCCCCGCAAAAACTCCAACGGGCTTTAAATTATCTCCTCAACGAACAAGAACCCGATGGTTGTTGGTTTGGGCGCTGGGGTGTTAACTACATCTATGGTACAAGCGGCGTTTTATCAGCTTTAACCCTCATCAACCCCCAAAAATATCAAGTCAACATCGAACAAGCCGCAAACTGGTTAATTAAAGTGCAAAACTCCGACGGTGGTTGGGGTGAAACCTGTTTTAGTTACAATGATCCCCACCTCAAAGGTCAAGGTGACAGCACCGCCTCCCAAACTGCCTGGGCTTTAATCGGCTTAATCGCCGCCACAGAAGCCATTAAAACAATTTCCACAGAACCCATAGAAAGAGGAATCAACTATCTTTTAGAAACCCAAAAATCTAACGGTACTTGGGACGAATCCTACTTTACAGGTACAGGTTTCCCCTGTCACTTTTACCTGAAATATCACCTTTACCAGCAATATTTCCCGCTAATTGCTTTAGGTAGATATCAACAATTAATCAACCAATAAAATAAAAAATTAGAGACATTATATACAATGTCTCTATACATACAGCCCGTTTCAGGTAAATGAGGTACAAATTTTGGGAACAAACTCTTATACAAAGAGACTTTCAACCCTGTTCCCTGTTCCCTGTTCCCTGTTCCCTGTTCCCTGCTGTAATTATGAGTAGAAGTGAAAAAATAATTAAAGCACTCGTTGGAGAAAAGCTACTATATCATTAGTATTTAATGACAGGAGAGAATTACATAAAGATTGAGCTTGTTCTGAAGGTTCATAATCGCTGGGAATATCAATAATATTAGTTCCCAATCTTTCCGCCAGCATATACCAAAAAGCCAACTTTTCCTCAATACTCAATGCACCATATTGACCAGTAGGAACTGTTGTTCCACCTTGTACAAGTTCCACTGCGGCTTTACTAGGATGCGGATCAAGTATTACTTCATCTTGATCATTTCTAGTTGCTGGGAGGATATCACGTAAAGCAGAAAGTTGTTGTTCAGGTGAAATTCGTTGAATTTGTGCCACCAAACCAGCCGCAGTTCCAGTTGGTAAAGAATCAATTACATTAGCAGGAATTTCATCAGCAATTTCTGTATAAAGCAGTCCGAGAGTTGCCAAGCGGTCATCTATATCTAATCGTGAAAAAGTGGATACAGCTTGAGAAATAGGGTCAATATTTGTAGCCGTCATAAAAGCCTCCAAATTTATAATACTTGCTTCAAGAACAACACTAATTCATCACTATTAAGTGACTGGAGAAAATTTAATAACTCAATAGTTGAAGGTGTGGGTATATAGTCATTAGGAATATCAATAATTATGTCTGTTAAATTTGCTGCTATTAAACACCAAAAGGTTAATTTTGATTCACTATTCAGCAATTCATACTGATGAGTAGGGTAACGACTAGTAGTATCTACAGTAGAATAGTTTTCTAGTAAAGGTTCTGTTTGCTGGTATTCTTCTTTTAATAACAAATCACTGAGAAAGGTTAACTGTTCTTCCAGGGAAAGTTGTTGAATTTGCTGGACTAGGAATTTAACTTGAGGTTGAGTAATAGCCTGTAAATCGTCCAGAGGGATTGAGGTGACGGACTCCTGGTAAAGTAGAGCCAACAAAATTAGGCGATCGCCTATATCCAACTCCTGAAAATCTACTACAGCCTGGTCTAAAGGATTGATATTTGTAGATGTCACCTAAACCTCCGCCATATTAACTAAAATTTCATATTTTTCTCATTTAGCTAATTAGCTAATAATGCTTACTTTGTTGTAATTAATAGTAAGAATATTTAACCCAATAAAAACACTATAAAAAGGCATAGTATTAATATAAAATCTCTATATTTAAACCAGTCAAAAGACAGATGAAAAAACATATATTACACATTAATTTATTTAGTAAGAAGCAAAGGGCGTCACAACTCAAGGGTGCAACTGCCCCAATAACCAAGATTAAAAACACAGAGTAAAAAGTACAGTCTTTACTCTGTGTTTACCTGATTTGAGCAAAGTGAAACATAGCATAAGTAGGGTGGGGAGGATAAAATCCTGAATCTAAGCGGAAAATTTTAGGAAATGCCCACCTGAGTATTTTCAAAAATCAAATTGTAATCCTATTTCAAACAACAGCAAATCTAAATTTCCGCACCTGCTTTAGGTTCAGCACCCATTGGTGAAACATAATCACGGAAAAGATTAATTTGCTGTTCAAAAGGTAAAGCCTTCACTCGATTTAATAAATTTTTAGCATCATCAGAAAGCTGATAATTAGCAGGTACGGAAATAATTTGATTATTATCCATACCTTGGGCTATCTGATACCAAAACAAAAGTTTAGTAGTGTCACTCAAAGAACCATATTCACGACAAATCAAATTATCAGATTTATTAATTAAATCACGCTGAATTTGGATCTGTTCTTCAGGAGTTAATTGTTTTACTTGCTCAAATAAACTTTCAGCGACTTGTGGAGAAACGGTACTTGCTGCTGGTGCTGCTGGAGTAACAGATTTTCCCATTTCTTTATAAATAAACCAAAACAAAGCCAACTGTTGATCAACACCTAATTTACACCAAGATTGTACACATTCTCGAATAGTTGGATCACTGGTTTGAGTAAATGTCATTTTTCACTCCAATTAGACTCATTAACTGTTACTCAACCTATCGAAATATCTTGGTATTTTCACCTGACAAAAGACAGAAATAGGAAATTAAAAATTCAAAAATCGAAATTCAAAACCTAATCTCAGGTATATTTTTTTATCTAAAAATCCCATCACTAATGACTAATGCAGCATGGCGAAAATAACTATCCATCTCAACCCTATCAAACATCAGTTAAATCAACCTTCTTACCTTCTGTCTCCTGCCTTCTTGCACTAATGATTAATCTTGCTCCTTCCGTTCTGAATAATCATCAGAAGACATAGGATCTAACTCCCAACGTTGAGTATCACGCTGTTCTAAAATATCATTAGTACGAAGAGAAGCAAAATCATTCATTTCTAAACCTATAGCTGCTTCTATCTCCTCAGTTACATTTTGATCGGGAGTAGGGACTGTACCACCCGCAGCTTCATCTCCTACCGTCTCTTGCCAATAATCATCAATTTCATCACTAATAATTGAATATTCAGCCGAAAATTCGGGACTACTTTCTGTATGCTGCTGTCTTTGTTCTTTTAGATTACGTTCGCCTAGATTATAGCCAGGTAAATTTTTCACTCCAGTACCATAAGATTCAGTAATTGCCTGTGGTAAATCATCTTGTAAATCATCTTTTAAATTATCTTGTTTAGTTTGGTTATTATAATTTCTTTCTGTCATAATTTTAGCCAAGTTCACTATTTTTAGTATAAACCGTCCTGATGGCAAAATAGTATAACTAATGAAGTATAACTTAAGTGGTAAAAAATCTATCCCCTGAGAACGAAGTTAAATAAGTCTTTCCAAATTAAGCTGGTATCTATAAATTTATTTATTGTGAAGCCACTTGTAGTTCTACATCAAATTAAGTTGTGAGTTAGCTGTATTCAATCAACAAACTAACAAATAAATCTTCTTGTGTGCTTGTGTATATCTAGCTCATAACTCTTTTTGTCCAGTCCAAAATATAAATAAATAAATAAATAAATTTATTTATCTTTCAGCTATTTGTCCACATAAATCACAATTACAACATTGAATTTTAAAGGGAGAAAATAATGGAATATGGTGAATTTATAACCCATGTTCAAAGTTTAGCGCAATCTGATTCTCGTGAAGAAGCCGAGCGTGCTACTCGTGCGACATTGGAAACTATTAAAGAACATCTTCCTGAAGATGAAGTTACAGAATTAGCTGCTCAATTACCACAGGAGTTAAGCGAATATTTGCATAATCAAGAAATCGAAGGTGATCAAACTTTTCATCTGCAAGAATTTATTGAGCGTACTAGTCAAAAAGAAAATATAGCACCAACTACAGCAGCGATTCACGTTAGGGCTGTTTTTGCGGTTTTACAAAATGCTATTAAACCGGAAATATTTAAGAAATTTCATCAATATTTCCCATCTGATTTTGAAGAATTATTCATTACCTCCCCTACCAGTGAAGTATCAGCTTAATAAATAAAAAGAAATTTGATTACAAAAAAGCATAAAAATGAGAACAAGGTTAGGAAAAGTATATGACACATTATAACAGTCATGCTGGTAAGAAAAAAGTAGCTATTTTGATTGAACAATCTGTAGAAGATGTAGAATTTTTAGTACCTTTTAATGGACTAAAACAAGCAGGTATGGAAGTAGTTGTGTTGGGTTCAAGAATGAATGAAAAATATAAAGGTAAGCGAGGAAAACTGAGTATACAAGCCGATGGAACAACTACGGAAGCTATTGCCAGTGAATTTGCAGCTGTCGTAATTCCTGGGGGAATGGCTCCTGATAAAATGCGACGTAACTGTAATACTGTTTGTTTTGTACAAGCAGCAATGGAAGAAGGTAAATGGATAGCCGCAGTTTGTCATGGGCCACAGGTTTTAATTGAAGGTGATTTACTCAAAGGTAGGAAAGTTACTGGTTTTACTGCAATTCGTAAAGATATTACTAATGCTGGAGCAACTTATATTGATGAACCATTAGTTATTGATGGTAATTTAATTACATCTCGTGAACCTGGAGACTTAGCAATTTTCACAACTGCACTCTTAAAACGCTTGGGTTATGGTGGTAAAGAGGCTGGTTTACCGGATGAAAAAGACACAAAAGCCGAATGGTGGAAATTAGCTGATGCTTGGGGAGGTTCTACTAAGGGAGAAATTGTCAAAGGTTTAAATACTGCTTTAGCTGGAGAAAAATATTCTTCGGAAGCATTAGAAAAGTATTTAGAAAAGGAATCAGATATAGAAGTAAAAGAGCTGTTTCAAGAAATGATCAATAATAAACAGCGACATATTGAAAAGCTAGAAACTTATTTGCAAAGACTTGGTGAAAAACCTTCTTTAGCTGCTCATATTGCTAACCAGTATGCTAAGGTTAAAACTGCGTTAACTGGTAGTGATGATATTTATCAAATTCGTTGTGCTTTGAGTGATGTACAAACAGGTATTGGTGATGTTACAAATTTATGTGTGATGTTTACTGATCCGGTAGCAGCAGCAATTTTTAAAGAAATTCATCTAGATTTAGGCAAGTTTGAACAACTATTAATCGAGTTATATAGAGCGCGGATAGCTGAGACAGTGAAACCACCTAAACCCACATCTGGAACTGCTGTAACGGCTTGAATTTTGGGATCTACCGTTCCCTTTATGCAAAACAACATTTATAGTAGGTTGGGTTGAGGAACAAAACCCAACAAATGCTCGAAAATGTTGGGTTTCACTCCGTTCAACCCAACCTACAAAAATTAATTTAATATTATTTACCATAAGGGGAGCGGTAGAACTGAATTTTGTCAGGATTTGAGATTTTAGATTTGGATGGAAAAATTTTAAATTCAAAATTTTAAATTAAAAGTTCAAAAAATAGGAGTAAGTAAGCGAAAGTTTTGGTTTTTCTTTTGACTAACAATTTACAAGAGGTAAATGATGAATAATTTATTTAGTTGGTTGCAAAATTTAATTCTCAGACAGGTTTTAATAATTTTTCTGGTCGGCTTTACTTTTTTTGGGATGCAGGCTTTCGAGTCTGGAAGTTCTCTGTTAGTGGCTCAAGCTGATACTGTGACCACTCCAGAAGGTGTTTATTATAAAGGTACTCCTGATACGGGAATTAGAAATGATCAACAGGTGGAAAATGCCCAAAGAAAACTGAAAGAAGCTACTGAAAATATTAAGGAAAAGCTCAATCTTGATCAAGAGACACCGGAAGCAACAAAAGAGTTTTTAGAGTCAACTCAAAGAAAATTTGAGGAGACTGTTGAGCCAATTACTGGAACTAGACGCGGATATTATCAAGAAAATCCTGCGACTGGAAATATTACACCTGAAAGGATAATTAGAGACGGACAAAAATAATTTCCCAAGTATTAATTTTTTGGCTACAATTACGCACAATATTTTGATATTATGACTGATACAAGTGTTAAGAAAGTAGATTCTGCTTATTCACCTAAAGGTCAACTTGGCCAAAAGTATTTGGCTTCTGGAAAAACTGTTTCTATGCGGTTATGGGAAGATGAACAACCAAGGGATGATAAAGAATCTTCTCAGCGAGATTATGAAACGGTTGGTTATGTAATTAATGGTCGAGCGGAATTAAATTTAGAAGGGCAAACAATTTTATTAGAACCTGGTAATTCTTGGGTTGTACCAAAAGGAGCAAGTCATTTTTATAAAATTCTTGAACCTTTTACGGCTGTAGAAGCTACTTGCCCACCGGCTCAAGTACATGGGAGGGATGAGAATTAAAAGTTAAAATTCCATTTCAACCTGACTTTAAAACGAGGAACGGGGGGGGGTAGTCTTCTCCCTGTTTTTAAGTAAATAAGCTACAAAGGATGTCTGAATCAGGATATCCAGGATTTCAGAATTTACAGGATGAAAATAGGAATTGCATCACTTATTACTCTTTACTAGTCTTAACTAGATAACTAGCAATTTGTGTTAGGTAAAAAAATTAATACACAATGGAATATAATTATTTTTAAGTAGAGGCAGAGCTTTTATTATGACATTCTCAGCCGGAGACTGGTAACGAGAATATTGGTTAGAGGTTGAGAACGAGAAAATTTAGGTTAAACAATAGAACATATCGAAATTTAATATTGCTGATGATGTATTTTTTGGTCAACTTAACCAGTACATTAGTAAGGAGAAAGTTCAAAGTACACTACTGATGAATGCGATCGCCTCTCATCTGGCCTCTATAATCGGAACAGACGCTGTTTACTCTTGGGATAGTCTCCCACTCAGTCAACAACACCTTATTCAACCTGCTTTAACACCTGGAAAAACTCCTAGTTGCGTGGTCTACCCCCGCACGCAAACACAACTAGCAGAGGTGATCACCAACGCTAACAACCATAAATGGCGTGTTTTACCCTGTGGTAGCGGTACTAAACTGCATTGGGGTGGGTTAGCAGAAAATATTGATGTTGTTGTCAGTACGGAAAAAATCAATCAACTGATAGAACACGCGGTTGGTGACTTAACTATCACTGTAGAAGCGGGAATGAGATTTTCCCAAATACAGGAAATTTTAGGAACTGCGAAACAAGCGATCGCACTCGATCCCTATTCCCCAAAATCAGCTACAATTGGCGGTATCGTCGCTACTGCTGACACCGGTTCTCTACGTCAACGTTACGGCAGTGTGAGAGATCAACTTTTAGGTATAACTTTTGTCCGTGCAGATGGACAGATAGCCAAAGCCGGGGGAAGAGTTGTGAAAAATGTCGCCGGTTATGACTTAATGAAACTATTCACCGGTTCTCATGGCACATTAGGAATTATTAGTCAAGTCACTTTTCGCGTTTATCCTCTCCCGGAAACATCCGCAACAGTCGTATTAACTGGTAATATTGAAGCAATTTCTCAAGCCGCAACTATACTAAAATCTTCAGCCTTAACACCAACTCAAGCCGATTTAATTTCTAGTAAGTTAGTTTCTCAGTTAAACTTAGGCCAAGGAATGGGACTAATTACCCGCTTTCAAAGTATTAACGAAAGTGTCAAGGAACAATCAAACCGACTGTTAGAAATTGGAAAAAAGTTAGGTTTACACAATGAAATTTATGCCGCAGATAACGAAGCCCATTTATGGCAAAGATTACCAGAAATAATCCATGATTCTACTCCAAATACTGCAATTACCTGCAAAATAGGAGTATTACCCACAGCCGCAACTCAAGTATTAACTGAGATAGAAACTGGTGTAATTCATCTAAGTAGTGGTTTGGGGTTAGTACGTTTAGAAAATCAAAACCAAGTTTTGGCATTACGTCAATTATGTCAATCTCATTATGGCTTTTTAACAGTTTTATCAGCACCGACAACAATTAAATCACAAATTGATATTTGGGGATATACTGGCAATGCTTTAGATGTGATACACAGAATTAAAAAACAATTCGACAATAATTATATTTTAAGTCCTGGCCGATTTGTCAATGGTATTTAAAAAAGCGGTGCAGGAAGGTTGCAAACTCTTGACTAGAAACTTACTGTAAATCAACAATAGAAAAACACAGGGAAGATAAATCAATGCAAATTTCCGAAAATAATATTAATAATACTGCTAGTCTTGAAAATTTACAGGGATTTGACCAAAATCATCCACCAGATCCCAAATTAATTGATAGTTGTGTTCATTGTGGATTTTGTCTTTCTACTTGTCCTAGTTATCGAGTTATCGGTAAAGAAATGGACTCTCCCAGAGGAAGAATTTATTTAATGGATGCTATTAATGAGGGAGAAATTGCTTTAAATACTGCCACAGTACAACATTTTGATTCTTGCTTGGGTTGCCTGGCTTGTGTTTCCACTTGTCCTTCTGGGGTGCAATACGATAAATTAATTTCTGCTACTCGGCATCAAGTTGAAAGAAATTATCCCCGGAATTTTTCTGATCAATTTTTGCGGAAATTAATCTTTTCTCTGTTTCCCAACCCAGATTTATTAAGAATTTTCTTATTTCCCTTACTACTATATCAAAAATTGGGAATTTCTAAATTACTCCGTACCACAGGGATAATTAAAAAAGTTTCCCCCCAGTTGGCAGCAATGGAATCTATTTTACCAGAAATTACCCTCAAATCATTTCAAGATAACTTACCTGATGTTATCCCAGCACAAGGTAAAAAAAGGTATCGAGTGGGGGTAATTTTAGGATGTGTACAACGGCTGTTTTTCTCTCCTGTGAATGAGGCTACAGTAAGAGTATTAACAGCAAATGGTTGTGAAGTTGTGATTCCTAAATCTCAAGGTTGTTGTGCCGCACTTCCTGAACACCAAGGACAAACAGAACAAGCCAAAGCTTTAGCAAAACAAATGATTGATAGTTTTGCCAATACTGGGGTTGACTTTATCATTATTAATGCGGCTGGTTGTGGTCATACTTTAAAAGAGTATGGTCATATTTTAGCTGATGACCCAGAATATAGTCAAAAAGCTCAGGATTTTGCCGCGAAAGTTAAAGACGCACAGGAATTTTTAGCTAATGTTGGTGTGACAGCCAAATTATCTCCATTAACTGATCAACCTTTAACCTTAGTTTATCAAGATGCTTGTCATTTATTGCATGGTCAAAAAATTAGTATTCAACCCAGGCAGTTATTAAAACAAATTCCTGGGGTGAGTTTAAGAGAACCCATAGATGCGGCTTTGTGTTGTGGTAGTGCTGGGGTTTATAATATGCTACAGCCAGAAGTAGCCGAGGAATTAGGCCAACAAAAAGCCCAAAATTTAGTTAATACTGGGGCAAATTTAATCGCTTCTCCTAATCCTGGTTGTAGTTTACAAATTCAGAAACATTTACAAGCACAAAATCAGAAGATTTCTATTTTACATCCGATGGAATTATTAGATTATTCTATTCGGGGTGTGAAGTTGGAAATTTAGTTTATTGATTTTGTTCTAGCCAGGCTTGGAACATGAGTATACTCCAAAGTTCCGATGACCAATTGCGATCGCCTGATAGGTGTTCTTGCCACTTCTCAACTATGGGTTGGGGTTGAAAAAATCCTTCTTGTTTTAAACGCTGGGGATCTAATAATCCCTCTGCCCAGGTTCGCAAAGGTTGACGTAACAAGCTATCAAGGGGTAAATTAAATCCTGAATTGGAACGTTTAATTAAATTTGGAGGTACATATTTATATAATATCTGGCGTAATAACCATTTACCTTGACCATTACGAATTTTCATCGCCACAGGTATGCGCCAGGCTAATTCTACTAAGCGATAATCTAAAAAGGGTAAACGACTTTCTAAACCTACCCCCATACTAGCCCGATCCAATTTGACCAAAATGTTATCAGGGAGATAGGTAACGGCATCTAAATACATCATCCGTTGGGCAAAGTCGGGTAAGTTTGCCCAAAACCGGGGTGTGCTAAAAATGGTTGCTGCTTCCAAACCGCCTAAAACTATTGTTTCTGGATGTTTCCAGTAAGACATTAAATTTTTATATGTAGTTTCTGGATGGGTTGCAGCTAAAATTTCCGCTAGTTTGTAAACCTTGTCTCCTGGGTTAGTTGGTCTGAATTTTTGGGGCAGTAGAGAAAATAGTATATCCCAAGTTTGCGGTGATAAACTGGTAAAAACAGAGGCTAAAATTTGCCGAAATTGGGGAGTAATCCAGCCGATTTGTTGCCAGATTCGTTGTCCCCAAACATAGCGATGATAACCGCCAAATAATTCATTACCTCCATCACTAAACAATCCAACGGTAACTTGTTTTCTGGCTAGTTGGGAAACTAAAAAAGTCGGAATCTGTGTCACATCTGCAAAAGGTTCATCATATAAAGTTGGTAATTGGGGAATAATAGCGATCGCTTCTAGGGGAGTCACATCAATTTGTGTGTGCTGACATCCTAAATATTCGGCGATCGCTTGGGGACATTGGACTTCTTTTTCAATATCTTGACGAAAACTAATACTAAATGTTTTTACTGGTTTGTTACTGTGTGCTTGCATTAAAGCCACAATAGTGGAAGAGTCTACACCACCAGAGAGAAACGCACCCACCGGCACATCAGCAACCATACGTAATTTAATTGCATCTATTAATAATTCTTCCACTTGGGCAATAATTTCTGCTTCTGAATCTACAACAGGCTGAAAAACACCAAATTCAGCCATTTCCTTAGCTGACCAATAAGCCACCGGTCGGGGATGATTGGAACTTAAAATCGTTCCTGGTAAAAGTTTATAAATTCCTTGATATATAGAATACGGTGCAGGTATATAGTTAAATCGCAAGAACAAAGTTAAAGCATCACGATTAATTTCTTTGGTAAAAGCTGGGTGAGAAGTGAGGGATTTTAACTCGGAAGCAAAAAGAAAAAAATTATCCATCCAGCCATAATATAGGGGTTTCTCTCCCAAGTGATCACGCCCTAAATATAATAATTTGGTGTAATTATCCCACAAAGCAAAAGCAAACATACCATTAAATTTTTGTATTGCCCGATGCAATCCCCACTGACAAAAACTTGCCAGCATAATCTCTGTATCACAATGTCCACGAAAAGAATGACCTAATTTTTCAAGTTCTTTTCTTAATTCCCAAAAGTTATAAATTTCCCCATTATAAATGATGATATAACGACCATTAGCAGAAATCATTGGTTGATGTCCTTGTGGTGAAACATCCATTACTGCTAATCGGCGATGTCCCAAAGCAATACCATTTTCTGCATCTGTCCAAATACCTGCATCATCGGGTCCACGATGCACCAAAGTATTAGTCATTTTTTGGATCATAAATCGCATTTTGTCTGGTGACGTTTGGCGACTAATATCTAAAAATCCATTGATACCACACATTTATTATCTCAATGATTTTGTGATTTTGTATGTAAATTTTGAACAGATTTAGTCAAAAACATTTTCTATTTATTACTTGGTAAAATATAGGAATCATAAATTATTTGTGAAAAGTTTTAAGTATGTGTAGGGGGTCAATTTGGGCAAAATCTTGAATGAATAAAAGTGATAAATTGTAAGAAATGCCCACCTACATATTTTTCAAAAATCAAATCTGAGTCCTATATCTATTGTTATTAATTATTGGTACAGTAAACAAAATATCCATTCACAATTTTATCATCTTCTTCCCCCAGAATCAACCATTTATTATATAATTTATCACCAAAATATAAATCTGTTAAAATAACTTTAATATCTTGACTAACGCGATATCTTGACATTTGAATAAACCTCTGAGCTAAATCCAAAATTTTCACAGTTTCACCCATATCTAAAATAAAAACTTCTCTACTATAACCAAGTACAACAGCTTGTAAAACTAATTGCACTGCTTCAGAAAAAGTCATCAAATAGCGGCGATTTTCAGGATGAAAAACCGTCAAAAAATCACCTGCGAAAATTTGCTTTTGCCAAGTGTAAACAATACTGTTATGATTACTTAAAATCTCACCAAATTTCACAGTTAAAAAATCTTTCTCTCTTGCTTTACCAGTTTGTAAGCCTAACATTTCTACAACTCTTGTACTGGCAGCAATAATATTATTCGGATGCACCGCTTGATCTATAGAAATAATCAATTTTCGCATCTTTGATGTTTTTAAAAATTCCCCTATTTTATAGCGAGTGTTTTTTTGAAAAATGGGATAGCCAAGAAAAAATAATAAATTCATCATTATCAAACCTCTACCCTAATCTAATAATTTTCTTAAGCGGAGGAAATTAAAAACATTAAATTATACAGATGTTCTGAAACTTGCTGGAACAAAAAAAGTTTCAGGATATTTGACAAAATTTAATATCCATATAATTAATTATTAATAGCTACAGCCCGTTTCAGGTAAATGAGGTACAAGTTTTGGGAACAAACCCTTATACAAAGAGAGTTTTAACTCTGTTCCCTGTTCCCTGTTCCCTGCTGTAAGTCACTTTAAAAAAACTTGCTCCCTAAATTAGTATAATTAATTATTATTGAAAACCAAAATAAACTCAGTGCAGCGCAGTGGAAATAACTATCCAGTTCAAAAAGCTTCAAAAGCCTATAAACAAAGCTTTCTCGGTTTCAACTTTTGACTTCCAGCATTCAGCCTGATTAATTGCTTTTTATATTCGTTGGATCGAACTAATTATTTTTTATCAGTTGCTTGTGATAAAATCACGCCAATTTGACATTATTAGCTGATAAAAATCAAATTTATTGAGCTATAAAAATATTTTCGGAAATCACGCCAATTTGACATTATTTATCATTCATTTCATCTTACAGCATATTTCTTTGGGAACAAATCCTTATACCAAGAGACTTTCAACCCTGCACCGCACTAAGGTGTTAAGAGTTCCCTGCTGTATAGATAAGGGGCATATTGCAATACACCCCTTCTAACTAAAATTAATGAATTGCTGACTAAACTTTTGCTTCTAAAGATTTCAGTAACTCAGTGTTGACACCTGATTCACGAGTGAGAGCAACTTTACCTGTACGAGCAATTTCCCGTAAACCAAATTTTTGTAACACTTGGACGATCGCTACCATTTTACCGGGATCACCCACAACTTCCAAAGTCAGAGAATCTTCAGCCACATCCACCACCCGCGCTCGGAAAATCTGCGATAGTTCGATAATTTCGGAACGAGTGCTGCTAGTAGCATTGACCTTTAACAGCATTAATTCTCTTTCTACACAGGGGACTTCTGTGATATCCTGGACTTTGAGCACATTTACTAATTTATATAGTTGCTTGGTAATTTGTTCAATCACGCGATCGTCACCAGGCACAACCATAGTAATACGGGAAACACCTCCCTGCTCTGCTGGACCAACAGCAAGACTCTCAATATTAAAACCACGACGAGCAAACAAACTAGCAATGCGGGATAAAACCCCCGCTTCATCTTCTACAAGCACTGACAGGGTATGTTTCATTTTGCCAACAGAGACTAGGAGCGCAGATTCTAAAACCCTATTTTAAACTTAATAGCTACATTCGTTACAATTTTTGCAAAAACTTGGTCTAACAGGGAACAGGGAACAGGGAACAGGGAACAGGGGGCAGGGGGCAGGGGGGAAAGAAGAATTAATTCCCTAATGACTAATGACTAATGACTAATGACTAATGACTAAATCTTTTCACTGATAGATGTTTTCTGACCAGCAAATGTGTACATTTTATAAGAAAACCGAGTGAGCCAAAACCACTGAGGCAAAGTATCGGAGCATGGCGAAGATACTTTGCCGTGCTTTAGACAGTGGATGTAGGCGAACGGATCACCCCTTTAGGGGCAGTTAGGCTAATTTAAGTTTCTAGCATATCGTTCTATTAACTCGGAAACGCTAATCTGTTGTGTTTTGGCAGTTCTAGCTAGAATTTCCCAAGCCGTATCAGTTAAATTAATACCTCTTTGCTTTTTAACTTCGTCATAAAGAACCGGAGTATTCTTGACTCTCTTTTTCCCTTTTCCTGTTGACATATTTAGAATATCTAAGTAAACTATATTTAGTATATCAAACAAAAGGAGGTGATTAAGTAGTGCTGGTGTTAGAGTACAAAGTCAAGTGTAACCAAAAACAAAAACAAGCCATTAACGAAGCTATTAGAACTACACAGTTTATTAGAAATAAAGCTATTCGTTACTGGATGGATTCGCCAAAAGAAGCGAAAATTAACAGAATTGCATTAAATAACTACTCAACAGCACTACGAAAAGAGTTTAGTTTTGTAGAAGAATTAAATTCAATGGCTTGTCAGTCTGCTACAGAAAGAGCATGGCAAGCAATTCAAAGATTTTACGACAACTGTAAACAGAAAGTTGCAGCTAAGAAGGGATATCCCCGATTTCAAAAAGATAACCGTTCAGTTGAATATAAAACCTCTGGATGGTCATTACACCCAACAAAAAGACGTATCACTTTTACTGATAAAAAAGGTATTGGTGAAGTTAAATTATTGGGTAAATGGGATATTCATACATACCCTGTCAAGTTGATTAAACGAGTCAGGATTGTTAAGCGTGCTGATGGTTTCTATGTTCAATTCTGTATAGAAACAGAAGTTAAACAAGAACCCAGGATAGCTGATGGTGAAATTGGTTTAGATGTCGGGTTAGAGCATTTTTACTCTGATTCTAATGGGTATCATGAACCTAATCCCCGCTTTTTAAGAAAAGCAGAAAAATCCATCAAACAAGCTCAACGTCGCATTTACACCAAAGAAAAAGGTAAGAATCAAAGACGAAAAGCAAGACAAAGATATGCTCGAAAACATTTAAAAGTAAGTAGGCAACGTCATGAACACGCTAAGAGAACAGCGCGTAACGTATGCAAAGCTAACGCTTTAGTCGCCTATGAAGATTTAATTGTTAAGAACATGGTAAAAAATCATTGTCTTGCCAAGTCAATTAATGATGCGGCTTGGTCAAATTTTCGCCAATGGTTAGAATATTTTGCTGTGAAATTTAACAGTGTTGTTGTTGCTGTTGCTCCACATTACACATCACAAAAATGCAGTAATTGTGGTGCAATTGTCAAAAAATCTCTTTCTACTCGTACCCATAAATGTAGTTGTGGATGCGAGTTACAAAGAGATGTAAACGCAGCAGTAAATATTCTCAATCTTGCTAAAAATAGGGGAGGGCATCCCCGAATTAACGCTACAGGAGTTGGGATCTCTACTCTAGTTGGTGAAAACCTGCTAGAGCAAATTCTGACGTAGAATGTAGAATCTCCGTGGCTTTAGCCCGGAGAGTGTCAAAGATAAGGAAATTTGAATAGGAGAACTTGATATTATGGGTTGGCTACAAAGACTATTTGGGTTAGAAAAATCAGAAAATGCCCAGGTAAACCCCACTCCTCAACCAGTACCATCAACAGCTGCTGCTCCCACCGCTACCCAAACTATTCCCCCTGAACGTTTAGGACTGAATGGGGAATACGACCAAAGCGGTTTGGCCAAGCGAGTCGCCTTAGCTTATGATGAAGACCCCCAACTAGATGATATCAATACTTTGTGGGTTGCTCAGACAGGCAGCACCATAGTATTAAAAGGTAAAGTTCCTAGTCAGGATCTACTCAAGAAAATGGTATCAGTTGCTCGTACTGTTAACGGTACTACAGCTGTAGATACAACAGAGGTAACAGTTGGTTAGGAGGCAGGGGGCAGGAAGGAAGAAGCCGGGGAGCAGAGAGCAGGCGTTCCGTGAGCGGAGTCGAACGGGGCAGGGGGGAAATTTAGAAAAAGAAACTAACTCTTAATCACTCAGCACTCCGCACCCCCACGACTTTGTTTTCTATCCAATCTAAAATTGTTTGGTTAACCAGTTCTGGTGATTCATCATGGGGGCAATGTCCAACATTGTCTAAATACAAAACTTCTAACTTCGGATTGTAGAGGGCAAACTGTTTAGCCAGTGCCGGAGGAACAAAACGATCTTTCTGCCCCCAAATCAATAACATAGGAATTGTTAAGTTTGGTAATATTTTCTTGACACTGGGGCTAAAGTTTATGCCGATTGTAGATTTAAACAGGGCGGTAAAGGCACGGGCAGAGCCCCGGTCTTGGGGAGGCCCGGCTAAAATATCTATCAATTCATCACTAATGGCTTCTGGGTTGGCATAAGCTAAACTAGCCCAACGTCGTAATATACTGGGACGACGCACAAAGTAAAAGATGGGTTTTAAAATCAGCCGGGAAGCAACAATACTTTTAATTGCTTTGATAATTGGATGAAAAGCAGGGGGGACAGCTTCTAGTTCTAGGGTGGGATCAGGTAAACTCATCATTACAATTCCCTGCACCATTTCTGGGTGAGTGGCCGCAGCAACTAGGGAAATTAGCGAACCGTTGGAATTACCCACTAATACTACTGGTTGACGGATAAAGGTTTGCCAAAATTCATAAACCTGCTCTACCCAAAGTTCTAAGCTGTAATTAGTTGCAGCTTTTTCCGAAGCACCAAAACCCAGCATATCTAAAGCATATACTGTTTGATGCTCGCCTAAAATTTCTAAATTGTGTCGCCAATGACCAATGGAAGCACCAAACCCGTGCAGTAAAATTAAGGGGACGTTATGTGGTTGATTATGACGCGGACGAATATAAGTATAGCGGATTTGCCAACCACGCCATACCCAGTCTCTTTGATTACCAACTCGCTGTTGCCAATTAATTGCGGTTGTCACCTATCCCTCCCATCTTTTGCACTGGAAACCCTAATTATTTCTTATGTTATTAATCAAAGTTAAAATTTGTTGCTTGCCTTTAACTAAAGGGAATGAATAAAGTTATAATAAACACATTGTTTATTTTACGTAAGTGGTTAGGGAGAGATTTTATGTAAATATGTTAATAGTCTTACCAAATCTGTGGTAATATGTTACGTTTAAGTTAATAAAACATTTGTATATTTAATCTTGCTATTCTAGGATTACGCCCAAAAGTTGAATTTTCCCTGTGTTGATGATCATTTGTAACAATAGTTAACATTACGCCTCATAGCCTAGTTTTAGCTGTTGTCGGAAAATTGCTTCTGAAAATGATAAGCCAGCAGGATCAGACAACCAATTGCGGAATTTGCTACCCTAGAAGCAGAGATTAAAACTTGAGTCCTGGCTTTCGAGCCATACCAACAACCAAGCAAACTAACAACAAGCCAAATTCATAACTAGAGAGCTCCCACAAATCATAATGCCTGTGATTGAGAAAAAAAGAACTCGCGATCTGCCCCAAATTAACGAAAGAATTCGCTTCCCGAAAATTCGGGTAATTGACACTGATGGTTCCCAACTGGGAATTCTGACTCCCCAGGAAGCATTACAACTGGCTGAGGAAAAAGAATTAGATTTGGTGCTGCTCAGTGATAAGGCCGACCCGCCAGTATGTCGAATTATGGACTACGGGAAATATAAGTTTGAGCAGGAGAAGAAGGCGCGGGAAGCCCGAAAGAAGCAGCATACAGCTGATGTAAAAGAAGTCAAAATGCGCTACAAGATAGAAGAACATGACTATAATGTGCGTGTTAAGCAAGCAGAACGCTTTTTGAAAGATGGTGATAAAGTTAAAGCGACTGTGATGTTCCGGGGTCGGGAAATTCAACACAGTGATTTAGCGGAGGACTTACTCAAGCGCATGGCAACGGATTTAGAGCCGTTTGGGGAAGTGCAACAAGCACCGAAAAAAGAGGGACGCAATATGATGATGCTAATCTCACCCAAGAAATAAACTAAATAGTGCTGTTGAGTCATTTGATTTTAGCATGATTTATGACTCAGCACTGACAAGCAATTGTAAATTGATCTAAAAACTTTAGTCCTGACTCCTGGGTAGGAAAGAAATTACTCAGTTGTTCAGGACTTTTGCTATTAAAATAAGGTTATTCTTGTTACAGAACTTTTGGTATTGTGCATAACACCGTTATTACAACTGCATGGAATTAAACAATCACTGGTTGAATGCTAATAAAGGCATTTTAACAAGGCTGTTACAATGGGTGAATCTACGACCAGAAGAAGTTGAACGTACTTGGTTGATGTTTGGCTTCTATACTATTGTGTCTGTGGGTTTGCGATGGGCAGAAGACAGTACAGTAGCATTATTTTTAGATGAATATGGGGCGGGTAACTTACCTTGGTTTTATATTGCTAGTGCTGCGACGGGAGTGGGGCTAGTATTTTTATATTCTTGGTTACAAAGAATTTTTCCTTTACGTGGGGTAATTGTAGCGATCGCCCCTTGCATGGTCGCACCGTTAATTTTATTAGTATTATTACGCTGGGGCACACAATTTTCTTATCTCGCGGTAGTGGTGATATTTCTACTCAGATTGTGGGTAGATGTCTGTTATGTGGTTAATGAGATTAATACATCCATTGTTGCCAACCAGTTATTTAACATTCGGGAGATTAAGCGCACTTATCCTCTGGTCAGTAGTGGGATATTGGTAGCGGATGTCATTAGTGGTTTTAGTTTACCTTGGCTATTAAATTATGCTAAACTCAATCGAGTAATTATTATTGCCGGCTGTGTAATTCTCCTTGGCTCAGGCATTTTATTTTTTTTAACATATACTTACCGGAAATCTTTTCCTGATAAGCCACAGAATTATATTCCAGAGGAACAAGCAGCCCGTCATCGGCGACTACAAACTCCCCTCAAGCGTTATGCTTTTCAATTATTTGCCTTTGTGGCTTTATTACAAGGATTAGGTGTATTAATTGACTTCCAGTATTTGCGGGAATTAAACTCAAGTTTAGGTAGTCAAGAGTTAGCCAGCTTTTTGGGTTTATTTGGGGGAATTGTCGGCTTATGCGAATTAGCTACACAGTGGTTTGTTTCTAGCAGGCTGATTGAAAAATTAGGAGTATTTGTCACAGCTGCACTTTTACCCTTAACTGTGGGTTTTATTATTCCCGCATTAATTTTTATTTTAAATTTATTTCCTGCCTTCCAAGGCCAAAGTTTCTTTTGGGGTTTAGTGGGGTTAAAATTCTTTGATGAGTTACTCCGCTATACTTTTGTGATTAGTAGTGGACCGGCACTTTATCAACCGATTCCCGAACATATCCGCAGCCGGTTACAAACTTTATCTGGGGGAACAGCCGAAGCGATCGCTTCTGGTTTAACCGGAATAATGATTTTCTTAACTTTGCTCTTTTCTCAAAGATTTGTTCCCCCACCCCTGCAAAATTGGGTGTTAATTTTGGAAACGGTGGTTGTTTGCGGTACTTGTTTAAAAGTAGTTTGGGAATTACGTTCTTGTTATGTAGATTTATTAGTTTTAAGTGCCGAGCGAGGAGAACTGAGTGCGGCTAATGTGGGTTTGCGGGTATTCAAGCAAGGGGTGGTCAAAGCTTTATCAGAAAAGGGTTCTAACGCCGATAAACGCTCTTGTTTGGAACTTTTAGCCCAAATTGATCCCCAAGGGGCGGCGCAAGTTTTAGCCCCATTGTTAACAAAATTGCCAGAAGAGTTACAGTGTCAAAGTTTAGAGGTGATGTTGCTAGGAAATGCTAACCCCCTCTATGTTCCAGAAGTGCGCGTTTTTTTGGAAAAGCCGGAAGGTGAAGTTAATCCCGAAGTATTTGCTTTAGCGTTACGTTATGTTTGGCTGGCGGAAGCAAACCCGAATTTAACTCAACTGGAAGAATATCTCCAACCCAACCATCATTCCTTAATTCGGGCTACGGCGGCGGCTTTGTTGTTGCGACAGGGAAACCCGATGCAAAGGGTAGCAGCAACTAGAAGTATGCGGCGAATGCTGACGCATAAAAAAGAGCGAGAAAGAATTAATGCTGTTAAGGCTTTACGAGAAGCGGTTTATTTACAGGAATTACGGATTTATATTCCTAATTTATTACAAGATGATTCTTTAAGAGTGCGCTGTGCTGTATTAGAAATGATTGCAGCCACTCATTTAGAGGAGTATTATTCGGCACTTTTAGCGGCTCTTTTCTATAAATCAACACGAATTACAGCGATGCGGTCTTTGGTAAAGTTGGAAAATGAAGCTTTACCAATGCTGGTACAACTAGCGACAAATATTTATCAACCGGAAGTGCTGAGAATGCACGCTTGGCGGACTATTGCCCAAATTGGTACACTAGAAGCCAGGGAAAGTTTATGGTTATATTTAGAAACTTCTTGGGGGACAAATCGAGATTATATTTTACGAAGTTTAATCAAGAGTCATCAACAACCAGAAGTTAACAATCTGATAGATAGGTTTTATGAAACTCGCATAGAAGCTTTAATTAATCAAGAATTACGATTTTTAGGGGAAATATATTCAGCTTATCTGGACTTTCAAAGACTGAATGTTCTGGAAAATTATCAATCAACTGAGCGCCTGTTGACGATTTGTGAGTTACTCAAACGCTCATTGCTAGAAGTAGAATTTGATGTCAAAGAAAGATTGCTGTTATTACTCAAGTTGCTTTACCCAGGAGAGATAATGCAAGCAGTAGCTTTTAATCTGCGTTCTGAATCTATAAGCAATATAGCCAGGGGTTTAGAGATTTTAGATCATACAGTGCATTTATCTTGTAAGTCGCTGTTGATTAAAATTTTGGATAGGCGCTCAGAACTGGAAAAATTACAGTATTTGGTGGAAGCGGGAATTATTGAATATGAAAATATGCAGGCAAGCGATCGCCTTTATCGGTTGATTGTCTTGGGGAATTTACTTTCTGACTGGTGTTTGGCTTGCTGTTTCCATTTTGCCCAAGCTGCCCATATCAAATTAAGTACGGCGGAAATTCTCGCAACTTTACGCCATCCGACGGGTTTTGTCCGGGAAGCGGCTATTGCTTACTTGAGTGTAGTTTCTCAACGGGTTTTACAAGAACTTCTCCCCCATCTGCAAAAAGATTCTCATCCTCTGGTAGCTGCACAGGTACGAGAGTTGATGAAAAAATATAGTAGGAAAGAGGGAACAGGGAACAGGGAACAGGGAACAGGCAATAGGCAATAGGCAATAGGGAAGAGGGAAGAGGGAAGAGGGAAGAGGGAAGGGGAAATGGGGAATGAAAAAATAAGCGTAAAAATCAATATCTAACTTTAGACGGATATTTATTTGTTGGATTGGTAAACTGGCAGGTTTTGAGCGATATCTAAAAAAGTTATTTTGGGTGATGGCGAAACGCCCGCCGTAGGTGATGGCGAAACGCCCGCCGTAGGCGATGGCGAAACGTCCGCCGTAGGTGATCGCTATCTTATATAGTACAATTGCTCTGTATTGAGGTTTTCCCCTGTTCCCTGTTCCCCATTCCCTGTTCCCTGTTTGCCATAGTATCATTAAGGATTGTTTCCCGTGGCCAAATTCTCCCCTGCTGCCAATATGTCAGATCATCAGCTAACAGCATCTTTAAACGGACATCTTCCTGATTCTCACCATCACAGCCAAAATACTATTCGTATTCGGGGTGCTAGACAGCATAATCTGAAAAATATTGATTTAGAATTACCACGAGATCAACTGATTGTTTTTACTGGGGTTTCTGGTTCGGGTAAGTCGTCTTTAGCCTTTGATACGATTTTTGCGGAAGGGCAGCGCCGTTATGTGGAGTCCTTGAGCGCTTATGCTCGGCAATTTTTAGGACAGTTGGACAAACCAGATGTAGAAGCCATTGAGGGTTTAAGTCCGGCTATTTCCATTGACCAAAAATCAACTTCTCATAACCCCCGTTCCACCGTGGGAACAGTTACCGAAATTTATGATTATTTGCGGTTGTTGTTCGGTCGGGCTGGTGAACCCCATTGTCCGATTTGCGATCGCTGTATTGCCCCTCAAACTATAGACCAGATGTGCGATCGCATTATGGAACTTCCCGACCGCACCCGCTTCCAAATTCTTGCCCCGGTGGTACGCGGTAAAAAGGGTACTCATCGCAAGCTGTTATCTAGTTTGGCTGCTCAAGGTTTTGCGCGCATCCGGGTTGACGGAGAGGTGCGAGAACTGTCTGACGCGATTGAGTTGGATAAAAATGTTACACACACAATAGAATTGGTTATTGACCGTTTGATTAAAAAAGACGGTATTCAGGAACGTTTGGTTGATTCTCTTTCCACCTGCCTTAAGCAATCTAACGGTATCGCCACAATTCAAGTATTAAATGATACATCTGACAAGGTAGCGCAGGGGCGAACTGATAGTAAGTATAACATAAATAGTGGGGAAAGTGGCAATATTTCCGAACAGGAATTACCCAAAGAAATGGTATTTTCGGAAAACTTTGCTTGTCCCGAACATGGGGCAGTAATGGAAGAATTATCACCGAGATTATTTTCCTTTAATTCTCCTTATGGTGCTTGTCCGAATTGTCATGGACTGGGAACATTAAGGAGGTTTTCCCCAGATTTGATTATTCCTAACCCCGAAGCGCCTATATATGCGGCGATCGCTCCTTGGTCAGAAAAGGAAAACTCCTATTACATAGAATTGCTGTATAATTTAGGGCAGGTATATGGTTTTGAGTTGCAGACATTGTGGAGTAAGTTAACACCAGAACAGCAACAGATAGTTTTGCAAGGAGAACCGGAAGACACCATTACAGAAGGGAAAAGACAAACATTTAAAGGTGTGATTCCGATTTTACAGAGACAATATGAAGGCGGAACAGAGTTAGTTAAGCAGAAACTAGAAGATTATTTAATTGATCAACCTTGTGAAGTGTGCGGAGGGAAGAGATTAAAACCCGAAGCCTTAGCGGTGAAGTTGGGACAATATGGGATTTTGGACTTGACCAGCGTCGCCATTCGGGAATGTCGGGAGAGGATTGATCAAATGAAATTGAGCGATCGGCAAATGAAAATCGCCGATTTAGTCTTGAGAGAAATTAAAGCCAGATTACAATTTTTATTAGATGTCGGTTTAGATTATCTCACCTTAGACCGAGCCGCCATGACCCTTTCCGGTGGAGAAGCCCAACGCATTCGTTTAGCGACACAAATCGGTTCTGGATTAACAGGAGTTCTCTATGTTTTAGATGAACCCAGCATCGGTTTACATCAAAGAGATAACGGCAGATTACTCAAAACCTTAACCAGATTAAGAGATTTAGGAAATACCTTAATTGTCGTCGAACACGACGAAGAAACCATCCGCGCAGCAGACCATTTAGTAGACATTGGACCCGGTGCAGGAATACACGGAGGTCATATTATTGCCCAAGGAAATTTACAGGATTTATTAACTGCGGAAACTTCCTTAACTGGTGCATATTTATCAGGAAGAAGAGTTATTCATACTCCTGGGGAAAGAAGAGAAGGAAACGGCAGAAGCTTAATTATTAAAAATGCCCATCGCAACAACTTACGAAATCTAGATGTTGAAATTCCTTTAGGTAAATTAGTAGCTGTAACTGGCGTTTCTGGTTCAGGAAAATCTACTTTAGTGAATGAATTACTTTATCCAGCATTGCAACATCATCTATTAAAAAAAGTGCCTTTACCCAAAGAAATAGATGAGATTAAAGGTTTAAGTGCCGTAGATAAAGCCATAGTTATTGACCAATCACCTATTGGTAGAACTCCCCGTTCTAACCCTGCAACTTACACCGGAGTTTTTGACGTAATTCGAGATGTATTTTCCCAAACCATCGAAGCCAAAACCAGAGGTTATAAACCCGGACAATTTTCATTTAACGTCAAAGGTGGACGCTGTGAAGCTTGTTCTGGTCAGGGTGTAAATGTAATTGAAATGAACTTTTTACCTGACGTTTATGTACAGTGTGAAGTTTGCAAAGGTGCAAGATATAATCGGGAAACCTTGCAAGTGAAATATAAAGATAAATCTATTTCTGATGTTTTGAATATGACCGTTGAGGAAGCTTTAGGATTTTTTGAGAACATTCCTAAAGCGGTAACAAGATTACAAACATTAGTAGATGTGGGTTTAGGTTATGTGCAGTTAGGACAACCAGCCACAACTTTATCCGGTGGGGAAGCGCAACGGGTGAAATTAGCAACAGAGTTATCAAGAAGAGCAACAGGAAAAACGCTTTATTTAATTGATGAACCGACGACGGGGTTATCTTTTTATGATGTGCACAAATTATTAGATGTTTTACAAAGATTGGTAGATAAAGGAAATTCAATTTTAGTAATTGAACATAATTTAGATGTAATTCGTTGTGCTGACTGGGTGATAGATTTGGGACCCGAAGGGGGAGACAAAGGCGGAGAAATAATTGCAGCCGGAACACCGGAAGATGTAGCGAAAAATCCCCGTTCTTACACAGGGCAATATTTGCGGCAGGTTTTACAACAATATCCAGCTGTGAAGAAGTAAGAAACCACGTTCGCGTAGCGTCCCGCAGGGAAGGCACGTTCGTGAAACGTTCTGAAGAAAAGGTCACGAAGGAAGAAGAAAAGAAGGGAAAATATTTATTTAGTGTACGAAGCTTTTTCTTCGTACATTTTGTATTATGGTTTTCACAGAGTAAATGTAAAGAAAAGATTACAGAGGATTATTTTTGTCACAAATAAGGTTGGTGTGTTAAACTTGATAATGACTCTTAGTAATTTTACTTTGTTTCACAAAAAATATGATTCCTAAAAGATTGGATGATATAACTGAAGCTGAATTACAAAGTTTAGTAGATAACTCTGTAGAGGAAAGTAGAACAATAGAATACAAGAGCCAACTACCTGGTAATTCTGATGGTGATAAAAAAGAGTTTTTGGCTGATGTATCTGCTTTTGCTAACACTGCTGGAGGAGATTTGATTTATGGTATAGCAGAAGATAAGGATAATAAGCCTGTTTCTCTAGACGGTTTAGAAATAGAAAATATTGACAAAACAATTCGTAGATTAGAAGACATCATTATACACGGACTTGAACCAAGAATACCATTACCTGAGTTTAAATTAGTTTCTCTTGCAAATTCAAAACAAGTCCTAATAATCAGAATTAATAAAAGTTGGAACAGTCCCCATCGTGTAAGTTTCCAACATTATGATAAATTTTATGGGAGAGGTGCAAATAGGAAATATCTTCTCAGTGTTGATGAGTTGAGAACTGCTTTTAATTTATCAGAACTAACTTCTGAAAGAATGAAAAATTTTAGAGTTAATAGAATAACAAATATAATTGCTGGCGATACTCCTGTGCAACTTTATATTGATAAATCGCCTATAATTAGTCTTCATTTAATACCTGTTACTTCATTTAATTTTTCACATATCTATGATTTAAACAAAGTAGATTCTTACAAAGAATTACTGTTAACAATTAGCTCAGAAAATTCTAGACAATGTAAATACAATATGGATGGACTGTTATACTATAACGTAATAGGAAATCAAGCTTATAGCTATGTTCAATTTTTGAGAAATGGTATAATTGAGTCTGTCTGGAAACAATTAAATTTATCTAAAGAAAGTGAAAATTTACTTGATTCTAATAGGATTGAATTAGAATTAATTAAAGTCCTATCTAGCTATTTAAATTTTTTAAAAAAAATAGAAACTGAACCACCTATATTTATTTTTCTGACTATTATGGGTGTTAAAGAACACTATATTTTTGTTAGCAGACAATATCACCTCTTTAAAAAATTTCAAGATAATATTGATAGAGATATTCTATGGATACCAGAAGTCATAATTGATAATTATGAAGTTGAAGCAAGCAAAATTTTAAAACCTTGTTTCGATTTGATGTGGAATGCTGGCGGTTTTAAAGGTTCACTAAATTATAATGAACTAGGAGAATGGAAACCACAAAGATAAATTCTCTTCTTCCCTCTTACCTCCGCGTCCTACCCTTCGGGAACGTGGTTCAATCCTTACCCGCTTCAACAGCAAACGAAAATTGAGAAGTGACTCTGAGTGCGATTTTTAGTATTAACTCATAAACACACTAGCATCAACATGAAAAAAATTACCTAAAGCCTCAGCTTGTTCTTTTGTAACTTCCACTTCACCATTAATCACTTGATTTACTAAATCTATTGTACCCAAAATTCCTACTAAATCCTCTGCTGCTAAATCTCGCGCTTCCAATAAATGCAAAATTCTAGAATGAGGTGTAGAAACATTAAGTTGATAATGCTCACTTTCAAAATCTTCAATTAATTTTACCAATAACTCTAAAACTGCTTCTTCCTCTGGCGTTAAACTCTTCCGAGCAAGTAAACTCTCAACCACTGCTAAAAACCTTTCATTCTCAGCCTCAGTTTTAATAATTCTAGGCTGATATTGAGATAATAACTGGCTGTAAGCTTCTGAGTTAAAAGTAAGGGTCATTAGAACAAAATGTGATGGTGTATCGCTTCCCAAGCATAACTAAAAATGCGATCGCGCAAAGCACCCAGCGTAGCTGATCGCTTCCCCTTGACCTCCATCCTGCCGTAATACTTATATTAACCTGCCTTTAACAATTCTTAATGCCATTTGTGTATAAGAAAACAATAATAACCATCAGTTAAGATGTAAAAAATCTCCTTAAATTTTTTTACCTTCAAAAATAAGCTTATGAATCAAATAAGAATTGTATAATAACCTTATAATTATTAAAAATCCCCCAATTAACAAATACATACTATAATAAAAGCCCACACTTATTAAAAAATATAAATTTTTATCTACCTTTGTACATTTCTTAATCCTAGATATGTTATACATTTAACTATCAATAATATTTTGATTCTCAAAAAATTGAGAAAAATTGAAAAGTATGCTTAAAATACTAATTCTTAGAAGCTACTAAAAGAATAGACGAAAAAGTTTAGTATAAATTTTGTATTCCTGATTTTAGCAACATACAGCTTCCAAATTGCAGATGTATTTAAAAAAACACCGTCGTAGACGTGGTGTACTTTTAACACCTCAAGGATTTAACAAACTTAGGTCAGCAAAATCCAATATGGAAAATTGGGAAAACTCTGGTCATCGGTACACCCTAGAGGTTCTCAGTCAACGCACAGGCTTATCTCCTGATACTTTAACAAAAGTTCTAAAATGTGAAAGTAGTGTTGATAAACAAAGTATTGAATTATGTTTTAAAGCTTTCAATTTAGTGCTGGAAGCTAGTGATTATTTTTGTCCAGATCCAGCAGTAGAGGAACAAGAAAAATCTCATCCTTACAAAATCAATCAAAACATTAATTTGGAATTACCAGGGGGACAAGTTCCTTTAAATTCGGCTTTTTATGTAGAGCGATCGCCTGTGGAAACTGAATGTTATCAAACAATCCAGCAACCAGGCTCACTGATTCGGATTAAAGCACCCAGGTTAATGGGAAAAACCTCACTCATGGCTAGAATATTGCATCAAGCAACTAATTTAGGATATAAAGCTGTATCTCTAAATTTCCAGTTAGCTGATAAAGCAATTTTCCAAGATTTAGATAAATTCCTGCGCTGGTTTTGTGTCAGTGTGGGTTTAGAAGTGAAATTACCCAATCAGTTAGAAACATTTTGGGATGAAATTTTTGGTAGTAAAATTAGTAGCAAAATTTATTTTGAACAATATCTTCTCACTCAAACTAAACAACCAATTATCCTCGGTTTAGATGATGTTGATTCTATTTTTCCCTACCCAGAAATAGCTGAAGAATTTTTTGGTTTATTGCGTTCCTGGTATGAGGAAGCTAAAAATAAGGAAATTTGGAAAAAACTGCGTTTAGTGGTCGCTCATTCCACAGAAGTTTGTCTGAATCTAAATATCAATAAGTCCCCTTTTAATGTCGGACTACCAATAGAGTTAAAACCTTTTACGAATGAACAAGTACAATATTTAGCTCAACAGCATCAATTAAATTGGTCAGAACAGAAAGTACAAAAATTAATGTCTCTTGTGGGAGGACAACCCCACCTGATTAGATTAGGATTTTATCATCTTTATCGTCAGAATATCACCTTGGAACAATTCTTGTCAATATCCCTGACCACAGAAGGAATTTACAATACTCACTTACAGGGTAAATTATTAACTTTGCAACAAGACCCCGAATTAGCATCAATATTTGCTCAGATAGTTAAAACCCCAACCCCGATAGTAGTAGATTTGGTACATGGGTTTAAGTTACAGAGTATGGGTTTAATTGAACTTCAGGGAAATCTGGCTATTTGTAGCTGCAATTTGTATAGGAAATATTTTAGCGATCGCTTGAATTAAATTTCATGATTTTAAACGATAACATCTCATCATATAATAGCCGTAATCCTGAATTTCTTGATTTAATTACGGTTTTTAAAGCCTCCCAGGTTCTAGCCAGTGAAATAGTCTTGAGTCAGTTACTAGACAAATTAATTAAAATTTTAATTGAAAATGCTGGAGCACAAAGAGGCTTTTTATTATTAAAAAAAAATGGTCAATTGTTGATTGAAGCTTCCGGGGTAGTGGGTCAAAATGGTATTACTGTTTTACAATCTATACCTATAGAAAATAGCCAAGATTTATCCGTCGGTGTGGTGAATTATGTGCAAAGAACTCATGAAAGCTTAGTTTTGAATGATGCTATTACTGAAGAAATATTTATTACTGATTCCTATATTCAAAATAAATTCCCTAAATCTATTTTATGTACTCCTATTATTAATCAAGGTCAACTAATCGGAATTTTATATTTAGAAAATAATTTAACTACTGGTGCTTTTACTTCCGACCATTTAGAAATTTTAAAACTTCTTTCTTCCCAAGCAGCAATTTCTATTAAAAATGCTCAACTTTACGAAGAAATGAATGCATTAAATTTAGATTTAAAACAAGAAATAGCTCACCGTCAACAAGCGGAAGAAGCTTTACGCGAAAGTGAAAGAAAGTTAGCTCAACTATTAGAAGCTGTACCTGTAGGAATATTTGTAGTTGATCTTGATGGTAAACCGCATTATGCAAATCAGCACGCGATCCAAATTATTGGTAAAGATGTAGAACATGATGCAACAATTTCCGATTTAAGCAATATTTATCAAATTTATTTAGCCGAAACAAAACAAATTTGTCCTGTTGAGCAATTACCAATTATCCAAGCCTTAAAAGGTAAATGTGTTAATGTTGATAATATTGAAATACATCGGATAAATCAAATTATTCCTCTAGAGGTTTCCGCAACACCCATTTTTGATGAACAGGGACAAATTACTTATGCTATAGCGGCTTTTCAGGATATCACCCAGCGCAAACAAGCAGAAGCAGAAAGAATTAAATTTATTCAAGAATTAGCCATCAAGAATGCAGACTTAGAACAAACTAAAAATAAACTAGCTCAATCTAACCAAACTTTAGAAGAAAAAGTTAAAGAACGCACTCAAGAATTATTAAAAACCTTAAAAATTCTCAAAGCTACTCAAGCAGAATTAGAGATTGAAAATGCTCTCCTCCGCAGTGCGGAAGACGCTTCTAGCTATGAATATCAAGTTGGTGGTAGTCTGCCAATGGATGCCCCGACTTATGTAGTTCGTCAAAGCGACCGCTATCTTTACCAAGCCTTAAAACGAGGTGAATTTTGTTATGTTTTAAATGCTCGACAAATGGGTAAATCTAGCTTACGGGTGCAAATTATGCGGAGGTTAAAAACAGAAGGTTTTGCTTGTGTTGCTATAGATTTATCAGAAATTGGCAATCGTCAAACTACTATAGAACAATGGTATGCTGGCTTTGCTTACAGTTTAATTAGTGGATTTAATTTAATCACAGAAATTGATTTGCGCTCGTGGTGGCGTGAATATCAATTTTTAACCCCAATCCAACGGTTAGGAATATTAATTAATGAATTTATTTTAGAAAAGATTACCCAAAATATAGTAATATTTATAGATGAAATTGACAGCGTTTTTAGTTTGAATTTTGAAATTGATGATTTTTTTATTTTCCTGAGAAATTGCTTTAATAAACGTGCGGATTCTCCCAAATATCAACGCCTAACTTTTGTTTTATTAGGTGTAGCCACCCCTTCCCAATTACTAAAAGATAAAAACCGCACACCTTTTAATATTGGCAAAGCGATTGAATTACATGGATTTCAATTACATGAAGCTCAACCTTTACTACATGGTTTAATCAATAAAGTTAACAATCCTCAAACCGTCCTGGAACAAATCCTTTATTGGACAAATGGCCAACCTTTCCTGACTCAAAAACTGTGTAAATTAATGGGTAATTTATCCTCACCTCTTCCCAGCAACCAAGAAGTAGAATTTATCGCTAATTTAGTCCAGAAAAAAGTTATAGATAATTGGGAAACCCAGGATGAACCCCAGCATTTACGCACAATACGCGATCGCATTCTCAGTTTACAAAGCCAAGGTATAAATGTACTCCCATTATACCGGGAAGTTTGGCATCAGCAAGAGGTTACAGCCGTTGATAGTTGGGAAGAAAGAGAACTTTTACTATCTGGCTTGGTAGTTAAACAGCAAGGTACTTTAAAAGTCCATAACCACATTTACCAACAGATTTTTAATTGTCATTGGATTGAGCAAATTTCTTGACAAATGTAGAGACATTATCTTTGTAGAGACGTTCCATGGAACGTCTCTACACTCAAAAACATCTCGCACTTATGCAATACCAAAATTAACTGGGAACAGCTAAATGTTGATGCTGATCCTTGATTACCTGATCCTGAGTATTTTCAGCGACAATTTGCCGGAATACATCACCATCAATGGTTTCTTGTTCTGCTAATAAATCCACCAATCTTTCAAAAATAACTCGGTGTTCTTGTAATAATTCCTTAGCTTGAATATAGGAACTATTCACAATTTCCCGGACTTTATGATCAATTTTGGCGGCTATTTCTTCCGAGTAGTCGGATTTATTCATCCAGTCTCGTCCTAGAAATACCTCACTGTTTTGATTTTCTAGGGAAAGTGGCCCTAATTCCGTCATCCCAAATCTAGTTACCATTTGTCTGGCCATGTTGGTAACTTTTTGTAAATCATCCCCTGCACCGGTGGTTACTTCAGATTTACCAAACACAATTTCTTCCGCCGCACGACCGCCTAAAGTGGCAGTAATTCGGGCTAAAATTTGGGAACGGGAAATTAAACCCTGTTCTTCATTGGGAGTAAACCAAGTTAAACCTAATGCTTGACCTCTGGGAATCAGGGTAACTTTTTGTACTGGGTCATGGTCTTTAATTAAAGTCCCGACTAAAGCATGACCAACTTCATGATAAGCAATCAGGCGTTTGTTTTTGCTGTCTACTAATGCAGTTCCTTCCATTCCCGCTACAACCCGATCTACTGCATCATCAATTTCTAGATTTGTAACGGCTTCTTTGCGTCTTCTGGCTGTGAGAATAGCGGCTTCATTTAGGAGGTTGGCTAAATCTGCACCGGTAAAACCAGGGGTACGACGTGCGATCGCTTCTAAAGATACACTAGGGTCAATTTTCTTATTTCTGGCGTGAACTTGTAAAATTTGTAATCTGCCTTTTAAGTCTGGTGCATCTACCATTACCTGTCTGTCAAAGCGTCCGGGACGTAATAAGGCTGTATCTAAGACATCGGGACGGTTAGTGGCCGCAATAATAATAATCCCGGTATTCCCTTCAAAACCATCCATTTCCGTTAACAGTTGGTTCAGGGTTTGTTCTCGCTCATCATTACCCCCACCAATACCCGTCCCCCGTTGTCTACCGACAGCATCAATTTCATCTATAAAAATTAAACAAGGAGCATTTTCTTTAGCTTTTTTAAACAAATCACGGACACGGGAAGCACCCACCCCGACAAACATTTCTACAAATTCCGAACCAGAAATACTAAAGAACGGTACACCAGCTTCACCTGCGATCGCTTTGGCTAATAAAGTTTTCCCTGTACCTGGTGGCCCAATTAACAATACCCCCTTGGGAATCCGCGCACCTACCGCCGTAAATCTTTCCGGTTGTTTGAGGAAAGTCACCACTTCCTGCAATTCTTCTTTAGCCTCTTCTACTCCTGCCACATCATCAAATTTTACCCCGGTTTTTGCTTCCATTTGAAACCGAGCCCGGGATTTACCAAAATTCAGCGCTTGACTAGAAGCATTAGTGGAACGACGCAGAAACAGCAGCATTAAAGCTACTAAGGGCAAAATCCACATTAAATTAATTAATAAACCGACAGCAGCACGACTGTTAGCGGAGGAAGTTTCCCCAAATTCTACTTCATTCCGTTTAAGTTTATTAATTAACTCTGTATTTTGTTCTAAAAGTCGCACCTGTAAGGGTTGTTCATCTGGCTTTTTCCCTTTGAGATACACCCTGGCTATCTGTTCGGTTTCGTCTAACTCTACTTTTTGTACTTCCCCTTTATCCGTTCTGCGAATTAACTCCCCGTAGCTTAACTCTCGGTCGGCTTTTTGTGCTAAAGCTGGAGTTCCACCCACCATTCCAGGTACTATCATCAAACTTGCTGCTATTATCCCAGCCCAAAGACCTCGCTTTGACGGATGTTTTTTCATTAAAGCCTGATTTTTTCCATTTTGCATAATTATTACCCTTTATCTGTTGGTTAAGGAGGCAGGAGGCAGGTGTTCCGTGAGCGAAGTCGAACGGGGCAGGAGGCAGGAGGAATATAATATTACTTCCTCTTTTCCCTCATTTTCCATACACTCTACACCCCTGTTCATCTCCGCTTGTTCTTTTACTGTAATATCTGGAAATTACGGTTTACCAAAAAATTGGGTTTGAGGTTCCCCGTCCTTTGAGGACGGCTTTTTGGTAGAATAGTAGAAACAGGCAGGGCATTGTCTGTTGGGCGAGATAGTGTAAGACGGGGTAGACCTGCAACTGTTGTTTGAACCCAGAATCTCCGCACTTTTAGGGCGGGGAGTATGTCAATTATCTAGTTTAACTGTGGATATAGAGTTGACCCAAGTTTTCAGTTTCTTAATGATGGTGATTTGGCATAAATCCAAGATATCAATTATTTATGGTAGCTGGGGTAGTGGTTTGACATATTCGTTAGACGGCCAGCTACAATAAACATAGTCATAATGACTTCGTTTTTAATAAAAATTGGCTTGGTGGTCAACAATGGTAAAAATAGTTGGTATCGGTGGCAGTTTAAGATCCGGTTCTTTTACCCAATTAGGACTACAAATAGCTGCACAGCGAGTAGAAGCTTTAGGTGCAGAAGTGGAAATTCTGGACTTGCGACAAATGCAACTACCCTTTTGTGATGGTAGTAAAGAATATCCAGAATACCCAGATGTAGAAAAGTTACGAGAAACAGTAAAAAACGCCGATGGATTAATTTTAGCCACCCCAGAATATCACGGTAGCGTGAGTGGGGTAATCAAAAATGCCTTAGATTTAATGAGTTTTGACGAATTAGCCGGGAAAGTAACAGGATTAATCAGCATTTTAGGGGGACAATCTAACAGTAACGCCCTAAATGATTTAAGAATAATTATGCGCTGGGTGCATGGTTGGGTAATTCCTGAACAGATAGCGATCGGTCAAGCATACAACGCCTTCACACCCCAAGGTAAAATTAAAGATGAAAAACTATCTCAAAGATTTGATCAATTTGCTCAAAGTTTAGTAGATAACACCCGTAAACTCAGAGGAGTGTAGGGGGGAAGGGGAAAAGGGAATCATCAAATTTACCCTTTTCCATTTTTTCATCAATCACATAAATATTTGTAAAATTCATGTTTGCTGTCATTACACCAGAGAAAATCCAGCTACCACCAGGAGCCGTTGTTAGGCTACCTAGTAGTTGGGATGAGTATCAGAGATTGAGCCAAAAATTAGGCGATCGCCTACAGTGGGCGTTTCGCCATCGCACCCTTCCACGCATAAAATATAGACCAGGGGAAATTATTTTGATGGTACCACTACCAGAAGATGGACGCAAAGCCAACTTACTCGCTGATATAGTCAAAGTTTTGCTAGATCATCTAGAGCAAGAATATGAATCATTTACCCCCATCACAATGGAATTACCTTTAAAAAGTGAGATTGAACCAGATTACTGCTTTTATATTGATAATTGGCCAGCCATTGCCGGTAAAGATAGAATAGATTGGCAAAATGACCCACCCCCTGATTTAGTCATAGAAATAGATGTCACCAGCTACACCGATATAAATGATTATTTACCTTACAAAGTCCCAGAAATTTGGTTATTTAAAAAGAACCAATTACTAATTTATGGGTTACAAGGAGATAATTACCAAATCCAAACCCACAGCCGCTATTTTCCACTTATAAATTTATTAGAAATTATTAATAATTGTTTCCAAATAGCCAATGAACGTAACAGTAGCTTTGCCATTCGGGAATTAAGAAGAAATTTGAGCATCATTCAAGGGTAAAAACAATGGTAAAATTGCCAACTCAAACAAAATTATACGACCAAGATTATCATCTGTGGTTAGAAACTACTATCAAACAATTACAAGAACGTCAATTTTCAGATATAGATATTGATAATTTAATTGAGGAACTAGAAACTTTGGGCAGAAGTGAAAAGAAAGCTTTACGCAGTTATTTAAGATTAATTATAATGCACTTATTAAAATGGAAATATCAACCTGAAAAGCGTTCTAAAAGTTGGCAAATCACTATTAGAAATAATCGTTTTGAAATAGAAGAAGCATTACAGGATAGTCCTAGCCTAAAATCGCAATTAACAGAACTCCTCAATCAATCTTATCCTCGTGCTGTAGCAGAAGCCAGCGAAGAAACAGGATTATCAGTTTCTACATTTCCTCCCTCTTGTCCCTTCACCTTAGAACAAATTTTAGATCAAAATTTTCTACCCAATGAAGTTGAGAAATAGAATCTATGATTTCACCAAACTTTCTCAAACTTGAACAATCTATCCGTTCTTGATCTATATGCTAAAAAAGCGTAGCTACTGGAAAGAATTGCCAAACAAATTCGAGAAAAAGCAGAAATAGCAGATAAATTTAAAGACCAGGAAATATTGAAGGAACAATTAGCTGCAATTGCTAACAATCCTCAAATTCAGGCTGAAATTACAGCTATTAATCAAGAATTTGGAATGAATTAAAATTTTACTAAAAAGGCTTAATACCATACCATTTAGATTTCCAGCCACCTAGCTCAATATTTACATAACGAACATCAAAATCCTTTCCTATCTTTAGCAAACATTCTCTTTTTTTTAGCCATGAAATAGTTTCAGATAATGACTTTGATGATTCCATTTTTGTCATTAGATGTCCAGATTTAATGATAGGTACTTCTGAATTTTGTACATCAAAACGACCAATCCAGTTTTTTGATACAACAATAGTCATTAATTCATAATCAGGCTCAATATTTAGTACGTTTTTAATTAGTTTCTCATTAGAGTTTTCGTAAGCATTTTTAATTTTTAAAGCTTGTTCTACACCTTTTATAAGTTCTTTAGATCGATCATGGCATTCTCGAATTTCTGCTGGCTCAATAAACCATTTTAATTCCATGACAAGACATAATCGTTTTTGTCTATCAATGATAGCTAGGTCTACATCGGTACTTTCTATTGAACCGTATTTACAATCAAAATTCAAAGACTTAGCAAGTGTAATAAACTCATCTCTAATGATTGATTCTTTGTTTTCAACAAGTTTGGAGTAGATTTTTTTATCTGATTCTATTTGGTTTAATAAAACACATAAATTTCTTTCTGCATCTGTATTTTGCCAGATAAAAGGTGAAATAGCATAATAGCCATTATACAAATCTATAAGAGGTTGTGTAGCAATATCTGGATCACGGATTCCTTCATTACCAAAGGTTATTTTATCATAAATATTTTGAACAACATTTCTAGGCTGTTTACTATATCTAGAAATATGACTAACCAATTCGTGTTTTTTTACAACCCAGACAGAAGAACTATAAGCTAGACCTTTCATCCCACGGTTAGCAGCTTCTTCTCTAGCAATAGACCAAGCTAATGAAAGTGCTTGTGTTGTTATAAAAATCGCCTTGAATTGTGAAATTGTAAAACCAGAAAATTGCCATTCTTCAGGGAGATTATATCTATTTGAATACACTAATTTACATAGGTCAATTAACTCTGAAGCTAGATTGGAATTAAATTTGACTGTAAATGTTTGGTGTTTATTATTAAATTCAGTATTGTCA
The DNA here is from genome assembly GCA_035299225.1 of Nostocaceae cyanobacterium. Lineage (GTDB taxonomy): Bacteria > Cyanobacteriota > Cyanobacteriia > Cyanobacteriales > Nostocaceae > DATGXB01. Next base: position 6,094 of record DATGXB010000022.1, on the reverse strand, counting down.
ACTACAATTGTGGTAATTTTGCTTAAATCAATTCTTATTTCAGAACCATCTCCACTCTTTTTTACCAACCTATTATAAGCTTCATACTCTATATCTAGAGTAGTCAAATCAGTTGGAATTAACTCATTATCAATAACAGAAATTTGAATCTTTTTTCTATACCATAGTGAAAACATTAAGCAAAAATTCCAATATTGTTTAGATATTTCTATCCAATCTTGAGCAAGACCATAATGGTCATTAATTAGCTTTTTAGTTAGCTTCTTAGAATTTTTAACAGATTCTTTGAAGCAAATTCTTAGCGGATATGATAACCAGTTAATTAAGCTGTCAGTATAAGCCTGTAATTGTTCATCTGGTAGTCGGTCTAATACTCTTATCTTTAAATGATGATCTTCAACTACAGATAGTAAAGTCCATATTGCTTGTGTGTAGCCAATATCTTTTAGTTTGTTAGAGGAGAAAGCTGAATCTATTTCTTGCTCGGCTTTTTCGATTATATTATTACTTTTATTCATTTTCTAAGATATCCTAGTCCAAAACCGTAATATTTTTAAGTTCAAACCTCAGTCAATTTTACATAAACCCTAGTTTGTATTCTCCCCTAATTATCTCGCAGAAAATCAGGATAAATTAACAAAAAATATTATCGTTGAGCTTCCATATACGCTCTTAATAAGGCGTTGATTTGAGTTTGATAACCCCGTCCTTGGGATTTAAACCACTCCAACACATCACTGTCAATACGTAAAGTAACCTGTGTTTTGTTTTTGGTAAGAGGTAAACCCTTTTTAACTACTGCTTTAGCAAATAGTTCAGGTGTAATTTCTGGGCAGTCTGATAAATCAATGTCTTCATCAGTCATTGCATCGAGACGTTGCCAGTCAGTTTGAGAGTTGGTCGAAATAGGTTCGTTCTTCATACTTGGTTGCCTTTCGTGCGGAAATAATACGAATGCGATCGCTACGTTCGGTGTAGACAACTGCAACTACTCGTCCTTGTAACAAGCCAAAGGTGACGAAACGCTGTTCTCCGTAGTTATAGCGGTTATCCTCAACTACTATCTGATCTCCTTCAAACACGGCTACAACATCTATAAAATCAATTCCGTGCTTGCTAATGTTAGCCAAGCGCTTGGCTTCATCCCATTCAAACTCCATCACCTAGTTACAGCTATCTTTACTTTATTGTAGCTACAATTGGTCACTACAACCACACTTTAATAATTTTCATGTTTAATTCAACATTATTTGCTCTCTTACATCCTCTTTTGTTTTAATCAAGGATTCAAAATGAATTTATAAACTAACCATCTTCAACTCCAAACCTCAGTTAAATCTAACACAAATCCTGGTAAAACCTCTTCTCCTGATAAACTCAGAGGATGTTCTAAAATTTCTACATCCTGATTTGGCCGATAAATTTCTACTTTTTTATTTTGCCGATCAATTAACCAACCTAAACGAGCACCATTTTCTAAATACTCTCTCATTTTGGCTTGTAAATTTTCCAGAGAGTCAGTTTTAGAACGTAGTTCTAGCACAAAATCGGGACAAATGGGAGCAAAACTTTCTTGCTGTTCTGGAGTTAGACTATCCCATCTTGATTTTATAATCCAAGCTGCATCAGGAGAGCGATCGCTTCCATTAGGAAGATGAAAACCGCTAGAAGAATCAAAAACTACCCCCAATTTACGTTGACGATTCCAAAGCCAAAGTTGCCCATTTAAATCAGAATTTCTTTTTCCCGTCCCGCTTCCAGTAGGTGGCATAATAATTAACTCTCCCGTCGCAGTTCGTTCTAATTGTAAATCTCGGTTAGCTAGTGCTAAATGAACAAATTGCTCATGGGAAACTTGCAGCGTTAGTTTAGTGGGAATATTAACAGCAATAGTCGGGGATAAATTGGGTTGTGTCATCATTCCGTCCTGCGTCTAGTATTTATAAAGACGGTTTAAACCCAGTATATCATAAATAAATATGATCAAGGTGGGCATAGCCCACCCTACAGTTAATTTAATGATGATGATGGTGATGATGAGCAATAACTAATTGCGGATTAATGGCCATTTCTTCCGCTTCAATTAATGCCTCAATTTGCGGATTTGCCCAGTCAGCAACCATTTGTAAAAACCCTGGATGATCATTAACACATGGCATTTGCAAATAATTCACATCAGCATATTGCTTTTCTAAATCATGAATAATGTGATGTACATCCAAAAGAGTTTCATGGTTTTCTGTCGCAAAACCAATCGGCATAAATAGAACAACTTTTGCACCTAATTGAATCAAATTTTTTGCTGCTTGTTCAGCATTGGGTTGAGTCCATTCAATAAGCGGCGTATCATGATTTAACCAACCTACAGAAATTAACGGATAACGGTTAATTAATTTCTCTCGTACTAAATCATAAAGAATTTGGCTTTCAATAATTCCAGAAGTAAATCCTTTGGCTTTGTGAGGACAGCCATGATTCATTAACACAATGCCAATTTGTGAAGGTAAATAACCTGCGGCTAATTCAGTATTAATTTTTTCTTCCACTAAATGAGCCATTAAATTAATATATTCCGGCTCATTATAAAAAGAAGGAATATAACGCAAACTTTTTACCCAATGTTGATCACCTTCTACCGTTGAAGATAAAGCTTTGTTTACTTGCTCAATGGCAATCCCGCTAGTAAAAATTGAGTCTACAACCAACAAAGGATAAATTAAAATTCTCTCAAATCCTTGATCTTTGATTTCTGCTAAAACTTGATGGGGCAGATAGGGAGCGCAAAAATTAAAAGCTTTGAAAACTTGGATATTTGCACCCCATTTATGTTGTAAACAATGTTCAATTCCTGCCCTTTGTTGTTCAAAAATAGCATTGTGAGGGGAAATAAAATCATGATGTTGATGTCCCCACTCATGGCGGTCAAATAATGCTAACAAACGCGCCAAAGGGGGATAAATCCAAGTCGGTACAGGGGCAAACTTAGCTGTAAGCAGATTTAGCGCCTGTTCATTATAATTAGCAAAATCTTCATAACTTTCAACTTCACCATAACCCATGAGCAGCACAGCTACACGATTGTTGCTCGATAGATGTTCCTGGGTGTGTTGCCGTTTTTCTGGTATAGCTACCACAATGATTCCCTCAATATCACCAGCAGACAGGAGGCCATAATCTTGAACTCCTGACCATTAAATTAATTATTATCCCATCCCCCCCGATAGGATAGACAAGAAAACAAAAATATACATCTTGAGACAGAGTGTTATAATAAGCTGGTATATAAAAACACTATCAACTTAATAGTAAAGCTATATCTGGAACTGCAAATATTTTTCCTGTATTACAAGTTTTGTTAATCAGTTTTCTAGGAAAGTGCAGTTATGCCTAAAAATCGGCGAATGTCCCCAGCAATTAATATCACTCTTGGTATTTTAGTAGCAGCTTTAACTGTTATCAGTTCTCAGAGTATGCCTGCATATTCCCAGAAAATACCGTCAGTTAATAGGAATGTTGACCTGGGAAGTTCATTTGATCAATTTGGTATCACAGGTTCTATTATCATTTACGACTTGAATAATAAGAAATTTTACGAACACAACACCGATCGCAACTCACAGGCATTTCTTCCGGCTTCAACTTTCAAAATTTTTAACTCTCTTGTAGCTTTAGAAACTGGGGTAATTCCTAATGACGTGGCTGTGTTAACTTGGGATGGTATCCAACGCCAAATCCCAACCTGGAATCAAGATGCCAACATCCGCCAAGCATTTAAAAATTCAACAGTATGGTTTTATCAAGTGCTGGCGCGAAAAATTGGTCATGAATGGATGGAGAAATTTATCAAGCAAGTGGGTTATGGCAACCGTCAAATTGGTACACCAGAACAAATTGATAGATTTTGGTTAGAGGGTCCACTGCAAATTACACCCAGAGAACAAATCGAGTTTTTACAACGTTTATACCTGAAACAGTTACCCTTTTCACAACGTACTTTAGATTTAGTTCAAGATATTATGATTTATGAACGTACCCCAAAATATGTACTGAGAGCAAAGACAGGCTGGGCAGGAAGTGTTACGCCTAATATTGGTTGGTTTGTGGGATATTTAGAGCAAAATAATAATGTATATTTCTTTGCTACTAACATTGATATACGTAATAATAATGATGCTCCTGCACGAATTGAAGTTACTCGGCGTAGTCTCCAAGCTTTAGGATTACTTTAATCAGTTGTTGCTATAGGATTACTATTTCATTTTGGAAATATACGTAGGGTGGGTTGGCACATAAAGTACACCACCATCATGGGTCTTGGTGCGTTACGGACTGAAGTCCTAACACACCCTACAAATACTTTAATCAGTTGTTGTTATGTCAAGTTCAATCAACCAATTGTTAGACTCAAACTCAAAAGAAATGTAGTAGAAATAAAACAATAAGTAGAAAAAACCAAGGTGAGTGGAGGAAATCAGATGAAAGCAGTTTTGATGACAGCAGTAGGCAATCCCGACGTGTTAAAGCTGCAAGATGTACCCAAACCCACACCCGGAAATACAGAAATTTTAGTCCGGTTGGTGGCAGCAGGCGTTAATCCCCTTGATACCAAGCTGCGGAAACGAGGTACATTCTACCCTGAACAAATGCCGGCGATTTTGGGTTGTGATGGTGCGGGAGTAGTGGAAGCGGTGGGTGCAAATGTGCAAAAATTCCGTCCTGGTGATGAGGTGTACTTTTGTTATGGGGGGTTAGGTGCACATCAAGGAAATTATGCGGAATATACTACTGTTGATGAAAGATTTGTGGCTTATAAACCCAAAAATGCCAGTTTTGCGGAAGCTGCGGCTGCACCTTTGGTTTTAATTACGGCTTGGGAGGCTTTATATGAACGGGGAAGACTTGAACCGAAGGAAAAGGTTTTGATTCATGCTGGTGCTGGTGGGGTGGGACACGTAGCGATTCAACTGGCTAAACTTAAAGGTGCAGATGTGGCTACAACTGTGAGTACACCAGAAAAAGCTGATTTTGTGACTCAACTCGGTGCTGATCAGGCGATTTTGTACAAACAAACTGATTTTGTCCAAGCTGTTTTAGACTGGACAAATGGGGAAGGTGTAGATTTAGCTTTTGATACTGTGGGGGGAGATGTGATTGCACAGACTTTTCCGGCGGTGCGGGTTTATGGTGATTTGGTAACTATCCTTGAACCTAATGCTAATACGGTTTGGAAGGTAGCGAGAAATAGAAATCTGCGTATTGGTTTAGAGTTGATGCTGACTCCGATGCTGATGAATAATATTGAGGGACTGCAACATCATGGCGAAATTCTGCAACAGTGCGCGACTTGGATAGATGAGGGTAAATTGAAAGTGCAAGTTAGCCATGAACTGGCTTTACAAGAAGCTGCAAAAGCGCATGAATTAATAGAAACTAGTTCTATGACAGGTAAAATTGTTCTGGTGAGCTAATCACAAGTTGGTAAAAATGAGAGAATAGCATAAAAAGGCTCAAATTAACTAATTTGTTGGGAATTTTAGGCTAATATTAACTTTACCAGTCGTAAGCTAAACCATGCTCACTGATATTTTACCTTTTAGTTTGAAGTTAGATACCCTGGCCTTTGCGGGTACAAGTTTATGGTCTTTAGCCTTATATCTGGCTTTTTCTCCGCTAAGTGAATGGATAATGCAGCAACTTCAACGCTGGTTTAATTTTGCGGAGCGATCGCTCTATATTAGCAAATCCGAATTTGAAAAAACACGTCCAGCTAGAGAATCCCAAAATGCTTTCTACGCTTCATTATTTAGCATTGTCCCTTTTTTAGTTGCGGGTGCTTTGTGTAACTGGGGTATAGAAATTAGTTTGGATCGCAGTTGGTCAATAAGTATAGGTGTACTTGCTTGTATCGGTGCAGGTGTGTATGAACTAGGACGCAGAGACGGCCAGGAATAATTCAATACTTCGGACAATTTTTAGAACGAAGCCACAAAGCTTACAGCGTATGGAGTCTAGGAAATGTCGAATTAAATGCAACTCAGGTGTAGACCTGACTTTGATTTAATTATTGTTGGTAACTCAAAGCCCTAGAGGATAA
>DATGXB010000021.1:0-2180 GCA_035299225.1 Nostocaceae cyanobacterium | reverse complement strand
TATTGCCTATTGCCTATTGCCTATTGCCTATTGCCTATTGCCTATTGCCTATTGCCTATTGCCTATTGCCTATTGCCTGTTCCCTGTTCCCTGTTCCCTGTTCCCTGTTCCCTGTTCCCTGTTCCCTGTTCCCTGTTCCCTGTTCCCTGTTCCCTTAATCCAAAGAATGAGTATTAGCATCATTAGATTCTGTTTTAACTTCTCCAGCCGGGGGAATTTGTTGTAAAGGAATAAGAGACTCCATCACAGTTTTAACAATTGGTGCAGCTACAGTCGAACCATAAGCATTTTCTCCCTTTGGTTCGTCTACTATAGCCAAAACTACATAACGGGGATTTTCTACTGGTAAAATACTCACAAAACTGGTAATTCTCGCACCTGGAATATATCCACCATTGGGACTAGCTTTTTGGGCTGTGCCGGTTTTACCACCAATCCGATAACCTGGAATTTGTGCTACTTTACCCGTTCCCTGTGCCACCACAGTTTCCATCATTTCTACTACTGTTTGAGCCGTAGTAGGTGAAAAAATTTGTCTGGGTGTGGGAAGATTGGGGGAATAATGAATATTTCCTTGACCATCAATTAAACCCTTGACTACATGAGGTGTAACTAATTTACCACCATTAGCTAAAGCTCCGTGCATTTGTACTAGCTGTAGTGGTGTAATAGAAAAACCCTGTCCAAAAGAAGTAGTTGCGGGTTCAATGGGAGAAGCCATAAATTTTTCTTGACTTTTCAAGCGGCCAATAGCTTCAAAAGGTAAATCGGTTTCTACTGGTTGTCCTAGTCCTAGACGTTCCAGCCAGTTATAGTAATCTGTCCGCTTGAGACGTTGGATAATTTTTACCATGCCCACATTACTAGAAGTTTGGAGAATTTGGGCAATATCTAGCCTGCGATAACTATTATTTTCAGCGTTTTTAATTGTGCGGTCGGCTACACGAATAGTACCAGGATCATCAAAAACGTCATTGGGTGTAATGATATTATTTTCCAGTGCGATCGCTATATTTAGAGGTTTAAACGTTGAGCCTGGTTCATATAAGTCTGCTACTATCCAATTTTTAAATAAAGATATATCTGCTTTAGAATATTCATTAGGGTTATAATTAGGTTGAGCAACCAAAGCTAAAATTTCGCCGTTGGTAGCATCCATGACAATTACGCCACCACGTTTAGCTTGAAATGCTTCTAGTTGCTGCTGTAGTGCCTCTCTTGCTACTCTTTGAAGACGGGTATCAATGGTGAGTTGTAACTGTAAATCGTCAAAATTAATTAATCCTTCTGGGGCATGATGGGGTAAGAGTGCGCCATTTCCAGCCCGACTAAGGCGTACTGTTTGAGCAGACCGTTCCAATAACTTTTCTTGACTATATTCAATACCTGCTTGACCGCGACGGTCAACATTGACATAACCAACGATATCAGCTGCTAAATTATCTTGGGGATAAAAGCGGGAATATTTTTCAATAAATTCCAGACCATTGAGACGCAAAGACCGCAAGCGATCGCTTACATTCTCCGATAAAGCAGGTTCGATGACAATACCGCTTTTCTGACTTTGAAATAACTTTAATAAATCAGATGCTTCTTTACCCAAAATAGGAGCGATTTGCTCGGCCACTTCAGATGGAGATTGGTTAAACAGCTTAGGGTGAGCATAAACGGTATAAACTGGACGGTCAATAGCCAAAACAGTATTATTGCGGTCAATCACCGGACGACGAGGCATATAAGGGCGTAAATTTACCATTTGTTGACTACGCGCCCGTTCTGTCAGCTTAGGGCCTTGAACAATTTGTAACCGATACAAATTTAAACCCAAACCCACCGCCGCCGCCATCAATATCCCCCAGACCATCCACAACCGAGATTGTAAACTGCTGATTTGATTCTGATTTTGAGCTTTTGGGTTGGTATCCCCCTGAGCTTTTGATCGGGTAAACCTCCGCCGCCGAGTAAATTCTAAATTCCGTAAATTGTTGAATTTTCTTTTGCTTGGTAATTTTTGCATTGGAGTGTGCTCTGTCTGTTATCAAGGGGACTAGGCAGGAGGCAGGAGGCAGGAGGCAGGAGGCAGGAGGCAGGGGGAAAGAGGCAGGGGGGAAAGAGCGTCGTCTACGGCCGGCTCGGTGTGCTGCTGCGCCGCGACGACATCGTCGGCGAGAGCTTCTACC
>DATGXB010000020.1:0-26868 GCA_035299225.1 Nostocaceae cyanobacterium | reverse complement strand
GGCTTTCAAACTATAATATTTTCAAGGTTCGGTGCGCTTCCGAGTCCGCTCTCTCGCGCTCTCTCTTCAGGCACTTTTTTATAGTAGCGAGTCTACTTTTGTTTGTCAACTCTTTTTTCAAAAAATTTTTGGGCGATTTTTCTAGAGTTCAATAAAAGTCTTGCAGGGTAAGGGTTTTGTGGCAATATTTTAGTTGCGGGGAGTTATTACTCTGGGTAAGGTGGGGGTTGATGGAGTGGAAGATGACGATCGCACCAGCTGCCAAATTTCCTCAAACCTGATGGACGTACTTTTGTACCTGTTGACATATATTGTGGAATGCGGAAATTGTTGGCCAAAAGAATGGGATACAAGCCCCGTCCTTCTAGGACGGCTTTGTGAGATATCCGGGACTTGAAGATGCACGAAATAATTGTAGCTTCGTAATTTTATGATAAGATTATGTTTAACAGGCAGGGTAATCAACCTGTATAAAAACCCAGCGCCTAATAGGTGTCGCTGAACCTTGATAATTGAAGATATGGGGTTCTATTTCATAATTCTGGTTTCTTTACCCAGGAATAGGTAAAATCTTCCCTGCGGGACGCTGGCGCGAACATGGGAACTAGACGAACAGCATTTAACTAAAACAAATTTTGGAATAATTCAACTAGGGTCGGGCAGACCCAAAGTAACGCTTGAGGAGAGAACCACCTCTGGGCTAGAATCGCAAGGTATCTATCTCAAGTGGACTCGTGGAATCAAGAATCCCCTCTCTGGCGAGACGCTGGCGCGAACGCCTTTAGGCAGGGGAGTGTCAAACAATAGATGAGGCTATTTAATAAGTGCAGTTAATTTTATGAAGGCTTCTGGTGTAATACCTCCATTTATATTGTTAGATCAAGTGTTACAGAGCTGGTTATTAGAGGATATTGGGAGAGGCGATCGCACTACTTTATCTCTTTTATCGGCTGGAGTAATACAAGGCAAAGGGCAGTGGATAGCCAAAGCACCTGGAATTATTGCTGGTTTACCTGTTGCAGCTAGGGTATTTCAGCTTTTAGATCCAAAAATTAATTTTTCACCTGTGGTGGCTGAAGGTGGATTTTGTCAACCGGGACAGGTGGTTGCGGAAATAGATGGCAGCTTGGAGGCTTTGCTGATGGGGGAAAGGGTAGCTTTGAATTTAGCTATGCGATTAAGTGGAATAGCAACTTTAACTCATCAATATGTAGAACAAATCGGAGATTTACCCGCTAAGTTGGTAGATACGCGCAAAACTACACCAGGTTTGAGGCTGTTGGAAAAATATGCAACGGCTGTAGGTGGTGCCATTAATCATCGGATGGGGTTAGATGATGCGGTGATGATTAAGGATAATCATATTGTGGCTGGTGGGGGAGTTGGTGCAGCTATTACTCGTATTCGTTCGCAAATTCCCTATCCTTTAACTATTGAGGTGGAAACGGAAAGTATAGAACAGGTACAAGAAGCGTTACAGCATAAAGCTGATATTATTATGCTAGATAATATGCCTGTGGAGATGATGCGGGAGGCAGTGCAGTTAATTCGCCAGCAAAATAGTCAGGTTAAAATTGAAGCTTCGGGAAATGTGACTTTGGAAACTATCCGCAGTGTAGCTGCAACGGGAGTTGATTATATTTCCAGTAGTGCACCCATTACTCAAGCAAAATGGTTGGATTTGAGTATGAAGATATTTTAAGTGCCACAAGTGATGAAGATGATTTTAATTCAGGTGAAATCAGAAGATTTTTGGAAATTTACAATTGTTTGTTAAATAATTGCTGTTTTCTATAGTGCCTTGGGCAATAATTAATTATAGATGACTGGCTAAGGTGTTGCAGTGGTTGGAATAGTTATAGTTTCTCACAGTAAACAACTAGCTTTAGGAGTACAGGAACTAGCAGCGCAGATGGTGCAAGGAAATGTCCCCTTGGTTGTGGCTGCGGGTGTTGATGATCCGGTAAATCCTTTGGGGACGGATGCGATGCAGGTTTATGAAGCGATCGCCTCTATCTTTGATGATGACGGTGTGCTGGTGTTGATGGATTTGGGTAGTGCTGTTCTCAGTGCGGAAATGGCCTTGGAGTTCTTACCCCCAGAACAACGGCAAAAGGTCTATTTATGTGCTGCACCTTTGGTAGAGGGGGCGATCGCTGCTACTGTGGCGGCTGCTAATGGTAGAAGTATTCAGCAAGTAATAGCTGAAGCTCAGGGTTCTTTAATAGCAAAAACTACTCATTTAGGTTGTTCCAGTGGCCATCCTCCTGTAGTTACTTGTCCAAATCAAGCTATATTTAATACAATATTACCAACAAGGGAAATTAAACTAACTGTTAATAATCGTTTGGGTTTACACGCTAGGCCATCTGCCCAATTTGTGGGTACTGTTTGCCGATTTGAAGCGCAAATTCAAGTTAAAAATCTGAGTAAAGATACTGCTTTTGTGAGAGCAGATAGTATTAATCAAGTGGCTACTTTAGGGGTACGTCAAGGACACGAATTATTAATTACAGCTACTGGGGTAGATGCGGAAGCAGCACTTAAGGCTTTACAAACGTTGGTTTTGAATAATTTTGGTGAGGATGATAGTCTGGTTTTACCAGCCAAGCCAGAACCACATATAGATACAACACCCAGTCAAGGGGAATTATTGGGAATTGCGGCTTCTCCGGGGGTGGCGATCGCACCTGTGGTACAATATCAATCAGCGTCGGTCAATATTCCCGAATATCACATAAATAATTTAGAGGTAGAGTGGCAAAGATTACAAAGTGCTATTCAAACTGCTAAACAAGAAATTGAAACTTTACTTTCTCATACTTCTATCCAAATTGGTGATACAGAAGCAGCCATTTTTGATGCTCATTTATTATTTTTACAAGACCCGGTTTTAATCAATACAGCACGTCAGAAGTTGTTTACACAACATTTGAATGCTGAAACTGTTTGGCAAATGGTAGTTGATGAAATTACCAGTTCTTATCAGAAATTAGAGGATAAATATCTACAAGAACGAGTAGAAGATGTAGTAGATATTGGTCGGCGAGTGTTAAGAATTTTACTTGGCGGTACTCCTGCACCTTTGGAATTAACAGATCCGGCGATTTTGGTAGCTTCTGATTTAACTCCCTCTGATACTGCAAGGTTAAATCCTGCTAAAGTATTGGGGATTTGTATGACTTCAGGAAGCGCGACTTCTCACAGTGCGATTATTGCACGGACTTTGGGGATTCCGGCGGTTTTGGGTGTGGATAACCAAATTTTAGATGTAGAAGATGGTACGATTATTGCTTTGGATGGTGAAAGCGGTAAAGCGTGGGTACAACCAGAAGCAGATACTTTAAGTCTTTTAATAGAAAAACGGGAAGCTTGGCAAAATGCTCAAGCGGAAGCAAAGGCCAAGGCACATCAACCAGCAGTTACCAGTGATGGTCAGCATATCCAAGTTTTAGCTAATATTAGTAATATTAATGATGCTAAAACGGCGATAATTAATGGTGCGGAAGGTGTGGGATTATTGCGGACAGAATTTTTATATATTGATCGTACCCATCCACCGAGTGAAGAGGAACAGTTAACGGCTTATAATGCGATCGCCCAAACTTTAGGGGAACGTCCTTTAATTATTCGTACAATTGATATTGGTGGAGATAAACCGATTGATTATTTAAGCACCGGTTTACCAGAAGCTAATCCCTTTTTGGGTGTCCGGGGGATTCGTTTATGTTTAGATCATCCAGATTTATTTAAAACTCATCTGCGGGCAATTTTACGAGCTAGTGCTAATCATAATATTAAAATGATGTGGCCGATGATTGCCACTTTATCCGAGGTCCGCACTGCTAAGAAAATTTTAGCTGAGGCTAAAGCTGAATTAACACAGGCTGGAATAACTTTTAATGATCAGATCAAATTAGGAGTAATGATTGAGACACCTGCGGCTGTGTCTATTGCTGACCAGTTAGCGAAAGAGGTAGATTTTTTTAGTATTGGCACAAATGATTTAAGTCAGTATGTAATGGTAGGCGATCGCACAAATCCCAGAGTAGCAACTTTGGCTGATGCTATGCACCCCGCAGTGTTAAGAATGATTAAGCAAACGGTAGAAGCTGCACACCAAGCTAATATTTGGGTGGGATTATGTGGGGAAGTAGCCGCAGAAGTCCTGATTGCACCGATTTTAATTGGTTTGGGGTTAGATGAGTTAAGTGTGAATCCGCAGGCTATAGCATCTTTAAAACAAGCCATTACACAGTTAACTATGACTGAAGCTAAAGCCTTGGCTAATATTGCATTACAGCAGGACTCAGCAGCAAGTGTGAGAGAGTTAGTTTACCCAATAGGATAAAGTTAGCTTTAAACTGCATTTTGCAATTTTTCAATATCCCCATTCATGATAATATCGAGATTGCGGGTAATTTTTTCAATATCCCAATTCCACCAACTTATTGATAATAATATTTCTATTTCTGCATCGGTAAATCTTTGTTTAATTGGTTGTGCAGGATTACCACCAACGATAGTATAGGGAGGGATATCTTTGACAACTACGGAACGTGCAGCTATAATCACACCATCACCAATTTTCACCCCTGGCATAATTAAAGAATCGTAACCTATCCAAACATCATTACCGATGATCGTATCACCACGACTAGGTAAATTCATTAAATCAGACATTGCGGTTTCCCAGCCGTGGCCAAAAATGGGGAAGGGATAGGTGGAAATTCCGTCTAATTTGTGGTTTGCACCATTCATGATAAACTTAACATGAGTAGCGATCGCACAAAATTTCCCAATAATTAAACGATCCTCTCCATAATTATACAAAACGTTTTGCTCAAACTCTTCTGGACTGACTGGATCATCATAATAAGTGTAATCACCAATAATAATATTTGGAGATTTAACAAAGTTTTTGATATAACAAACCCGATGAAAATCTGCCATTGGATAAGGTTGATTAGGATCTGGGCCGAATTCTGTGATCAAACTTTCTCCTTTACAAAAGTAATCTGTTTAAAATCCCCTCCCCGCAAGGAGGAGTTTTACATTTAACCTAATTGCCAAATTTTAATTGTTTGGTCACTACTACCACTAGCCAAAATTTTACCATCAGTAGTTAGCGCGATCGCATTAATTTTGGCGGTATGTCCAGCGAGAGTTTGTAAAACTTTACCTGTATTGACACACCATCTTTTAATAGTTTGGTCTGCGCTACCACTCCAAATTGTTTGACCATCAGGACTAACTGCCAGACATTTTACACTATCCGTATGTCCAGTGAAAGTATTTAAAAGCTTTCCGGTTTCCAAGTGCCAAATTTTAATAGTTTTATCTGTACTACCACTGTATAAAATTTTTCCATCTGGACTAATAGCGGTTGATGTTACTTCTCCACTATGACCGATTAAAGTACGTACAGGGTCGCCGTTACGGGGATTCCATAATCTAATTTTGGTGTCAGCACTACCACTAGCTAGAATTGTACCATCTGGACTAATAGCGGCTGCAAAAACTGGATCAGAATGCCATAATGTACAGATGCGATCGCCTTTTTGCAAGTTCCAGATTTTAATTTTATTACTACCACTAGCTACAATTTGTCCATCAGGACTAATCACAACTAAATTTACAGGTTTTTGATGTCCAGATAAAGTATGAATTAATTTACCTGTTTTTAAATGCCATACTTTAACATTACCTTGGGGATGTTCACTACTTCCCATTACTAAAAAATTTCCATCAGGACTGATAGATAGGGAGGAAATCACACCTAAATTACCATTCAAAGTGCGGATTAAATTACCTTTTTGTAAATCCCAAATATTAATTTTTTCATCTGTACAACCACTAACCAAAATTTCACTATCGGGACTAATAGCTAATGTAGTAATTTTACCGGAATGCTTAGTTAAGGTATGCTTAACATTGATAGATTGTAAACTTGATTTACTAGGCTGACTTTTCTGTAAGTCAATTTCCGCCAATAATCTTTCTACATAAACTATACTTTCTTCATCATTCACAGCCAAAAAATATTCTTTTAATTTAGTTACATAAGGTTCATCATCTATTTGTATTCCTAATAGCATTGCCGCTAAAGGATGATTAACTTGCTGAGTTGCGATTTGTCGAAACTGTAACCAAGAATTAATTGAATATTCTATCTGTTCTCTTGATGCAGCAGGGTTAGGTAAATATGATAAACTCTGCGCTAACTGCAAAGCTAAATCAGGAACACAAGCGCGATGTTCATTCTTTAAATTTTGATAAATTTGTTGATAACTAGCAGCGATGGCTTCTACAATCTGTGAGTCTAGCGCGTCTTTTAAAAATTCAGGCAATAATTCTGGTAACAGGGGATGTACGTTATGATTAACTAAATGATAAGCATCAGCTACCCAAGCCGCTACTAAAGAATGATAGCTGATTAAAACTTGGCTGAGGGTTTCCCAATCTTGATCATTGATTTGATATTTTAAAGAAAGTTGATTAATATCAATTCCTTGTGCTTGCCATTTTTCTTCTTTTTCTAATAAATCTAAATTAGCTGCTTTTTCAGCACTAATTTGGTTAATTTCTGTGATATCTTCTCCTAATACTAACAATTGATCTCTAATTTTTCGCCATTCCCTAGCGCGATTTTTAGCAGATTCCTGTAAAATTTCTCGATAAGATAAGCGAGAAATTGTTTTATAGTAATAATTATCTTGCCCTAAACCCCAATAAGCAATACGGAAGTTGATATAATCACCTTCATTTTCTGATTCTAAAATTAAAGTTGGTTGATTTTTTAAAGCGTTGAATAAAACTTTAATACTTGACTCACTATGAAAACGTTTACTATCCCAAGCACCGGCTAAAAATTCCGTTGGTCTGTCTGGATGATGCAAAGAATAATGATTATTAATAAAATCTCGCAAACCTTCCGCTAATTTTAATTCTATTTCATCGGCAACTTTGACATTTTTTTCAGGGAATTTATCAAACTGCACTTGTGGAGGTGCAATAAATATTTTTAAAGGTACACGTCCATGAATATGATTTTGTTCTAAAAGTTGGGAAGGATATAAACGCAAAGGCCAGCTTTCCAGAATTTGATGGATCTCTGGTAATTTTAAAGCAGTTTCTTGTTGTTTTTGGGCAATTTTTAATTGTGTTTCACTGTGATAATAAGCTAATTGATGTTGGAGATGTTTGTGCTGAGTAAATTTATCTACTTCTGGTTCAAATTTGGTAACATTGTTAACAGTTTTAATAAATTCTCTAATAACCGTGGGAATTTGGGAAGTATCGCTAATTAGGTTAACGGCAGACTTTTTTTGAATGATATTAACTATTACAGGTGCAAATTCTATCACTAGTTGAATTAGTAACTTTAATCCTGGTTGCATAAAAATATCCCTGCTGAGAAATTGAGTAAATGATTACTTGGGAATACTGTTTTATAAGTTTGGTTATTATAGTCAGGTTATATTAACTCTAATCCAATCTTACTAATATTACTACTAATGGAAAGCTTTTAACTAAAAAGATATCTAGAGATAGAAGATAAAAGCAAACTATTGCGCTATTTGTCAGAAATGTAAGTTAAATATGCAGAGAAAATCTTAGTTAATAGAAGAAATAAACAGGAAATCATAGTTTTGCTTGTATATTTTACCCTTAATTCTGCTAAATGAGATTTAAGGGTTTGTTTTAATGCAATTTTAAAGAAAAATAACCTAAAGATAACTTCATGGGGTTTGTAGATGCAATAAAAATCAAATACTTAAAATTTTATCCCCAATTGTCCGTTAAAACCTCTAATAGAATTATAACCAGCACCCACAAAAACGTTATCACTCGTATTTACTTGCACACCACCAGAAACAGCAACTCCCTTATCTTCAGTATACCAACCTAAACCCACATAAGGAGAAACTATAGGTAAATTAACAAACTTCAATACATCAACCCCGGCTGAACCATCAGGACCTTTACCAACTTCTACCCCCAAACCTACAGCCTTAGCGCCTATTGCATAAGTAACTTCCCCATCCTTACCCCCAACAGAAACCCAAGGTTGAGGAATAATTTGCGCTGATGCTTGATGTGGAGTAAATAATACTAATAATCCCAATGTGGTAATAAAAGAGTTAATAATCAAATTAGGTTTCATCGGTTACTCCCGGCTAAATTATGTTGAAAATATGACGATAAAACTCTTGTTCAAGTGCCTAAAATCTATAAATATTTTTTAAGTATTCCTATTTTATGCTCACAATTAATATTCTTGTAGGCAGATGTTTAATTTCTTACTCTGTTCAATTAAACTAAAAGAAATTATAAGTTGCATAAAATTAGCAAATTCAGATGATAAATTTTAAGTTTAAAGCCAATGTTAGTTAGAAATTACCATGAATTACTTAGAAACGTTACAACCTTATCTAGATGAACAGGGAAGTGTAAAAGAATGGCCATCAAAACGCAACAAAGGTAAATTTCAACAATTAGTATTAGAATATTTAGCTAGTAAATTTGAGTTAGGTAAGGTTTACACAGAAAAAGAAGTTAATGATTTACTCAACAAATATCATTTATTTGGTGATACAGCTTTATTAAGACGGGAAATGTTTGAAAGAGGATTGCTAAATCGAGAAAAAAACGGTTCAGCTTATTGGTTAAATTAGTATGCAAAATCCATTATTTATTCTAATAACCATGCAAATAAATTCCCTACTGTCAATTTTAACCCATTAGCAAATTCTGGAACTGGTAACAATTGTTCTGGTTGATCAAATATTTCTGTTTGCTGTTGAGGACGAAAAACTAACACAGTTTTTTCATCGGGATCAATTAACCAACCCATTTCTGTACCATATTGCAAACAATGTAAAATCTTTTTTGTTACCTTTGTTTGACTTTGTTCTGGTGAAAGAATTTCAATTACCCAATCGGGTGAGATTAAAAATACATTTGCTATACCACCATTTTCTTTACGGGGGATTCTTTCCTGTTTAAATACAGTAACATCAGGTACTATTGATTTACCTCCAAATGTACATCTTAATTCAGGAAATGCTCTAGCGATTTTATTTGGTTTAACAATTGCATTAACAGCAATAATTAACTCACCTTGAATTGTACTATGTTCTCCCTGTGGGATATGTTTTTCGATAATTTGATAGTCAATATATTCACTAGCTGGTTTAGTTTCTGGCAACTTCAAAAACTCTTCTAAAGATATCACTTTCGCTGGTGTTTGTACCATAAACCACCTCTAAAAAACTCTATCAATCAATTAATCAAAGCGGTAATTTATGTATTACCGCTACTTCCTTTTTACATTCTTTCTACAACTTTAATTCCTAATAAATTTAACCCTAACTTCAAAGTTCTAGCTGTGAGATCGCACAACAACAACCTAGAAGTTTTCACAGGTTCTTCAGATCTCAGTACCGGACAATTTTCGTAAAACTTATTAAACTTATCACTAAGATTATACACATAATCACACAAACGATTAGGAAGTAAATCTTGTTCTACTTCATTAATCACTGTCCCAATTTGTAACAAATGCTTGGCCAAATTTAATTCCGTTTCATGACTTAAAATAATATTACCTTGAGTTCTTAATTGCTCAAAATCAATATTACCTTCTCTGCCAATACTTTGAATGCGAGCATAAGCATAAAGTAAATAAGGTGCAGTGTTACCTTTTAAAGATAACATTTTGTCATAACTGAAAATATAGTCACTGTTGCGATTTTGGCTTAAGTCTGAATATTTGACAGAACTAATGCCAATTACTTGAGCAACATTATTAATGAATTCTTGAGTTTCTTCTCGCTTATCTCCTGCCAATCTGGTTTCTAAATCTGTACGCGCACGAGTCACAGCTTCATCTAATAAATCTCGTAAACGCACAGTATCACCAGAACGAGTTTTAAATTTTTTCCCATCTTCTCCTAAGACTAAACCAAAGGGAATATGTACAATTTCCACATTTTCAGGAATCCAACCTGCTTTTTTAGCTACTTGGAAAAATTGCGCGAAATGATTAGCCTGTCCTTTATCAGTGATGTAAATTATCCGTTTAGCTTGGTCTTCTTGAATCCGATAACGAAGTGCTGCTAAATCTGTAGTTGCATAGTTAAAACCACCGTCTGATTTTTGCACAATTAGGGGTAATGGTTCACCTTCTCGATTGGTAAATCCTTCTAAAAATACACATTTTGCCCCTTGATTTTCTTCTACTAATCCGATTTGCTCTAAGTCGGTAACAACTTTCGATAATAAGGGATTATAAAAAGATTCGCCTCTTTCAGTTAATTTTATATCCAAAAAATCATAAATAATTTGAAATTCTTGGCGCGATTGTTCACATAATAACTTCCAAGCATGAAGTGTATCTTCTGCACCTGCTTGTAGTCTGACAACTTCTTGTCTAGCTGCTTCCTGAAAATTCTCATCTTCATCAAATCGCTTTTTAGCTTGGCGATAAAAACTAACTAAATCACCAATATCTAAAGCATTAGCAGTAGTCAGTGCTTCCGGGTAAACTTCCCGTAGATAAGCAATTAACATTCCAAATTGTGTACCCCAATCGCCAACATGATTTAACCGTAAAACATCATGCCCACGAAATTCTAAAATTCTGGCGATACAATCACCTATAATAGTTGAACGCAAATGTCCGACGTGCATTTCTTTGGCAATATTCGGACTAGAAAAATCAACTATTTCTCGCTGGGGTGTGTCGGCTGTGGGTATTCCTAATCTAGCATCAGTTTTAATGGTGTTTAGTTGAGCTTCGAGGTATGAAGTTTGCAATCTGAGATTAATAAAACCGGGTCCAGCGATTTCCGGTGGTTCGCACAGTTCGGATACATCTAGTTTATCAACTATAGCTGAGGCGATCGCTCTTGGTTGTTGTCCTAATTTTTTACTTAGTGATAAAGCCACATTCGCCTGATAATCACCAAATTTAGGGTTACTGGCAGGTACTAACACTGGGTCTATCCCAGCATATTCAGCACCAAAAGCAGCCACCAAAGCCTGTTCTAGTTTTTGTTTTAATTGTTCTTGTGTAGCGTTCATAAACTAAATGTAATGTGTTTAACTGCAATCAACAGACTACTTCATGCTTGCTTATCTTTCCAAGCCCTAACTATCTTAACCTGAAAGAGAAATTACCACCTAGTTTACATTGACTTGGTGGTACAGGATCATATTTCCCTTAACAGCAAAATTTTCTTACTTGTATCCTCCCAAAGTACCAAAACCCGAAAATCTAACTTTACCTGTACGTTCCACAGATGGTGTTATTTTAGGAGAATCTACCACATTATTAGCCACAACCCCAATTAAATTTAATTGATTTAATATTTCTGTAGCTTCAACCAATTGATTTGTTTTAATTTTACCCATCTGACTAACTAAAATTGTTCCATCACAGGATAAAGCCATCAATCTAGAATCAACTGTATTTAAAACTGATGGTGCATCTATTAATATTAAATCATAAAGTTCTGCAAAAGATTTAATTAATTCTGTTAGTCTTCCATAACTCAATAAATTTGCAGTATCTTCTGGTATTGGCCCAGCCGTTAAAATATCAATAGAAGGGTGAATAGGCTGGACATAATTATATAATTGACTACTAAAATCATCAACTAATAATAGAGATAATCCCCAATCATTAGGAAGTTCTAAAATTTTATGCAAACTAGGTTCACGCAAATTTGCATCAATAATTAATACTCGTTGATGCAGATGAGCCGCACTAGCACCTAATCCTAAAGTTATTGTTGTTTTCCCTTCTCCTTTCAACGCTGAAGTTAACATAATAGATTTTACATCTGCATGATTCTGAAAGATTTGGATATTTTGATAAATCATATCCAAAGTTTCATGAATTGGTAATTGAGAATTAAATTCTTGATCTGAGAGTTGGTCATTTCCCCATTTCCCCAACTTCCGCATGATTTTTTCTTTGAAACTATATCGCTGCAATTTTGGCACTGCACCCAATAGATGCAGATTTTTAAACCCTTGTAAAACCTGAGTTGAAAAAATGGCATTTTTCCAAAATGCTGGAACTAAAGCAGCCATTGCACCTACAATCGGACCAAGAACTAAACCAGTTAGTATCATTAACCAGCGACGATGACCAATATAAATTCCTAAGTTGGGTTCTTCTAAAATTTGCCAATCAAACCCGTTTTGAGTAATTTTCATCCCCAAAGTTTGTTGTACTTGTAATAACTGTTCTAAGGTTTTACGGTGGGTTTGTATATCTCCAACTAAGCGATTATATTGGGCAATTATCACAGGATATGTATTTAATTGCGAGTGAATTTGTGTTTCTGCTTTAACTAAATTACTTTCATTTATTGCCAATCCTTGAGCAATAGTTTGTAATTGATTTAACTCATTTAATAAACTTGGTTCAATTGCTCTTAATGCTTCTAGATTGTTAGTATTATTATTTTCTTGAGATTTAATCTCTTGCTGTAATAGCGATAATTGAACCTGATATTGTTGTTTAAGTTTAACTACAGTAGGATAGTTATCCCTATAGCGTAAACGCTCTTGAGCTAAAGCTTTTTCTGTATTTTTGAGTTCAGTTAATAATGATTGATAGCGATTTGATTGTATTAATCTATTAGCCAATTGTGCATTTTGACTGGAAATAGCGATCGCTTGCTGCAAATTATTATATCTTGTTTGTACATCTTGTAACTGAATGCGTGTATTTTGAAGTTGTTTTTGCACATCCGCTAGAGATTCCAGCAAAATTCTACTTTGCACTGCGGGGTCAACTAAATTATGTTTTTTACGAAATATTTCTAATTTTTTCTCTGCTGCTTTTAACTCATTTTGTACCTTTGGTAAACGAGCATTCACAAATGCTAACCCTTGATTTAGGCGTTGTTCCTTTTGTTCAATATTATAATCTTGATATACTTTCTGTAATGCTTGTAATACTCGCTTAGTTTTTACAGGATCACGGTCTTTAAAAGAAACTATAAACACTTGACTAGAAACATGATTACTCAATGAAATATTTTCTAATGAGTTTATTTCTAAAGCTGATTTTCCAACATTTTCTCCACTACCTTTAATCTCATCTATAGTCAAATCAGGATAATCACGATGTAGTAAATTTACCGCTTTTTGTACCAGCTTATAACTGACCAATAATCTCATCTGTGTAGTATAATCAGCAGATAAAATATCATGGCGATTTAACTCACTATTTCCTTCTTCTGAAATTTTACCTGAACGCAAACTCTCATCTAAATGAGAACTGACCATAATTTGCATTGAACTTTGGTACTTAGGTTTTGTTACCACAGCACCCAAGCTAGTAACTGATATTACTATACAAGAAATCCCAAAAATCAACCAGCGTTGGTGTAATAAAATTGTCGAAATTTGTCTGATATTAACCATGCTTTGTTGAAAATTAGGTTTAGAGGCAGTGATCATGGTTTGTTTGGTCAGACTAGCTTTAGCCACTGTAAACTTCCTCTCGTATCAAAACATATATTCAAAAGCTGAGTGACAGAATTTTTGGAAAATTTACTTATAACTAATGTTTTCAGTAAATAGCCAAAAGTTATTCTGGCAATCATAGCAAGCTGATCAATCAAAAATTTCTCAAGTATAGCTTGCCTAATTATCAATTCATTTCACCAAATATCTGATCAGCATTAAGCCAAAAAATTTTATTAAAATAGTTAATTTAGATCAAATTATGAATTATTGATCACATTTTGATATTACCACTAAGTAGTTTTTGCATTAGTGAGTTAATTAAATCTATTTAATTAACCCAAGATTAAAAAATTAATTATTATACATTTATTTTCAGTAATTCTTGTTTGGTTGATCAACCTTTAAAGTAAATTCTTCAGTGCTAATTTAACTCACAGTCACATTAAGCACTTGTGCAAAATAGATCACATAATTTACTAATCATGTGATTTTACCTCTAGTGTTCAAGATGTTTTCTCAAACCATTTGTAAGCACTATATACAAAATAGATTACACAATATTATTTAATATTTGTAGGAGTAAGTTTAGCAAATAATTTTAGATACAAAGCAATAATTTCTCTAAAAAAAGCTCAACCTGCTAAATACTTAGAAATTTATCCCTAAGACTTACTCAATTCCATTTCCCTTCTTCTAGGTACATCATAAACCATAAAATCATGAGCCATTTCTGTTTTTGGAAAAATAGCGCGAGCTTCTTGCAGTAAATCTTTTAACTCAATACTATTTCCTGGTGCATAACGGGGACTAAAATGAGTCATAATTAACCGATGAGATCCAGCTACATGGGCTGTTTGTGCTGCCATTGTTGTAGTTGAATGCAATCTTTGAAAGGCCATATCTGCATCTTGATGGGCAAAAGTAGCTTCATGAATTAACACATCAGCATCTTGCGCTAATTCTACAGCACCTTCACAATAAATCGTATCTGTACAATAGGCAATTTTTCGACCTATTTCTGTAGGCCCGCATAATTCACTACCGTTAATAACTCGGCCATCCTCCAAAGTTACTACCTCACCGCGCTTAAGTTTGCCATAAATTGGCCCTTCGGGTATTTGTAACTCTTTAGCTTTTTCAATATCAAAGCGCCCTGCTCGGTCTTTCTCTGCAACACGATAACCAAAAGCTGTAATCCGATGATGCAGCAACCCACAGCTTACGGTAAATTCATCATCTTCATAAATTATCCCTGGACGGATGGGATGAACTTTAATAGGGTAGGAAAAATGAGTATGAGAATAGCGTGAACAAGCTTGTAAATATTCATTTAAACCTGATGGGCCATATATATCTATTTTTTCTACATTTCCCGCTAAACCGCAACTAGCCAGCAGACCCATCAAGCCAAAAATATGATCACCGTGCAGATGAGTGATAAAAATGCGGCAGAGTTGGCTAATCTTCAGATCACTCCGCAAAATTTGGTGCTGAGTTCCTTCACCACAGTCAAATAGCCATAATTCTGCCCGTTGGGGTAGTCTCAACGCAATACTAGAAACATTACGTGACCTAGTAGGTACACCAGAACTCGTTCCTAAGAATGTAATCTGCACGGTGTTATTTAGCCTTTGCTCAATTTGGTACTCAATTACCTCTATTATTCAGGTTTTTGAGCGCAACCACATTTGGCAATCAGCCGCTTGTCCAGGGGAAGATGCCAAAATTGTAGAACAAATCTATAATAACTCATAATTTGACTACATTATCACCAAGGGGATGTATCAAATACCAAATTCTGTTTTTCAGGGAAGTAAAGACTTAACAGTTATACTTTGATAAAAATTTTTTAAAGGCCAAGATAATTCACAAATAGTTCCTCTGGGAAAGCGGTGAGATCGGCGAAATTTTCCTTTAAGCTGTCGTGCTAAGTTGTTAAAATGTTTTGTTCCCCAACCTTCTTGCGATGAATTCACTCCTAACCCATCATCAATAATGCTAAGTGTCTGCCAACCTGATGATGCAGAACAAATAACTTGTAAATATGTTACTCCCACAGCATATTTACCAACATTACATAGAGATTCTTCCAAAAATCTGCAAATTCCTCGTTTATGAGCAATACTTAAACCTTGTTCATCTATAGGATCAAAGGTGCAAATTTTAGCTTTAATAGTTTTAAAGCAAGGAAAATCTCGTTCTAAAGTATGGCTATAAACTTGGTAGAGAATATTATGTAATGGTTCTTTTAAGTTTATAACCAGGTTATTTCCCAAATACAAATTTTCGCTTTGAATTGAATTTCTATGTTGATAAAATTCATAGATTCCCCTTAAGTCTAAATTTGTTTTTTCTAATTCTTGTTCTATTTGTGGCAATAATCTATTAGTGGGTAAATCTTGCCGTTTCAATAAACGTAAAATATTAGCTAAATTTTGCAATGGTCCGTTGTGTATGGTTTCAAAAATAATATCAATCACTGTGTGATATTTTTGAATTGATAATTCTAGGTATTGATAATTTTGATATAACCCTATCAATAGTATACTATGAGATAACCAAAGTATCATTCCCACAAAAATTTGCAACCACTGATCCCAAAATAAACAGTAAGAACTAAACATTAGAAAATGTACAAAAGCAATACTAATAAATAGAATATTTGTTAACAATGATTTATTCAGCAGTGTACCAGCATTGCTAAAACTACCTTGGAGCGTAATCCACATATATTTATACTCTTCCCCTGATAATCAAAAATTAATTTTTCTCTTTTGATTTCGTTAAGTTAGTTGTAATAATTTATATTTACTTACTTAATCTAATCAATTAAACCTTGTTCTCTAGCTCGCATTTCAGTTTGAATCCGCATATTTTTACCTTCTTCAGGATAAACCTGTAAAGCGTCTTGTATTTTACTCCAATAATGACGTACCATGCGTTCCGATATACACATTTTTTCAGCGATTAATTTATCCTGACATCCCTCTGCAAAAGCAAGTGTTAAAACTTTTAACCATTCTGGCTTAATTTCCAATCCTGAATAAATAACTTTAATATCCTTGGTATGAGTTAATCCTTGTAATGCCCATTCAACTCTAGTCAACATTTCTTGTAAAGAAAGGCTCTTATCTACTACAGTAAAACCTCCTTTATGATGATCTATTTCAGGACGAATACGGATTAACGTTTTTATATGTACACTTTGGACAACAATATTTAATTGCGGGTATTTTCCCATTATTTTTTTTAAAAATTTAATACCTGTATCTGGTTTGGCTGTTTTACCTAAAGTTTCTGGAATAGAAAGATCCATCACAACTAAATCAGGTTGAAAGTTTGCCAGTTTATCAAATGCAGAACTAGCACTTACTGCTGTAATAAATTCAGCCTGGGGATAGTTTTTTTGCAAGATATCAAATGTTCCATTTAAAACTGATTCATGGTCATCAATCACCATAATTTTTAGGCAAGATTTTGCGGTCAAAACTTGTTTCATTTTTAATACCTAGCTAAAAGATAACACTAATAAGCAATTTTTTTGGTTAGTCATTGTCAGGTGGCTTTTACTAGATTTTATTGCTTATAATTTATTTTCTATGAGGTGTATCAACCATATTCCTAAATGTCATATTATAAGATACTATAAGATATTTTGAGGCAAAATCAACAATAGAGTTACTAATTATACTTACCAATAGAAAGACCAAACTACATTAAGATTTTGGCTTTGACATAAACATTTGCCTGATAATAAAAATTTAAAACTATCACAAAGATACTCTAATTCTGGTAATGTGGTATGAAAAATTAAAGTAGATATATCAGGATAGGTAATTTTTACATTTAGTTGTGCCAATTTTCTTCTTTTTTTTAAGTCAATTTTAATAAAAACAGGTGTAAATATATCAGGTAAAATTATTGTTAAAAGTTCTTCTAAGGTATTTAATATTATCAAGTTACGCTCTGCTGATTCATATTGCCAAGAAACTGGTAGATTTATATTAAAATATACATTAGGTTTAGAATCTAACCAAATTTGTAATAAACACTCAATAGATAATGGTAAACTATCTTGGATGGAAGAGGGGCACAAGCGATTGCTCAATTTTACTAAAGAGTAATGCAGATTTTCAATTCTTTGTAAATATTCTTGAATTTGAGCATTTGACAAATTAAAGTTATCTAAAGTTAACAAATCGAAATTACGACGAATTATAAAACATTCTTGTAGTAAAGTATCCCGGATTTTTTCTGATTCTAAGAATAGTTTTACAGCTTGACGATAAGACCACCATTTTAATGCTTGCTGAATTTTTTTCTCAACTGTCATTAATTTAATAGGGTTTTGACTGGAATAATTAAAATATCATGGTTTTACCTGGCTAAAGTAGTAAATTATGTAAATTGAATGTATGTTTGATTATAAGTCAGTAACTAATCTAGTTTTCCTTAATATAAATTGCATTACTGTTTCCTCTTTAGAGATGATATCAGCTTGAATGGTCATACCTGGTTGTAATTTACATTGACGTTTCTGATTACCAAAAACTAAAGTTTCAGGTTCAATTGTGACTTCAAAGTAACTAGAACTAGAATTAACATAACTATCTATTGATGAGGCTAAATTACTATTTTGGGTTGTGATAATATCGGGAGAAACAGCTTTAACAACACCATCAAGAGTTCCATAGTCAGGATAAGGACAAGCATCAATCCGTAGTTTTACGTTTTGACCAATATTTACTTTCTTAACTTCTCCATTGGGGATCACAGCTTTAACGACCATAGAAACATGATTAGGAACAATTTCAGCGATCGCTTCACTAGAACGCACTACTTGACCAGGATTCCGCAAGTTTAACTTGAGAATAGTACCGTTGCTCGTTGCTAAAATTACGCTACTTTTGATTTGGTTTTCTACTTGTTTTAATTCTTTTTGAGATTGCTTAATTTGAGTTTGTAGTTCCAGTTGTCGTTCAAACAATTCTTGTTTTTGCTTATTTAAAGCTGCCATTAAAGAGTCACCTTTTGCAATTTCTTCTCCAACACGTTCTTGAGCAATTTTAACCATTGCCATAGTAGGATTAATTGTAGCCTGGGCAGATTTAACTTGAAGTTGAGCTATTTCTACGGATTTTCTTTCTGATTGTAAAGCTAATTGCGCTTGTTGAACTAGCACTTGTTTTTGCTCAAATTCACGTCGTCCAATTGCTCCAATTTCCGATAATTGCTGATAGCGATCGCTATCCAGTTTAGCAAAGTCCAAATCACTCTGTGCTTTTTGTAAATTAGATTGTGCTTTTTGTAGGTTAGCTTCGGCTGATAATAATTCATTCTGGGTAGTAATTTGCTGATTTTGATAATCTCTTTGGTTACGTAATAAATCAGCTTGAGCAGAAGCAACTATTCTTTCTATCACTCTTTTTTCGGCTAAAATCTGATTATTTAAAGTTCTAATTTGAGCATCAATTTGAATTGACTGTAATTGAATCTGTCTAATAGTATCTTGTAATTGATTTTTTTGAATTTCCAATTTTTCACTATTCAAATCAGCTATAACGTCTCCTAATTTAACACTCTGATTTTCTTTAACTAAAATGTTTTTTACAGTCCCTTCTATCTCAGATTGTACTACCCTAATTTCTCCTGTTGGACGTGCAGTAGCCGCAGCTTTAACTACAACATTATATTTGACCCACGAAGACAAGGCAACCCCAACACTAACAGAACCAACAAGAATGATACCTGTTAAAGATGTCCAACGGCTAATAGGTGGAAGAAGTTCTTCATCCTGATCTGAAGTAAAAAAATTGTAATTATTAGTATTGAGCATAGTTTTTGCGCTTCATGTTTATGTTACTAAAAAGTTTAAATGTTCTCCTGATTGAGTCAGTAAATCCTCAAAAGAACCCGTTACTTTTAACCTACCTTGATCTAATAAAACAATACATTCAGCCCTAGCAACTACTTGGGGACGATGAGAAATTAAAATTGTAGTTTTACCTTGACGATATTTAAATAAGTTCTCTAAAACCTCTGCTTCACTTACTGGATCTAATCCACTAGTAGATTCATCCAAAATTAATATTGGTGGGTCTGTTGCAATGGCTCTAGCTATAGCTAACCTTTGCCTTTGTCCCCCAGAAAGGTTAGCTCCAAATTCACCTAAAATAGTTTGATATTTATCAGGTAATTTACTAATAAACTCGTCAGCACCAGTAATTTGACAAGCTTGAACAATCTGCTCAAATTTAATATAAGGTGAACCTAAATAAAAGTTTTCTACAATCGAACGACTCCAAAAATGAGCATCTTGAGGAACAAGAACTACTTGTTGACGCAAACAGTCTAAAGATAAATCTTGAATGTTATAAAGTCCGATGCGAATATTTCCAGATTGTAAAGGATACAACCCAGCTATTAATTTAGCTAAGGTGCTTTTGCCACATCCAGATTTACCAATAATAGCAACTACTTTTCCTCCAGGAATTGTTAAAGAAAAATTATCTAATAAATCAACTCTACCCGCATAATGAAATACTAAGTTAGTACAAATAACATCAGCATTGTCATCAATTAAACTAAAAGGTTTTTTACCATCATCTTGATTTTCTGGGGTGGCATCTATCACTTCTGTTAAGCGTTGTGTTGCGGTTTTAGCGCGAGTAAATTCATCAACAAAACTAATAACAGTGCTAATTAATCCTAAGAAATTACTATTCATTGAATTAAATGCTAGTAATTGACCCATACTTAAATTTTCTGCTGGGTTAATCACTAAGTTACCACCAAACCAGAGTAAGGATATCCCACCAATAGCTGCCACGAAATCAGAAAAAGTACCATTAATTATGCCAATTTGTGCAGTACGGTATCTCAGATTTGCTAAACGAGAAAATCGAGTTTCTAATTCATCCCAAAATTGAGGAGCAGATGCAGTTGTTTTGAGAGTAAGCGCACCTTTGAAAGTTTCTACTAAAACACCTTGTGTTTCTGCATCTGTAACCAAAAGCTCACGGGTTTTCTGTAGTAAAGTTGGCTGAAAAATAACAGTAGTTATAGTCATTGCCAAGGAAACTGCTACAGCTAAAATCGTCAATTTCCAACTGTAAAAAATCATTAAACATAAAGATATTGTAGCAATGAAAAATTGACTAGGTAAATCAATAACTACTTGAGTTACTAAATAATTAATCTGGTCAATATCTTGAAGACGACTAACAATTTCACCACTACGTCTAGCTTCGTAATAACTTAGAGGCAATCTTAAAATTTGTCTTCCAAATTCTAAAACTAAACCTAATTGTAAGCGTTGGGCAAAATGAGCAATTAAGTTAGATTGAACAAAAGAAAGACTATTACTAATAAAACCTGTTACTACTACACCAATAGTTACAGTGGTGAGTAATTTTGTGTCTCCTCTCACTAATACATCGTCTGTAATTAATTGTATTAAAAATGGTGAAGATAAAGATAATAAACCTAATATTAAATTTAAAGGTATTGCTTGAGCTAAAATGTTCCGATAAATCCAAACACGTTGAAAAAAACGCCAGAAATTACCAGTTTTATCATCTGGTTGAGCAAAAAAACGAATTGGATCTGGTTCTAGTAAAAGTAATAACCAATCTTTCCAGCCAGCTAGTAACTCTTTTGCGGTGAGATATCTTATTCCTACTGCGGGATCACCAATTAGAAATTTTTTACCTTTTTTACCATATAAAATTACCCAATGATTCCCCTGCCAGTGGATAATTGCTGGTAGAGGTGCGTTATGCATTTGATTTAGAATCTCTGCTGTGGTTTTAACTGAGCGAGCATTAAAACCTAGTGTTTCTGCACCTCGTTTTAGTCCCAATAAAGTTGTACCAAATTGACCAGTACCAACTGTTTCTCGAATATGACTTAATGTAAAATTTTTTCCGTAGTATTTAGCAATTGAAGCGAGACACGCTGCACCACAGTCTTCTTCGCTATGTTGTCTAACAAGTTTATATTTCATGGTTTGTTTTCATGAGATTCTTTAACAAGAAATTAAGTAAGGTATATTTTTTATTTGATACTCTTTAATTTCTAATTAATGATTATTTCATTATTAATCTTGGTAATTAGAGGATAAAGAGAGATAGAAAAATTTTATTTCAAATAAGCGGAAAATAAGTAGAGACAACAATAATGGTAAGATTTTTAAAGCAATAATTGTCATTATTTGAACGATATAAATTAATAAGTATCCGTATCTAACTCTAATATCTTATCTCCTGTATATTGAATTAATCTGGCCTTGCTTTTAACTAGATTCAGCAATAAAACATATATGTTTTATTGCTGATTTTTTAGACAACTACTAAGTTAATAGTAGAAATTAGTCTTTATGGGACTAAGCGTCTTTCTTCCACTCACTAAAGGTAAAGTAGGGGTTCTTAACAGTGCTACCAATAATTACAACACTGCTGTAAAGATCGCCAATTTTCAATTCTTTGAGGTCAAATTTTAAGCCACCTTTGCCGTAGCCTTTGCCTTTTTTATCTTTGTCTTTACCTTTTTTGTCTTCTTTGCTAGAACCACCAGAAATGGTTTCTTGTTGTTCTAAAGAAATTTCAACGAATAATTGAGACATGATCGTAATCTCCTTGATTGAGAAAATTGCTGAGAGAAAAGTGCTTTTGATTTGCTCTTTAACTCTTCGCTTGATTAATACAATAGCTAGGAGATATAGGTTAAATCATGCCCAATTTATGCAAATTTATTTGCTAGATTATGCAGGAAAGTTTTCCGAAAAATACGTGCCAGGTTGGCTCAAATTTATTGACAATAATTTGTTGATTTGCTATTTTCAACTAGCTATAATCAAACATAATAAATGACCTAATTTTTATCTTCATAGCAATCAGAGGATTTTCGCAAATAATTCTCTATAACTTATATACAGTACGTTTCAGGTAAATGAAGTACAGAATTAGGACTTACGCACTATGCAAATGCATACCTATTAGCTGCTTGTTGGATGTTTTTGATGTGTCCCCTGACGCATCCTACTGTAGTGCGCGTTCCCTAACGCACGAATCATCAGAATTATCTGCATCAAACCTGAATACATATTTATTGGTTTTTGTCAATGCGTACTTCCTAAGAATTTAATAATCAAAGCCTGATCTTAAAGGAGTTGTAACTCTGTTCCCTGCTGTATCTAGATACAAAAAACCTGTAGTTAACTGATGCTACTACAGATTTTTTGGCGTTGCTGATTTTAGGGATGAAAATAATTATGCATACATTCAAAACCATTGTAGAGACGTTCCATGGAACGTCTCTACATCCCACTATGATTTTGAGGATAAATTTTTAAATTGCGGTTGTGGCCATATTTGCTAACAAGCGATCGCATATTGACCGCAGTTGCATTTGCGTATTAACCGGACTGCGTGGGGTTGGTAGTTCCAAATTCGGCCAGTCAGATAAATCAAAACAAGGACATATAGCTACTGGCATTCCCATAGTTCTGATCGGTACTGGCATAGCACAACGTCCACAGGATACAACTTCCCAATCTGGGTTTAGCAGTTCGGCTATGGTTTCATCTGTGCCTTCTAAATAACAATCATCCGTTTCTAAAGCCAGAATTGTCTGCCAACATTGTTCAAATTCTGTGCTATAATTACCACCGCTTAGGACTGGTTGAGGTAAAAAGCTTGTTTGACCATTTCTGATTAAAACTTTTTTCCCCAATTGAAACCAGTGTGCGATATAATGTTTAACTTCTTGTTTGGTTGCCATATCCTAATCTTAGTAGTTAATTAGGTAAATTTCCCCAAAGAATCTTTAATTTAGAATTAAGATTTGGGTGGTAATGGTGAACCCAAGGCGCTGAGATTGAGGATATAGCCACCAGTAACTAGATAAACAGTTTCACAAATAGCACTTAATTGCCTGACTAGAGAACCAAGGCGATCGCGGAATTTCCTTCCTATGGGATAAGCTGGTACTACACCCCAACCGGTTTCTTCAGCCACAAATAACATATCAGCCGCAACTAACTGTACTGTTTCTAAGAAATCTGTTAAGGTCTTTTCCCAGGTTAATTCGTCTTGTTCTAATAAATTAGCCACCCAAGTTCCTAATGAATCAACCAGTAAGCAAGTATTTGGTTTGGCAGAGGCCAAAGCAGCTGTTAGTTTTATAGGTACACAGAGTGTTACCCAGTCAGGAGAGCGGCGCTGTTGATGTTTTTCAATGCGTTGTTGCCACTCTTGATCATCTGGGTTTTCCATCGCTGTGGCTATGTAAATAATAGTTTTCCCTGATTCCGTTGCCAGGAGTTCTGCCCATTCACTTTTACCTGAACGTGCTGGACCTGTGACTAAGATAACTCTACTCATGGGCACCTAGACTATGATCTTAAGGCTTCTATAAGTTATGATCACATTTATAAAAAAAAGCAAAATTTTTTAACAATTGCCACAGTTAACCAACACATTTCGCCATTATTGAAATTAGCATCAACACCAGGTTCTTTTTATGAAAGCAGGCTTAAAGCGGATTGAAGCAACTTTACATGATTTGGGGCATCGTGGCATTGTGACGGGTACAGAACCCGGAGAGGGAATAAAACGCCCTTTCTCGTTTAGAATTAGTTTCAGAAATACGGAAACATCCGACGGAGAACAACCTGCGACGAATCAGGAAGGGAAAACCGTTGATGTTGATGCAGCTTCAGATACTCAACCCAATTCTGTACAGACTTTTCCTGGCCAACCAGGTAGTAAACCTCCCACGTTGCCTAAATTTAAAACTCCAAGCTTTAGCAATCATCGTCATGTTGCCAACCCGGCTTTAGCCACAAATTTATTACAAGAAATTCAAGAAGTGGTCTGGAGTTGGCAGGAAGAATTGCAAAAAATATTACAACAAATTCAAGATATTTATTTAGAAGGCCCTATTATTAATGGTTGGTTAGAGTCTATTTCACAAGACCTAGAACCAGGGGTAACAGCTACTTTACGTCATGGAGAAGTAGAGCAGTTAATCAATTTTGTGGAAGAAATTTGTCACAATAGTGAACAGGTATCAGCTAAGTCTACACAAACCGGTTATCGTTTATGTGGTGTTGATGATTCTGGGCAAGTTTGGTCGCGCCCCTGTTCTATGGAACAATTACCCAGTGTGAGTATGGCGATCGCTCGTCATCAAAGATTACGCCAACTTCTAGCACGTAAACAATACTTGGAAAATCGGTTAGAACATTTAGCTCAAACACTCGTAGTTTTACGTAGTAAGCTTCAACAAACCTGAAATTCATTCATCGTTTCCGTAGAAACTCGGTTGGTAAGTTAGTAATTTTTAGTTTAAATTAGTAGCCAATAGGCAAGGCTAAACTAGTGTATTTTCGTATAATCCCAGGATTTAAAATCTACAGTTATTTCTATGCTAGACTTGCAAATCTCAGCTATTATCTGTACCCACAATCGAGATACTTATTTAGGAGCAGCGATTGACAGCTTGTTAGCTCAGGAATTTACAGGTAATTTTGAAGTGGTGATCGTGGATAATGGTTCTAGCGATCGCACTCAGGAAGTAGTAGCACAAAGATCCTCTGACCCCCGTCTTAAATATATCTTTGAACCTACTATTGGTTTATCCGTAGCTCGCAACACAGGAGCAAAAGCAGCTCAAGCGGAAATTCTCGCCTATTTGGATGATGATGCCGTAGCTAGTCCCCAATGGCTACAAGTATTGTATGATGCTTATGTCAGCAATCCCCAACTAGCGATCGCAGGAGGGAAAATTACGCTAATTTGGCCTGCTAACACTCAACCCCCCACTTGGTTATCTACCGGATTATCCAGTAACTTGGGTGCTTATGATTTAGGTGATAGTATTTTTTATATTCAAGAACCGGGATTAACCCCCAGAGGTCTAAATTACTCAATTCGGCGTAGTTTTCTAACAGCAATTGGTGGTTTTGATCCTAAATTGGGACGGATAGGCAAAAACTTACTTTCTAATGAAGAATTGCATATTACCGAGTTAGCTATTCAACAGAGTTGGCAAGTAGCTTATTTACCCTCTGCTTTAGTAGCTCACAACGTTGCACCGGAACGTCTAAAACGCTCCTGGTTTTTGCATAGAAGTTGGTGGCAAGGTATTAGTGAATGTTATCGTGAACAACTAGCAGGAAAAGCCGGCAAAAAACAAATATATCAAGGTGGAGAAAGATTTATTCGCGGCTTATATAAAACATTAAAATATATTTTTAACCCAGCCGAAAGTTTTGATAATTTTGTTTATGCCTATGGTCAAATTGGTTATTTAAACGCAGTCATGCAAGGGCTTTTATCTCTAGACAATAAAAATAAACCCTAAAAATTATTATGTTATCCAAAATTCCCGTTTCTGTCCTAATTCCTGCTAAAAACGAAGAAAAAAATTTACCTGCTTGTCTCACAAGTCTTCAAAGAGCAGATGAAATTTTTATTGTTGATTCTCAAAGTTCTGATCAAAGTATTGCCATTGCTGAAAGCTATGGGGCAAAGGTTGTTCAGTTTTATTTTAACGGCAGCTGGCCAAAAAAGAAAAATTGGTCATTAGATAATTTAGACTTTCGCAATGAATGGGTATTAATAGTTGATTGTGATGAAAGAATTACACCAGAATTATGGGATGAAATTGCAGAAGTTATTCAAAGTAATGAATATGAAGGTTATTATCTCAATCGGCGAGTATTTTTTCTAGGAACATGGATTCGACATGGTGGTAAATATCCTGATTGGAATTTACGATTGTTTAAACACAAAAAAGGACGTTATGAAAATTTGAATACGGAAGATATCCCCAATACCGGTGATAACGAAGTTCATGAACACGTGATTTTACAAGGGAATGTAGGATATTTAAAAAATGATATGCTGCATGAAGATTTCCGGGATGTTTATCATTGGTTAGAAAGGCATAACCGTTATTCCAATTGGGAAGCAAGAGTTTATTATAATTTGCTCACTGGTAATAATGAAAGTGGGACAATTGGCGCGAAGTTATTTGGTGATGCAGTACAAAGAAAACGTTTTTTGAAAAAAATTTGGGTCAGATTGCCATTGAAACCATTAATTAGATTTATATTATTTTATTTTATTCAATTAGGTTTTTTAGATGGCAAAGCTGGATATATTTACGGTCGTTTATTAAGTCAATATGAATATCAAATTGGTGTCAAACTCTACGAGTTACGCAACTATGGCGGACGTTTAAATGTCTCCAAATCTGCTGATCCAACTTCCCCTGCTGTCTCTCCAAAAGCCAGCCAAACTATTAGTTAATTATAGTGTGGAGTGTAGAGAAGAGGCAGGGGGAGCAGGGGGCAGAGGGGCAGGGGGGCAG
>DATGXB010000019.1:0-11991 GCA_035299225.1 Nostocaceae cyanobacterium | reverse complement strand
CTGCCCCCCTGCCTCTTCATCTCCCCTGCCCCCTCCTACTAGGAAATCTGGTCAAGTAGTTGACGGCGCTTTTGTTCAAATTCATATTCAGAGATTAACCCATCTTGACGTAGCGTGTCTAACTCTCGTAAAGCACTAGCTATAGATTCTACCTGTTGACCAACTTGAGGAGAAGTATAAACGACTGGTTGACCAAGATTAAAATAGCGATCGAAAGTTTCATCATTTTGAGACAAAAACCAAACCCCCTCAATTGCACTTGCTACCTTGGGAATTGGTGTCCAAGATAACAATAAATATATTATTCCCCAAATTGGTTGTCCTAAGTAAAATTTATGTAAACCTGAAATAGTTAAAGTTCCAGCAAACGCTAAAATAATAGTAATATTACGGCTTTTTCGTTTATTTAACATCATTTCTTTTAACTCCTAGCATGATTATAGCTTCAGATTCAACCAGACATAGTAGCAAATTCACCAAGCATTCAGCCGTTAGCTATCCACAAAAAGATTTTTAGATGAGGTAGGTTGAAAAAATATCCCATCATACTGAATTAATGTTTTCAAAATCTGAAACTATCAACTCCTTCCAAGTCATGAAATTGCTTGAGGTGAAAAGTCAAATTTGCAGTTAACATCATCAGTGACAACCACAAGATTTGTTTTAAAATTACACAATCTACCCTGAGATAGAATCATTCAATGCTAACCATTGATTAATCTAATTCCAGTTTAGATACAGCAACAATCAATCATTATATCAACATAATAATTGCCAATATTTTTAATTACTAAAATGCTACAGAAGACTCTACCATCAGAATGGCTGGAACTCCTAATAGATCCTTATGCGGTGTTAGGAATTTCTGTTA
Organism: Nostocaceae cyanobacterium; assembly: GCA_035299225.1. GTDB lineage: Bacteria > Cyanobacteriota > Cyanobacteriia > Cyanobacteriales > Nostocaceae > DATGXB01. The sequence goes on along the minus strand of DATGXB010000019.1, from coordinate 11,120 downwards.
ACGCTAATGACCGTCAAATCTTAAAACGCTATCATCAATTAGCAAAACTCTTACATCCTGACCAATATGCTAAGAATCACCATCAAAACCAGCAATTAGCAGCAGCAATATTGACTAACTTGGTAAACCCAGCTTATCAGAAATTAAAGCAGACAGCAAAGCGGAGTGATACATTAGCAATTTTACGAACGCATATTACAAATTTAGATAATCAGAAAGTTTTATCTTTGTCAATGGCGAATATTGGAGAAATACTGACAAAAACCGCACTAGAAGCAGAGCCAATATATGAACAAGCGATCGCCTCTCAAGCAGAAAATCAGTATCAATCTTTCGACCAATTGTATCAAATCACCCAAGAATTGAATACCTTAAACTTACTTTACCTATCCCTACCCAAAGCAGCGAAAGCTAGAAGCATCTCCCAGGAAATCAAACCAGGAGAAACTATTATAACAGCCCCCACCCCAGAGCATGATAAAATTGAATCAATTTGCTATGCTCAAAGGCATTATGAACGAGCCTTAGAATACGCAAAACAAAAAAAATGGGCGATCGCCGTTCAAGAAGTGCGAGATGCAATTAAATTAGAACCAAATAATAGCGACTATCACGCCTTACTAGGAGTAGTACATTTTTATCAAAATTTTCCTGGCATGGCAAAAGTCTACATCCGCCAAGCACTAAAACTCAACCCCAAACAACCCCTAGCTTTAAAATACGCAACAAAACTTAATATTGAACCAACAGAAAACACCAAACCCCAATCTATGGCAAAAGCCGTAGGAATAGCTGGTTTACTAGGGAGGTTTTTATTTCGTCAAGATTCCTAAGTCAAGTCGGGAAATTTCGGTAAAAAACCGTACACAGCTTCCATCTGATCTTGAATCATCATCCCCTACACTAGAATAAGAATAGAGTCAAAACTTTAGACTACTGAGGCAAAAAACTCAGTTGTATATAGGTAAAATGGGATTTTTTGAATCAGACATAGTACAGCAAGAAGCAAAACAGCTGTTTGAAGATTACCAAGCATTAATCAAGCTTGGTCAAGGTTACGGTAAATTTGACCGTGAAGGCAAAAAGCTGTTTATTGAACAAATGGAAGCTATGATGGACCGATATCGCATCTTTATGAAGCGTTTCGAGCTATCAGAGGACTTTATGGCCCAAATGACAGTACAGCAATTTAAAACCCAGCTGAGTCAATTTGGCATCACTCCCCAACAAATGTTCGAGCAAATGACTTTTACCCTAGAACGGATGAAAAACGAACTAGATCAAAAGCCATGATTAGGAGGGAAGAGGCAGGGGTGCAGGGAGCAGGGGGCAGGGAGGAATAAATGATTTTTACTCCACACTCTTGACTCTGCACTCACTACCCCTGCTAAGACCGAGGACGGGGAAACTGAGAAGGAGACTTAAATTGTTCTACAGGTGTATCCTTCAAAGCCTGTAACATAAATTCGCGCCAAATGGGAGCAACCATTACCCCACCAGTAGCACCACTAGCTAACTGTTTATTATCATCCCGGCCAATCCACACTGCCGTGGTTAATTGCGGTACAGTTCCCACAAACCAAATATCTTTTTCTGAAGATGTCGTTCCCGTCTTCCCAGCCGCCGGACGACCTATAGCCGCATTTTTACCAGTCCCATCAGTAACTACCGATTGCATTACATTAATAATAGCTGCCGAAGCCCAAGGGTCAAGCACTAACTGAGGTTTAGGTGTGTTATCTAATAAAGTATTACCCTTACTATCTGTCACCCGGACAATTACTGTTGTCGGTGACTGCCAACCATAATTAGCAAAAGTAGCATAAGCACTAGCCATCTCTAAAGGTGTCACCCCAATTGCCCCTAGAGGTAAAGAAGTTACCGGTTCCATCGGGCTATAAATACCTAAAGTCCGTGCAGTTTCTACTACCTTATTCATCCCTATGGCTTTCCCCACCTTAATTACCGGAATATTCCGAGATTGAGCCAAAGCAGTGCGAATAGACATCGGCCCAGAAAATCCCCCATCATAGTTACGGGGACTATACCAAGCATTACCGTCACGATACCGCACAGGGCTATCATCAACTATAGAATCTGGGGTATATCTACCACTAGCAAAACCCGCATAATAAACAAATGGTTTAAAAGAAGAACCAGGCTGACGTAAGGCTTGAGTAGCCCGGTTAAACTCGCTGGCTTTGGAGTCCACACCCCCCACTAAAGCTTTAACAAAATGAGTCCGGGGATCTACTGCCACTAAAGCGATTTGGTTTTTATATAAACCTTGTCCACTTAACCGTTTATGCCATTTATTGACAATATTCTCAGCCATTAATTGGAATTTAGAATCAACGGTAGTTTGCACACGCATTCCACCTTTTAACAAGGTTTCCCGTCCAAACTTTTTCACCAACTCTTGCGCCACAGAATTAGTAATGTAGGGTAGGGCACTCCCTTGAAACGATTTAATTTTTCCTAGTTTAACTTCTTGATTTAATGCCTCATTATACTCTTTCTCGGTGATCCAGTTCAATTCCAGCATCCGTCCTAGAACTTCTTTTTGCTTCTGTTTAGCTGCCTTCATACTAACAAAGGGGCTAAACTCTTCCGGTGCTTGAATTAAACCCGCCATCATTGCTGATTCAGCCAAATTCAAAGTTTCAGCAGATTTGTTAAAATAACTGCGGGCTGCGGTTTGCACACCATAATTGTTGTGACCCCAATATACTTGATTGAGGTACATTTCTAAAATTTCGTCTTTACTAAGAATTTGTTCTAAGCGGATGGCCAATACTGCTTCTGCTAACTTTCGGGTAAAAGCCCGCTTTTGGCTCAAAAACAGGTTTTTTACCAACTGCATGGTGATAGTAGAACCACCTTCCCGCACTGCCCCTGATGTCCAGTTAACCACCACCGCCCGCCCTACACCAGTAGGGTTAATGCCATGATGATCATAGAAGTGACTATCTTCACTGGCTAATACTGCTCGTTTTAAATTGGGAGAAATTCGGTCTAGGGGGACAACTTCGCGGTTAGCTTCCCCGTGTATACTAGTTAAAAGTTTACCTCTTATGTCGTAGATAAATGTAGTTTCTGAAGGGGAGAAGGTGCGTAACTCTCTCACATCTGGCAAATTGCGAAAACTAATAGCTAGGCCAACCAGTCCCCCAGCAATAATTGAGCTTGCCAGCATGGTGATTGATAATAAAGTTCCACCAGTTATTTGTCCGACTCCTTTTAAGAACTCGAAGCCTGATGAAACGTCAGTTTGTGGCTGTTTGTCTACAAAAGTCCTAGAAGACACGGCGATTTCACTTCCTCACTTGTAAATATAAATAGTAATTCAAGCAATGCAACAGGGGTGTTAATTTTTTGCAATTATATTAGCTTGGCAGAGAAACCGCTATTTTAGGGTTTTATGCGGTTATTAGAGTAGTAATTGAGTAGTGGGTTAAAAATCAGGGCATACCCCCCAAGTTATCCAGAAATGACGATAATATTTTAGTATTGTGGCTAAATTATCTCCCAAGCTGTCAGCCAGTTAATCCGGTGAAATATTTTGATTGATGATTATGATTGAGTGAGCAAAACTGCTTGAGCGGTTAAATTTAATTCTGGGAATGTTGGGGAAATTATCAGGTCATCACCCCGGAACTGATTGACTTGATATTCTCCCTCGATTAAGGAATAAATAGAGAGTGTTGGTAGTTTAGGACTGCCGATAAATCTTCTACCTCCTATTCCTAAGTAATCTATGATCCAATATTCGGGAATGCCGATCGCTTCATAGTCACTAACTTTATTACCGTAATCAACACCCCAGTTAGAGCTCACAACCTCAGCGACAAAAGGAATGGAAGCTGATTGAGTAACTGTTGATTGTTTCTGCCACAATGGTTCGTTAACTAAGTTACTGGGATTTAGTAGCAGAATATCAGGACAATAAGCTGATTCTGTTTCCGGTGCTTTAACAAAGGCATTTTTAGCAATGGTGTAGGGAAGATTTTTCTGAAGTATTTGTGCTGTTAAGTTACGACCTAGTAGCATGGTGATCAGTTCGTGTTCCCCTAGTGGCTGATTCATTTCGACAATTACTCCGTTGTGTAGTTCGTAGCGTGTGCCTGTGGTGGGATACCATTCGATAAATTGGTCAAAGGTTACTGGTTTCGGTAAGGCTTGAACCATAGTTAACACCTCTTTGTGTGACAGTTATATTTTACATCTGCACAATTTGATCAGGTCGGGCTTTCACAAGATACCAGCACCGAAAAGCGATCGCCTCTCCCTGCTGTAAATTGAGTAGTTGCGGCGAACTAAAAAGCCAAAAGTTATTGATTTAGCGTTGTTTTAAAATATGAAAGTGGCTTGGCAGAGAAAACAATGGAGCTTTTCCCCATAGATATCACTAAGCTAACGTATATTGTTCAAAGTGTAGTAAAGAGTAAATTCCTGATATGGCGGAAAATTTGGCTTGGCTGCGTCGCGGTGTGGTGGAAATCTTTCCCCAACCTGACGAGTCAGACAAGGAAACGGAAAGTTTAGAAAAACGGTTGGAAAAAGGAAATCGCCCTTTAAGGGTAAAGTATGGAATTGATCCTACAGGGGCGGAAATACATTTAGGTCATAGCATACCGATGCGAAAACTGCGAGCTTTTCAAGATGCAGGACACACAGCCGTATTAATTATTGGAGATTTTACCGCCCGTATTGGTGATCCTACAGGTAAGTCTGAGGTACGCCGTCAGCTGACAGAAGAGGATGTTAAGCGCAATGCTCAAACCTATCTTGACCAAGTACGCCCAATTTTGGATTTTGACACGCCAGGTAGGTTGGAGGTGCTTTATAACTCGGAATGGCTTTCCCGCTTGGATTTGGGAAAAATCCTAGAGTTGCTTTCAACCATGACCGTCGGGCAAATGTTAGCTAAAGAAGGTTTTGCGGAACGTTATAAAAAAGAGAATCCGATTTTTTTACATGAGTTCCTTTACCCTTTGATGCAGGGTTATGATTCTGTGGCGGTGGAGGCTGATGTAGAATTGGGGGGAACTGACCAAAAATTTAACATTGCTGTAGGCAGAGATTTACAACGGCATTTTGGACAAAAACCCCAGTTCGGTTTGTTGATGCCAATCTTAATTGGTACGGACGGGGTGCAAAAAATGTCTAAGTCTTTAGGTAATTATGTGGGATTATCGGAACACCCAACAGATAAATATCAGAAGTTGCAAGGGATTCCTGATAATTTGTTACCTCAATATTTTGAACTGTTGACAGATTTACCTTTGGATAGTTTGCCCGAAAATCCACGCGATCGCCAATTCCTCCTAGCACGGGAAATCGTCCGCCAATATCATGGACAACAGGCGGTTGATGAGGTAGAAAAAGGCAATGTGCCGGAGTTCTCTTTGGCTAATATTCCCCAGTTTCCTGCTAAGTTAGCTTTTATTTTGGGTGCGACGGGTTTATGTCAAAGTGCCAGTGAAGGCAAGCGGAAAATGAAAGAGGGTGGTGTGCGTTTGGATGGGGAAAAAGTCACTGACCCAGACATCACAATTGAGCAAGCCAATGATTTATACGGTAAAGTTTTACAGTTGGGTAAAAATAAATTTATCCGCTTAGTACCATAGCAGGGGCGAGAAATGCAGGCAGCAGACAGGGTGATTGTACCGTTAGATGTGGCAGACTTGGAGCAGGCGATCGCTTTAATTGATCAATTTCCCCAAGTCACATTTTGGAAAGTGGGTTTAGAACTGTTTACCAGCACGGGTCCGCAAATTATCGAAGTGTTAAAATCTCGGCAAAAGCGGATTTTCCTCGATTTGAAATTTCACGACATCCCCAACACCGTTGCCGGCGCTTGTCGGTCAGCCGCTAAATATGGCGTAGATTTATTAACGGTTCATGCTGCCGCCGGTAGTGATGCCCTCAAAGCCGCCGCCGAAGCCGTAGAAACCGCCAACAAGCCCCCCAAAATTATCGCCATCACCCTGTTAACTAGCATTTCTGCCCGTCAATTGGCACTGGAGTTAAAAAATCCCCTAGAGTTACCCGAATACGCCTTAGAGATGGCATTATTAGCCCAAAACAGTGGTTTAGATGGGGCGGTATGTTCCCCCCAAGAAGTGGCACAGCTACGCCAAATTTGCCAAGCTGGTTTCTTGTTGGTGTGTCCGGGGGTGCGTCCGGTGTGGGCTGAAAAAGGAGATCAAAAGCGATCGCTCACCCCTTCCCAAGCCGTCCAAGCTGGTGCAGACTATTTAGTAATCGGTCGTCCCATCACCTCCGCCCCCGACCCTGTACTAGCTTGGCAGAAAATTATAGAGGAATTACAGTAGGGAACAGGGAACAGGGAACAGGGAACAGGGAACAGGGAAGAAAAGGGAGGGGGGAATAGTTGATGAAAATGAATAATTATTTTGGTCACTTTGGAATAGTTGCTTTTTGGGTGTTCATTTCTTTTGGCTTTAATTCTTTGGTATTTGCTCAAACTTCCAACGCCACAAAAAAGCTAATTTGTCAGCAGGAAAATTTAGAAACATTAACTACATATTTAATGCGGGATTTACCCAGTTACGCCAACCGTGCCACCCAACGGGCTCGGCGGTTGAGTCGCAAAGTTGACATTTTCCCCTATGTTTTAGTCGCAGGTAAACCAGAATTTCAGCCCCTCCCCTTAAACCCTAATTTAGAAACTGGTGATAGATATGCTTCCGAAGGAGTAGAGCAGGTATTTTTCACCACCTTAGAACGGCAGTATTTAAACAGAAAAGCCGTAGAATCACAACAATTTCACAGAGTATTTTTAACTAAAACTCCCTTTGGCTGGCAAGTAGTCACCATGTATACCCAAACAGGGGAATATCCCGTTAAACAACCAATTTCCCCACCCAGAGAAAGCAGTGATAGCGCCATAGGACAAGCTGTAAAAACCTGGTTTCGTGACTGTGAAGCGGGAAGTATTAAGATTAATTAAGATATTCAAAAGTAAAGTTATCTAGCTGAAAGCCTAGTTTTAAACACTATCTCTTTTTGACGCTGCATTATCTTGATGTGTTTATTCAGGACATATTGCGACAAATATAAAAACAAGTTACAATGAACTGTAAATTTACCCAATAACTGAGTAATAATGAACTCAGACCCTTTGCATCTCACTATCAATGGTTCAAGCAAATACACAAGCAAAACCGAAGAAAGCCAAAGGAAGCATTTTTGTTAAACTCTTTGTGCTCACCGTTATCTTAGGTATTCCTGCGGGAGTGATTTGGATAGCTAACTTACCTTATCCAGCAATTCGCCGTCCTGTAGCGAAGAATGCCTCATTTTTATTAGCACCCAGTTATATCAATATTGATAACAGTTACCGTCAGGCTTTGATATCCTTAGAACAGGCGGAACAATTAATTGAGAAAGCTACCAGCAGCGCAGATTTAACTTTAGGGGAAGAAAGACTACAAGAAGCGAAAAAATATTTAGACCAAATCCCCATTAACTTGATTGATGATTGGTATGAGCAGTATAAATGGTATGATTGGCGGTTCAGTGTTTATAACTATAATACCTCTCGTCAGAAGGTAGGATTTTTACAGGCGAAGGTGTTTCAAGAGAAAAACGCTCAAACATTATTAACTAATTCTACTCAGTCTCTCAACCAAGTTAAACAGCAATATCAACAAGCTGCAACAGATACAGATAAACAAATTGCTGTCAGTGGTTGGCGTGTAGCTTTAAATCAGTTAGAACAAATTCCTAGAGATACCCTAGCCGGACAAACTGCCCGCACTCAACTAGATGCTGATAGGGCAGAATTAGAAAAAATTAGCGGTAATTTGGTAGATAATCAACGGGTTAATACTTTAGTCAATGCAGCCAAACAATTTGCTTGGCAAGCTGCTACAATCAGTCAAAAGCCGCCCCATAGTGCCACTAAATGGGAACAGATAGAAAAGCTTTGGGAAGAAGCCATTAACCGTTTAGAACAAATCTCTCCGAATGATGGTGCTAGTTATGGGGATTCACAAAAGTTATTAGCCACTTATCAGGCAAATTTAGCCCAGGTGAGAATTAGAAACCGGGCAGAAAGGGAAGCGGTTGAGTATTTAGCCAGGGCAGAAAGCGAGATTGAATCTTTACTCAAGTATCTGCCTAATAATCCCCAAGATATCAATCTCAATCAAGTTAAGGGTCAACTTCGCGGCATTATCAGCAATTTGGAAAAGGTGCAAAATGGTACAACTGCTTATCCCAAAGCTCAGGAGTTGTTAGTTTTTGCTAAGAAAAAGTTGAAGGAAATAGAAAAATAATTACAGCCCGTTTTAGGTAAATGAGGTACAAATTTTTGGAACAAACCCTTATACAAAGAAACTTTCAACCTTCCTGTTTCCTATTCCCTGTTCCCTGTTCCCTGTTCCCTGTTCCCTGTTGTAATATATTTTGGTTTGGGTATTGACTTTTTAATAAAGTGTGTGCTATATCTAATAAATGTGTGAAGCGGACGTATAGCTCAGTTGGTTAGAGCGCTACGTTGACATCGTAGAGGTCACTGGTTCGAATCCAGTTACGTCCATTTTAGATTAAGAATATAACTTTTGATGTTTGGGATAGTGCGATCGCTCATCCTTTCTTTTTGCTTAGTGTTTTTTGCTCGATGTATAGATTTAAGCAGAGAAAAAGGGTATAGTAGCAGTTAGAGACGAAGATTTTTTACAGTCGTCCGGGTGATTTTACCGCCAATCCTCTTTAAGTCTTAGCTACTATGTCAGCAGAAATAAATAAGAAATCTCTGAGTGAGCGAGATATTTGTACAAAATACATTACACCTGCTTTGGTGCGGTGTGGTTGGGATCTTAACACGCAAATTCGGGAAGAGGTGACGCTGACTAAGGGGAGGGTGATTGTTAGGGGAAAGCTGGCTAGTAGGGGTAAGCAAAAACGGGCTGATTATGTGTTGTATTATCAGGCTGGGATACCGTTGGCGGTAATTGAGGCCAAGGATAATAATCATAGTGTGGGTGCGGGAATGCAACAAGCGATCGCCACTGGGGAGATCATCAAAGTTCCCTTTATCTTTAGTTCCAATGGTGATGCTTTTCTGATGCACGATACAACGGTGACGCAGGGACCAAGGGAAGTGGAAATCCCTCTGGATCAGTTTCCCACACCGCAGGAATTATGGCGCAAGTATTGTGATTGGAAGGGGATAAACTCGGAAGTTGAGAAGATAGTAGCGCAAGATTATTATCCCAGTCCTGAGAAAAAACAGCCCCGATATTATCAAGAGATGGCGATTAATCGGACTATTGAGGCGATCGCATTAGGACAGAAGCGGATTTTGTTGGTGATGGCTACGGGTACGGGAAAGACGTTTACAGCATTTCAAATTATTTGGCGGTTGTGGAAGTCGGGAGCGAAAAAACGGATTTTATTTTTAGCAGATCGGAATATTTTGGTTGATCAAACTAGGGTGAATGATTTTAAACCTTTTGGTTCAAAGATGACCAAAATTAAAAATAGAACTATAGATCCAGCTTTTGAAATTCATTTGGCTTTATATCAAGCGATAACGGGAACGGAAGAAGAAAAAAATATTTATCTTCAATGTGAACCGGATTTGTTTGATTTAATTATTGTTGATGAATGTCATCGGGGGAGTGCGGCGGAAGATTCGGCTTGGCGAGAGATTTTAGAACATTTCCACAGTGCCACCCAAATCGGTTTAACTGCGACACCCAAGGAAACCAAGGATATTTCTAATATTGATTATTTTGGTCAACCTATTTATACTTATTCCTTAAAACAAGGAATTGAAGATGGTTTTTTAGCTCCTTATCAAGTGATTAGAATTGATTTGGATACAGATTTAAATGGCTGGAAACCGAAACCGGGACAAAGGGATAAATATGGTAAAGAAATTCCTGATATAGTATTTAATCAAAAAGACTTTGACCGGACTTTAGTCTTAGAACCGAGAACGGAATTAGTAGCGCAAATTGTTTCTGATTATTTGAAGTCTACAGATAGATTTGCCAAAACTATTGTTTTTTGTCAAGATACAGATCATGCGGAACGGATGCGAAGGGCTTTAGTAAATGAAAATACTGATTTAGTGGCACAGAATAAACATTATATTATGCGAATAACGGGGGATGATGCGGAGGGGAAAGCGCAATTAGATAATTTTATTGACCCGGAAAGTATTTACCCGACTATTGTCACCACTTCGGAATTATTAACTACAGGGGTAGATGCAAAAACCTGTAAGTTAATTGTGTTAGACCAGCGTATTTTGTCCATGAGTAAATTTAAACAAATTATTGGCAGGGGGACAAGAATTGATGAAGATTACGGGAAAATGTTTTTTACAATTATAGATTTTAAACGAGCGACGGAATCATTTAATGATCCTGATTTTGATGGCGAACCTGTACAAATTTATCAGCCGAAACCAGGTCAACCAATACAGCCCCCGGATGAGCAAGAAGGGGTAATAGAAGATGGGGAAATAGTCAAGAAAAGCAAGCGGGAAAAGTATGTGGTAGAGGATGCAGAGGTTAATATTGCTGTGGTGCGGGAACAATATTATGGTAAAGATGGGAAACTAATTACAGCATCTATTAAAGATTATACTCGCCAAACAGTTAATCAGAAATATGCTTCTTTAGATGGTTTTTTGAAAAAGTGGAATAATGCGGAACAGAAGCAGGTAATTATTCAGGAGTTGGAGGAACAGGGAATAGTTTTAGCAGCGTTAGAACAGGAAGTAGGGAAAGATTTTGACCCGTTAGATTTAATTTGTCATATTGTTTATGATCAGCCTCCTTTGACTCGCAAAGAAAGGGCTAATAATGTCCGTAAGCGCAATTATTTTACTAAATATGGTGAACAAGTGAAGATAGTTTTAGAGGCTTTGTTAGATAAATATGCAGATGAGGGGATTGAGCAAATAGAAGATATTAAAGTATTAAAAGCATCATCTTTTAAAGATTTGGGAGAACCTTTAGAAATTATTGCTTGGTTTGGTGGGAAGTCGAACTATCAAGCAGTTGTGCAGGAGTTGGTAAGGGAGATTTATGAAAGTGCATGATAAGAGGCAGAGGGGCAGGGGGGCAGGGGGGCAG
>DATGXB010000018.1:0-13112 GCA_035299225.1 Nostocaceae cyanobacterium | reverse complement strand
CCTGCCCCCTGCTCCCCTGCCCCCCTGCCTCTTCCCCCTGTTCCCTGTTCCCTGTTCCCTGTTCCCAAAAATTTTTGAAATATTGAGGAAATCAAGTCAAAATGATTGAGACTAATGTCTCTCGTGGGCATCACGAAACGTTTCTCCAAGTCGTACAAAGTTATTACCAACTCACCAAACCCCGGATTATTCCCCTGTTGTTAATTACTACGGCTGGTAGTATGTGGATTGCGGCTAAGGGTGAAGTTGACCCTTGGTTGTTAATTGTGACAATGCTCGGTGGTACTTTAGCAGCTGCCAGTGCTCAAACTATTAACTGTATTTACGACAGAGATATAGATTATGAGATGGAACGGACGCGCCATCGTCCTATTCCTTCTGGGAGAGTGCAAACGCGAGATGCTTTACTGTTTGCGATCGCTCTGGCTATTCTTTCTTTTACTCTGTTAGCGGTTTTTGCCAATCTGTTGGCTGCACTTTTAGCATTTTCTGGGATTGTGTTTTATGTTTTGGTTTATACCCATTGGCTAAAACGCAATAGCACTCAAAATATTGTGATTGGTGGTGCGGCTGGGGCGATTCCGGCTTTAGTTGGTTGGGCTGCGGTTACGGATACTTTGAGTTGGGCAGCTTGGTTGATTTTTGCCATTGTGTTTTTGTGGACTCCTCCCCATTTCTGGGCTTTGGCTTTGATGATTCGGGATGATTACGCAAAAGTTGGTATACCAATGTTACCAGTAGTTGCCGGGGATCAAGCCACAGTTAGACAAATTTGGTTTTACACCGTTGTCACAGTTACAGCCACAGTATTGCTGTTTTATCCTTTGGGGGTAACAGGCTTAGTTTATGCCTTGATTGCCCTAGCTTTAGGGGGTATCTTTATACATAAATCTTGGCGGTTATTACAAAACCCAGAGAATAGGGTTATAGCTAGAGAGTTATTTCTGTATTCCATTTCTTACATGATGCTGTTATGTTTGGGAATGGTTATTGATAGCTTACCTATTACCCATCGTTTAGTTACCGCAATTATCAGTCAAATACATTCTTTGGTGAGTTAGGGTGAATAGCGATCGCTTGATCTGAGATAGAGAGGCGATCGCTTGCAATTCAAAATTAGCAAATAAAAAATTATTTATAATCATCACTAGGATTACTGTTAATCAGTGCCTAGATGCTAAAATATTAAAATAAAAACTCAGATATTGATTTTAGTAAAAATATGACAGCAACACCAGTTATTCATAAACAATATGTTGAATATCGAAACAATGGTTAGTGGATTGTAAATAGCCGTGTTTCCTTAGATTCTTTAGTTTAAGCCTTCTTGAAGGGTAATACACCCGAAAGTATTATTCAAAGTTTTCTGGTGTTAAAACTTGAGCAGGTTTATGGTGCTATAGCTTTTTATTTGTCTAACAAAACAGTAATTGATACCTACTTAAAAGCAGGTGAAACTGAATTTGAAAAACCACGTCAAGCAGCACAGGAACAGAATCAAGAATTATATGCAAAATTAGCTGCTTATAGATAATTTTAATATCTATGAAAACAGTAGTATCACTAATTCTTCACGGTTTAACCCATGATGAGATGCAATATCTCTGAGTATCGCATTAAGTGTAACCACTTTAAGAGGATCATGGGCTGGAACAGTAATATTATGCTCACCATTTCGTTGAGTCGTTAAGCGAATATGGCTACCAGTTTGACGACTAACTTCATACCCTAAACAAGCAAGAGATTTAATTAACTCAGTTCCAGATAAATCTCTTGGTATTTTCACGCTGCTATTACCTCATCACGGACTATATGTAACCGGATAATTTTAGGACGGTTTTGTTCATCTAAAAAATGACATCTAACAGCATCCCGAACCATATCCCGTAATATTTCCATATTCTCAGCTTGAGTAAAAATTGATTCTCCTAACGCCTTTGCTGTGTAGCCACCATCTGGATCTTCTTCGACTATAAAGATAATTTCACTCATAGTTAATATTGTCTCAACTTAAAATTATTTATAACATAACTTTGATTAATTGACAAAAATCATGGTACTTAGTAAATAAAGTTGAATAGCCTCCTGAATATTGTTTAAAATTGCTTGTTTAGTTTCTCTACAGAAGCACATCCTGGCAAATATCTTATATATCTTGTTCAAAAATTATACGCTATTGCCTATCTAATTCTCAGAGATAAAATGATTATGAAATAAAATAGCGATCGCTTTCAATTCAAAATTAGCAAATAAAAAATGAGTGATCGCTTGATTAGGGATCTCATGTAGAGGCGATCGCTACCATCAATTAAAATGTCTAATTTATTTGTTACGTAAAGATAAATTTACTAAAATCCAGCTTTGATATTATTTACGGCGAATCACTGCATAAAAAACTGGGATTTTTACAAAATCTCCATTTTGTCCTCGAATAGTAGTTGTAAATTCGGTGTCTCCAGATTTTAGAAGTTCAAACTCTGGGAATAGTTCATATATATCTTCAATATCAATAGTCCCAGGTCTTAAACCATGTTCCATCACAATTGCAAACTCATAAGGTATTTGTTTATTTTCCTCAAAAAACTTATTATAAAAATTAATTGATGCTTTACTTAATTCAATCAGGTATAAAGTTCCTGTTTGACCTAGCAAAGTTTTGAGAGATTTGACAAAATGGCTACGTTTTTCATTGGGGATGTGATGCAGACCAGTTCGCATATAAATACTCGCATCACCAATCTGATTATGTAAAGAATCTGCCTGATCTAGAGATAAAGCATCTAAAAAATGATACTCAATATTTGCTGCATTATACTGCTCCTTGGCTATTGCTAAAGCAGATAGAGAAACATCAACTCCAATCACACGAGGGAAATGTTGAGCCAAAAACTGAGTCTGTTTACCATTACCACAAGCAAAATCAATCAGAGGTAAATGAGAATCCATAAACTCTTGAAAAATGGATAAATCTAAAGCCGCAGCTTTTTCAGGTTCAGCTTCCCATAAAATTGGGGTAGATAAATTTTTGGTTTTATTCCAGTAATCCTCCCAAGCCGCAGAGGTATCAATATTTGGTTTGTTTGTAGGATCTAGCTTGTCCATAACTCCACACCTAATCTGTTTTTGTCGTTACTTTTAGTGACACCGTATAATATTCAAGACTATTTACCGCAAAAACTTAAGAATTTTTTATAAATCCCCATGTATTTGTAAAATGGGCATCTCTAAGCCAAATGCTTAATAACCGCAGATTAATTTTATAAAAACCAGCCTAATCATATTTATATAGCGGAAATTATATACATCCTTAAATCCTATAAATCCTGACTCTACCTGCAAATTTGTTAAAATCAAAATATCAACTTCCCTTTGATTAAAACCCAGGATTTAACATGGCTCATTTAGATCAGCGTCGTCCCCAAAATGTGGAAGGTGATTTTTATGTTGATACAACTTGTATTGACTGTGATACCTGTCGCTGGATGGCTTCAGAAGTATTTTATCGAGTTGATGAGCAGTCCGCAGTTTATCATCAACCAACCAATGAAAAAGAAAGACTAGCCGCATTACAAGCACTTTTATCCTGTCCTACCAGTTCCATTGGCACAATAGAAAAGCCCAAAGATATTAAATCAGCACAGCAAACTTTACCTATTTTGGTAGATGACAATGTTTACCATTGCGGCTATCATTCCGAAAGTTCTTTTGGTGCAGCTAGTTATTTAATTCAATTACCAGAAGGAAACATTTTAATAGATTCTCCTCGCTTTACTCCACCATTAATTAAACGATTAGAAGAATTGGGAGAAATTCGTTATATGTTTCTTACCCATAAAGATGATGTAGCAGACCATCAAAAATTCGCTGCACATTTTCATTGTCAACGCATTCTACATCATGATGATGTGACTACAGGAACAAGGGATGTAGAAATTAAATTAACTGGTTCTGAACCATACCAACTCACACCAGAAATATTAATTATTCCCGTTCCGGGACACAGTAGAGGTCACACAGTTTTACTTTATAAAAATAAGTTTCTGTTCACGGGTGATCATCTCGAATGGTCAGAAGATTTACAACAATTAGCCGCATTTAAGGATTATTGCTGGTATTCGTGGACAGAACAAACCAAATCTATGCAGAAATTGGCTAATTATAGTTTTGAGTGGGTTTTACCTGGACATGGACGGCGTTTTCATGCGGATGCTGCAACTATGCGCGACCAGATGCACAAGTGTATTGATTGGATGAGTAATTCTGCTCAGTTAAAGGCGAGTTAGTTGATCTTACCTCTGGAGATAACTATTCACTGTAATCAGCATAGATGTAGAATGGAGGGATTGTGAGAAGATAGAAAACAAAATGTTTTGGGCTGATAAAATCGCTGCTGATGCACAAGGTGAACAGGTAGTTAATGATTCTAAAACCCCCTCTGGACGGGTACACGTCGGGTCGTTGCGGGGTGTGGTTATTCATGATGTTATTTACCGTGCATTGAAACACGCAGGTAAGCCCGTAAAGTTTTTGTACGGTGTGGATGATTATGACGCACTAGATACCGTTCCTAAATATTTGGATCAGGAAAAATTTGCACCTTATTTGGGATTTCCTCTGTGTAATGTTCCTTCCCCTGGTGATGGCGCTAGTGATTATGCTAAATATTTCATTGGCGAATTTTTTGAAATTTTTGAGTATTTAGGAATTAAACCAGAAACTTATTTCTTACGTGATTTATATCGTTCTGGTAAGCTTAATTCTTATATTGATACTTTCCTCAAAAATGCTCATCTGGTGAGAGAAGCTTATAAAGAGGTAAGCAAAGCAGAAAGACCAAATAATTGGTATCCTTTTCAAGTTGTTTGCGAAAATTGCGGTAAAATCGCCACTACTGTTGTTACAGACTATAACGGGTCAGAGGTTTTTTACACTTGTAAACCAGATGCTTATGACTGGGTACAAGGTTGTGGTCATTCTGGTTGGGTTTCTCCTTTTAATGGCAATGGAAAATTACCTTGGAAGGTCGAATGGGTGGCAAAATGGGATGTGTTGGGTGTAACTATTGAAATGGCTGGTAAAGACCACTCACAAAAGGGTGGTTCTAGGGATGTGGCTAATGCTATTTCTCGGAAAGTTTTACAAAAACAACCGCCTTTCCATTCTCCTTATGAATTTATTCTCGTGAATGGTACGAAAATGAGTTCTTCTAAGGGTGTGGGTTCTAGTGCAAAGGAAATTGCTGATTTATTACCACCTGAGTTATTGCGGTTTTTAATGTTAAGAACTCAGCCAAGAACTGTAATTAATTTTGCACCCAATTATGAAACTATTACCCGTTTATTCCGAGATTATGATACTTTAATTAATAAGTATCAAAGTAATGGAGGAGAGTTAACAGAAGAGTTAATGCCTCTATTTTACGCTCAGTTGGGTGATGACGTTCAAGCTTTCCAACCGTTTGATTTTAGTACGTTAATTTCGCTGTTGCAAATTCCCCGGTTAAATATTCAGGAGGAAGTTGTACAACGGAGTAAGGAAGCTTTAACTGATTATGACCAACAAATTGTTAATCAGAGAATTGCATCTGCTCAAAAATGGTTACAAGATTATGCAGATGAGGAAGAGAAGTTAGTTCTGTATTTGGATAAATTACCAGAAAAGGCTAATGAGTTAACTGAGGAACAAGTTAGTTACTTGTCTAAGTTAATTGAGAATTTGCAAGGTGTGACTAATTGGGATGCGGAAGATTTACAGACTTTATTATTCTCGACTTCCAAGGAGTTGCAAATTCAACAAGCAAATGCTTTTAAGGCGATTTATCTATCTTTCTTGAATAAGGAAAGGGGGCCAAAAGCTGGTGGTTTGTTGTCTTATTTAGAGAAGTCTTTTGTTATTTCTCGGTTACAGGAAGTTGTTGATTTAAACGCAAAGGCTAAGGTTTAGCGGGAAGTGCGATCAGTTATGCTGATCGCATTTTTAAAAACTCCCAGCTTGAAAAATTTGTTTAGCAGTTAAATTTAATTCTGGGAATATGGCGGAAATAATGCGCTCATTTTCTCTAAATTGGTTAATTTGATATTCACCTGCAATTAAGTCATAAACTGATATAGTCGGTTGTTTAGGATTTCCTATATACCGACTTCCACCCAAAGCTAAATAATCAACGATCCAATATTCACTAATACCCATTTCCTCTCCTGTCGGAGACGCTACGCGAACATATTCCCTCAATTTTGTTAAATAATCAACTCGCCAATTCGTGCTAACAACTTCAATTACTAAAGGAATTGATGCACCTTGAATTACTGTTGATTGTTTTTGCCAAAGTGGTTCATTAATTAGGTTATCTCGATTCAATAATAAAACATCAGGAGAGTAACCAGACTCGCTTTCAGGTGGCTTTATTAATACTTGTTTAGGGATGAAGTAAGGAAGATTTAGCCGATCAAACTCTACAGTTATTTTTCTTGCTAAAAAACCTGTAATATCTTGATGTGGTCCTAGTGGCTGTGGACTTTCAATAATTACTCAGTTGTGTAGTTCATAGGGTTTTTCCTCTGATTTCCAATCTAAAAATTCTGCAAAGGTTATAGTTTTTAGTAAAAATTGAACCATAATTCACCTACCAGTAATTTAATCTCTATTAAATCATTACTTCCTCAGATAATGACGATACAGTGGCAATTTGTGAGCTATAAACTGAATGATTCTTGACTCGTTGGATAAATTCTTTTGTTAGTTTTAACATGGCTTCGTGAGTCTCACCATATTTTTGCTTATAAGTCAAAACAGTATTAAAATCTAAACTTTCGGCTATTTTTGCTCTTTCGGGGATTTTAGTGTAAAAGGTGGGTGGAAAGAAGGGATTAACGGTAATAAACTTTAGGTTATTGTAGTGGGAAACAGTGTTGTTATAACGAGAAATTAAAGTACCGATTGGTTTAAGATTGTGTTCGTAGTCTCGGTTAAATCTTTCAATTAACTCCATTAATAGTTCTAAACCATGAATTGACATTCGACTGGGAACACAGGGAACAATACAAAAATCACTGACGTAAAATGCACTTTTAATGACATTATTTACACTGGGCGGACAATCTATTAAAATATAATCATATTGTTTTAATAATGGTTTGAGAATTTCCCGCAAAATGAAAACAGAACTATCTGACAAAGTTTCCTGTACTTCAAATAATCTGGGACTGCTGGGAATTAAATGTAGACAATTAAAAGAGTTTTTACTTCTGACATTTGAGATATTTTCTTTAACTATAAATTGGTCATTTTGATGATTGGCTAAAATATATTCTGCATTTTGAAACAGAAAAGGTAAAGTTAAACCCCGATTATTATATTCCCATTCCCAAACTTCTTCTGACATTAAAGCACTGGTTAAATTACTTTGTGGATCTAAATCAATTACCAATACCCGTTTATTATACATTGTGTCGCCTGCCAGATATTCGGCTAAGGACATGACGACTGTAGTTTTACCGACTCCACCTTTGAGATTACAAATGCTAATTACTTTTGCTGTCATAATTTTTGATCAGGTAAATGCACAGATTTGAAAGGATACAATTCTATTTTCTCCTGAAAATCAACCAAAATAACGGTGAAGTTGGTAAAATTACAATTCTTTTCAAGTTAGTGAAACAATCATGTTAAATTGCAAATAAAATAAAGTTCCATTTTTATACATGACTGGAAATACACAAATAGAAAAAGGTTGGCACGGTAAACTTAATTTAGTGTATGCTGATCGTCAAAATAAAACTGAATTAATTTACTCTCATCATCAAGCACCTTTAAAAGTGCAACGTCCTTTTTATCCAGAAGGTGACAAAGTTTGCCATAGTATTATTTTACATACTGCTGGGGGTGTGGTGGGAGGCGATCGCCTTTCTTCACAAATTCACCTCCAATCCCAATCACAAGCATTAATTACTACTGCCGCAGCTAGTAAGATTTACAGAAGTAATGGTTTGCAAGCTAGACAAACCATAGAAATTCAAGTTGATGCAGGCGCTTGTTTGGAATATTTACCCCAAGAAACTATTTTATTTAATGGTGGGGTTTATCGCCAGGATTTACGAGTAAATTTAGCTACTGATGCTCATTTTATTGGCTGGGAAATTACGAGATTAGGACGCAGTGCGAGAGGTGAGAAATTTGTGCAGGGAGAATGGCGATCGCATACCGAAATCTGGCAAAATGATATACCCTTATGGATTGATAGGCAAATTTTACCTGGTAGCGAAGAGATTTTTTCTAGTCCCCACGGGTTAGCAGGAAACCCAGTGGTTGGTAGTCTCGTTTGGGTAGGTAGTCCCGTAGATGGGGAAATTATTAACAAAGCACGTTCATTTATAACTCAGCCAACTTCAGCAGGAGTCAGTCGTTTAGAACATGGATTTTTGTGTAGATATCGCGGTAATTCTACGGCACAAGTGCGAAAATGGTTTACAGAAATTTGGCAAATGCTGCGAATTTCCATGTTAAATCGTAGTTATTGTTTACCCAGAGTTTGGCAAATATAAAGGAAAAATAAAAATGCAATTAACACCCCAAGAAAAAGATAAATTACTAATTTTTACCGCCGCTTTAGTAGCAGAAAGACGTAAAAATAGAGGTCTAAAATTAAATTACCCAGAAGCAGTTGCTTATATTTCTGCGGCAATTTTAGAAGGTGCAAGAGATGGACAAACGGTAGCCGAATTAATGAGTTATGGCACAACTTTATTAACTCGTGATGATGTAATGGAAGGTGTACCAGAGATGATTCACGAGGTACAGGTAGAAGCCACATTTCCCGACGGAACAAAATTAGTTACTGTACATAATCCTATTCGTTAGAGAAAATCAAAAAATTGTGATTTTACGGCTAACTTATAATTAAAAAATGTCTATTTTTTAGGAGATTCACACAATGACTTTTATCTCTCCAAAGATACTTACTTTTGATGATTTTCTCACCCAATATCAAGACAATACCCGCTATGAATTAGCAGATGGAGAATTAATTGACATCGAACCCACCGGACCACATGAAACGGTAAGCAGTAAATTATCAATGCAAATCGGTATGCACATTTTTACAGAAAAATTACCCTGGTTTATTCCCCGCACTTGTTTAATTTATCCTTTTGCTAATGTGGCCACTGCACGTCGTCCTGATGTAATAGTTCTTGATGAAACTGTTTTAGATCAAGAACCACTTTGGCAACGAGAACCAGTAATTACGCTGGGTAAATCTATTAAATTAGTGGTAGAAGTTGTTAGCAGTAATTGGGAGACAGATTATGCTCGCAAAGTGGAGGAATATGCACTTTTAGGCATTGCTGAATATTGGATTGTGGATTATTTAGGTTTAGGGGGTGTCGCATTTATTGGTAAACCTAAACAACCAACTTTTACAGTTTGTCAATTAATAGAAGATGTTTATAACCAAGAACAATACCGATTGAATGAATCAATTAAATCTCCACTTTTTCCCAATTTGCAATTATGTTTAAATGACATCTTACCTCGTTAAATATCGGTTGTTTAGATTTTCAATCATCAACTTAGGAGAAAATCAATCATGATACCAGGTGAAATCATTACCCCAGCAGGTGAAATTGAATTAAATGCAGGTCGAGAAACTGTAAAATTATTAGTAGCAAATACAGGAGACAGACCAATTCAAGTTGGTTCACATTTTCACTTTTATGAAGTTAACGCCGCTTTGCATTTTGACAGAGAAAAAGCGCGAGGAATGCGGCTAGATATTCCCGCCGGTACAGCAGTGAGATTTGAACCAGGAGACGAAAAAGAAGTAATTTTAGTTGCTTTAGCTGGTAGCCGTGAAGTTTACGGTTTCAACAATAAAATTAACGGACAACTTTAATATTTTAACTACGTAAAAGAGGGATAAAATTATGAGTTACAGAATGAATCGTCGTGCTTACGCGGAAACCTTTGGACCCACAGTAGGCGATAGAGTTAGATTAGCTGATACAGAATTATTTATTGAAGTGGAAAGAGATTTCACCACCTACGGCGACGAAGTTAAATTTGGTGGTGGGAAAGTAATTAGGGATGGGATGGGACAATCTCCTATTTCTAATGCGGATGGTGCGGTAGATTTAGTAATTACTAATGCTTTGATTTTGGATTGGTGGGGAGTTGTTAAAGCAGATATTGGCATTAAAAATGGCAAAATTCATAAAATTGGTAAAGCTGGAAATCCTTATATTCAAGATCATGTAGATATTATTATTGGCCCTGGTACTGAAGCTTTAGCTGGTGAGGGAATGATTCTCACAGCTGGGGGAATAGATACCCATATTCATTTTATCTGTCCGCAACAAATAGAAGTGGCGATCGCCTCCGGTATCACTACTATGATCGGCGGAGGTACAGGACCCGCAACCGGTACAAACGCCACCACCTGCACCCCTGGCCCCTGGAATATGTACCGAATGCTACAAGCGGCTGACGCTTTCCCGATGAACTTAGGCTTTTTGGGTAAAGGTAACGCCAGCCAAACACCTGCATTAATTGAACAAATCCAAGCCGGTGCAATAGGGTTAAAACTGCATGAAGACTGGGGAACAACACCAGCAACCATTGATACTTGTTTAACCGTCGCCGATCAATATGATGTGCAAGTAGCCATTCATACCGACACCTTAAACGAAGCTGGTTTTGTTGAAGACACCATAAATGCCTTTAAAAATCGTGCTATTCACACCTATCACACTGAAGGCGCAGGCGGCGGACACGCGCCAGATATCATTAAAGTATGCGGACAAGCCAACGTTTTACCCTCCTCCACAAATCCCACCCGTCCTTACACCGTCAATACTTTAGATGAACACCTTGATATGTTAATGGTGTGTCATCACCTCGACCCCAGCATTCCCGAAGACGTGGCTTTTGCTGAGTCCCGCATCCGTCGAGAAACCATCGCCGCAGAAGACATATTACATGATTTGGGTGTATTTAGTATGATTGCTTCCGATTCCCAAGCGATGGGCAGGGTAGGAGAAGTAATAATTCGCACATGGCAAACTGCCCACAAAATGAAAGTACAACGGGGAAGCCTTGCCGGAGATGGGTTAGCGGATAATGTGCGAGCTAAAAGATATGTTGCTAAATACACAATTAATCCAGCCATAACTCATGGTATTTCCCAGTATGTCGGGTCAGTGGAAGAAGGGAAACTTGCTGATTTATGCTTGTGGAAACCTGCATTTTTTGGGGTTAAACCAGAAATAGTATTAAAAGGGGGAATGATAGCTTGGTCACAAATGGGAGACGCTAACGCCAGTATACCTACACCTCAGCCTGTAATTATGCGTCCCATGTTTGGCAGTTTTGCAGGCGCTCGTCATAGCACCTCCTTAACTTTCGTGTCGCAAATCGCCTTAGAAATGGGTATCCCCCAGCAAATAGGACTCCAAAAACCAGCCGTAGCCGTAACAGGCACCCGTCAACTCACCAAAAAGGATATGAAATTAAATGATTTACTACCACAAATTGAGGTAGATCCAGAAACATATCAAGTACGAGCAGATGGAGAATTATTAACTTGTGAACCCGCTACAATTTTACCAATGGCGCAAAGATATTTCTTGTTTTAATTAATTTTAGAAATCTTGCAATGTTTGACCAATCTACTGATTATGATAGTCCCTGGAAAGAAATAATTGAGGCATATTTCCCCCGTTTCCTCAAATTTTTCTTTCCCCTTGCTTACAGCGAAATTGACTGGACAAAACCCTATGAATTTTTAGACAAAGAATTACAGCAACTTGACCCAGATGCAGAAATTGGTCGGCGGTTTGTGGATAAAGTTGTTAAAGTTTGGTTATTAAATGGAGAGGAAGCTTGGGTATTAGTTCATGTAGAAGTACAAGGACAATATGACAGTAATTTCCCGGTACGGATGTATATTTATAACTATCGCTTGTTTGACCGTCATCAAAAGCGAGTGATCAGCCTAGCCGTGTTAGCGGATGAACAAGAAAACTGGCGACCCTCTAGTTATAATTATGAATTAGGAGGCTGTCGAGTTAGTTTAGAATTTCCCATTGCAAAATTGTTAGACTATGAGCAAGAGTGGGAAAGTTTAGAAACCAATAACAACCCCTTTGCTATTGTGGTGATGGCACATTTAAAAGCTAAAACTACCCACCGCAACCCAGAAAATAGATTAGAGTGGAAGTTAACCCTAGTAAAAATGTTATTTGAAAGGGGTTACAGTCGCCAAGATGTCAGACAACTATTTCGCTTTATTGACTGGATCATGGTTTTACCAAAAGAACTCGCTAGTAGTTTTAAAACCGAAATCAGAAATTACGAGGAGGCCAAAAAAGTGCGTTACGTAACCAGCATTGAAAGATTAGCCAAAGAAGAAGGTATTGAAGAGGGTATTGAACGAGGTATTGAACAAGGTATTGAACAAGGTATTGAACGAGGTGTTCAATTAGGAAGTATCACAACTTGCCAGGATCTGCTAATTGATTTACTAAAAGAGAGGTTTGAAGAACTACCAAAAAC
Source organism: Nostocaceae cyanobacterium (assembly GCA_035299225.1). GTDB lineage: Bacteria > Cyanobacteriota > Cyanobacteriia > Cyanobacteriales > Nostocaceae > DATGXB01. The sequence goes on along the minus strand of DATGXB010000018.1, from coordinate 566 downwards.
CATGATTGATAATATCAATAAAATTAATGATGTACCTCTTTTGAAAACTCTCATAAAACGGGTAAATACAATTCCCTCTCTAGCAGATTTTCAACAACTTTTAGATGATATCCTCAGCGAAGAATCAGCCGATTAAAACTGAATTTGATTGAAAAGTAATTACCATCTCTATTCTAGCCAATCTTCACTAGTTAAAAATTATCAGGAGTCCAAAAAAATGTTTTATGCAGATAGCAGTGAAATATTAGCCACAGAAAAAGAATATCAAGAAGCATTTAAAGAGGCGTTTAAGAAAGGATTTAAAGAAGGTTTTCAAATAGGAATAATCAAAACCAGTCAAAAAGCTGTAATTTGGGTATTAGAAGAGAGGTTTGAAGAAGTACCAAACTCTATTATTCAGGTTATCAATAAAATAGATAATGAATGTAACCGTTCAGGGGGTGATCAAAAAAATGCACCATATAAGATAAGAGGGAATCAACACGAAAACTAGCTTAGATTTGATTTTTTACAGATTATTCTGAATAAGCAAAAGTGCTATACCGGGCTGTCAAATTGTTTTTTCG
>DATGXB010000017.1:0-12034 GCA_035299225.1 Nostocaceae cyanobacterium | reverse complement strand
ACCTACTAATTGCCAAGATGGATTACGGTTTCTTAATTTGGCGATATGACACTGTAGTTTTGTACAACTTAAATGTTTACCCCACATTCGATAATAGCGACGATGTAGAGCAATACAATGGTTATAGATGACCCCGGCGATATTAATCATGCGCTTGAGGTATCTATTCCGCTTATGTTCGTACAGTTTAAACTTCAGTGTTTTCATGCCAGTATTATAGCATAAGTCAACGAAAAGCCGTCCTAGAAGGACAGGGCTTTAAACCCAGTTTTTTGGTAACACCTTGATTCTATGGCTGGAGATGTTAAATTTGAGAAAGTTCAGTTAAATTCCGTCTATATAATCACCTAAATAAAATTTAGATGTATTTGAGATTGTGATTGCTATTTATCCCGGCAGTTTTGACCCTATTACCTTGGGACACCTAGACATCATCCAACGCAGCAGCAAGTTGTTTGATCGGGTGATAGTTGCTGTCCTACGAAATCCTAACAAAACACCACTTTTTACTGTACAGCAACGACTAGAACAAATCCGTTTAGCTACTAAGCATTTACCAAATGTGGAAGCCGACGGTTTTGATGGTCTAACAGTTAATTATGCTCATCAGCGTCAAGCCCAAGTTTTAATTCGGGGTTTAAGGGCTGTTTCTGATTTTGAAATTGAGTTACAAATGGCTCACACCAATAAAACTCTATCAACTCAAATCGAAACTGTGTTTCTTGCCACCTCTAATGAGTATAGTTTTTTAAGTAGTAGTGTAGTAAAAGAAATTGCCAGGTTTGGCGGTTCTGTTGACCACCTTGTTCCTTCACATATTGCTCTAGATATATACCAATGCTACAACCAAAAATCCCTAGCTACGAACCCAACCACAATGGAAATACCCCCACACCTCCCAACTACGACCCCGGAATCCCCTACAATGAGGATGTTGCCAGAGTAGGAGGTGTAGACATTCAGCAGGAACTTAACCGCCTGGAGGAACTCATTCTCTATGGTTTGCGGATTCCTCTAACTGGCAGAACAATTGTAGATGAGGAAAAATTATTAGAACAGCTAGACTTTATACGTTTGTCTTTGCCTTCTGTGTTTCAAGAAGCAATGGAAATTTTGGCGCATAAGGAAGAAATTCTCCTCGAAGCCGAAGAATATGGACAGCAGGTAGTAGAAGCAGCCCAGTCCAAAAGAGCGCAAATCTTAGCGGAAAGTGATATTATTCGCCAAGCGGAAAGAGAAGCTGATCAAATGCGGCGACAGGTGCAGCAAGAATGTGAAGCGATGATGCAGGAAACAATGGCGGAAATTGAGCACCAGCGCCGGGCTTGTCAGCAAGAGTTAGAAGAAGTCCGCAAAGAGGCGATCGCTCAAGCCCAAGAAATCGAAGACGGTGCCGATCAATATGCTGATAATGTGCTTGAAAACATCGAGCAAGATTTAAAAGAAATGTTACGCATTATTACCAATGGTCGCCAACAATTGCGCGGTGATAACCCACCCCAACGTAATACCTCTAACTCTAAAAAAAGGTAAGTAATTAAAAATTCAAAACTCAAAATTCAAAACTCAAAATTACAGCATATCCTGATTAAATTTAACAGTTCAGCAAATTTTTAAAGCTGAATATTTTTAATGCCAACTTATTGAGATAACTTAGCAAAAAAAGTGATGGATAAAGTTTTCAATTTTAGTAGTTTACTCGGCTTAACTTATGCTTTGTTAGGAATTGCTTACTTTGTTTTTATGATTGTTTTTCTTTCTCAATTCAGAAACAGAATCACAGAGTGGGCTTTACCGCTTTATTTAATCCAACTGGTATTAATTCCCCTGGTTTTAACATTCGTTGGTGCGCTCTTGTTTTTCCTAAACTCCCCAATACATGAGGATTTACAAGTAGTACAATTTCTAACTTTACTGATAATTATTTTTCTGCTGGGTAAAGATGTCCTCGTTAATTTAGTTGATAGTAATAGATAAATTTGTGATTCCAAAGTTATTTCAATCCATAAATTTACTCAACTAAATATATGTCATCAAAAAGCAATGCATCGTCATCCAGAAGGCTTGTATTGTCAAAACACTTTTCTGTAAATCTATACAATAACAAATCATCTGTACACAATTAAATTATCAAGCCATTAAAGATAAATACTGAGACAAAATCAAAAATTCAGCACTCAAACAGAATTAATTATACAAACTCTTTCCCTTTTCCCTGAAAATTGTCAAAAATAGTAAAATTATAGAAAGTGATTGCATCTGTTTTTAAACAGAGGAAAGATTATGTTAACTAGATTAAAAGTATCTGGATTTAAAAATCTTGTTGATGTTGACGTGCGGTTTGGCCCCTTCACCTGTATAGCTGGTGCTAACGGTGTCGGAAAATCTAACTTATTTGATGCAATTCGATTTTTAAGCACCCTCGCTGAGAAACCATTAATTGAAGCTGCTTTATCCGTCAGAGATGAAGGAGGAACAACAGCAGATATTAGAAGTATATTTCATCGGGTTGGTGATGAATATGTAGATGAAATGTCTTTTGAAGCTGAAATGATTATTCCCAAAGAAGGAATAGATGATTTAGGACAAAAAGTAGAAGCTAATAATACTTTTCTTCGCTATTCTCTAACTTTGGCTTACCGTTCAGATCCTGATTCACTTACTTTAGGAAAATTAGAAATTATCAAGGAAGAACTATTTAATATTAAATTTAGTAAAAATCAAAATACATTTCTGTTTAATCATAAAACCAATTGGCGTAGATCAGCTATTAAACAATCTCGAAAAGTATTTAATTTAATCACAACGAAAGAATTAAGAAAACAGCCACAAAGAATTAAGCCGCATGAGGAAGAGTTATTTATTATAGAACCGTTAAATCTACCATACACCATACTATCTGAAAAACTAAACAACCAACCACAAAGAATTAAGCAGCACAAGGAAAAGTTGTTTATTATAGAACCATTAAATCCACCACGCACCATACTATCTGCACTATTTTATGCTGGATTGAATCCAACAGTGACATTAGCAAGAAAAGAAATGCAATCTTGGCATTTACTTCAATTAGAACCTTCTGCGATGAGGAAACCTGATGAATTTATATCTCCTCAAAAATTAAGTATGAATGGTTCTCACTTAGCAGCTACACTTTATCGTCTAGCAAAAGAAAATCGAAATTATGTAGATGATGAAATATCAGCAGAAGAAGCAGAAGCCCAAATTTATAGCCAAGTATCTAACTATTTAGCAGAATTAATTGATGATGTGCGAGAAGTCAAAATTGACAAAGATGATAGCCGTCAACTTCTCACATTAATGGTTACTGATAGAAACGGTACATCATACCCAGCCAGATCACTTTCTGATGGAACATTGCGTTTTTTAGCTTTAGTAGTTTTAGCATTAGATTTTCAAGCACAGGGTTTAATCTGTTTAGAAGAACCAGAAAATGGTATTCATCCAGAAAGAATTACGAAAATAATTAAACTATTACAAGCAATGGCTACAGACGTAAATGAACCAGTTGGTATTGATAACCCATTACGTCAAATTATTATTAATACTCACTCACCTTCTGTAGTTATGCAAGTTCCAGATGATAGTTTATTATTTGCGGAATTGAGAGAAAAAGTTAGTTCAGGAAAAAGATTTAAAGGATTAAGTTTTAGTTGTCTTCCTAACACCTGGCGAGAAAAAGCCCCCGAAGGTGTAAATATTATTTCTAAAGGTGAATTACTCGCTTATTTAAACCCCATTCCTATAGATGATACCGAAGAAAATATGCAATCAAAACCCCACCGAGTTATAGATAGAGAAGATTTAAAATCATTAATTCCTGGTTTAGCTGATGAATAAATTATGAAAGAAATACAATATACTTTTCTTAGTGATGGAAGTTCAGATAAAGCTTTAATGGATATTTTAACTTGGTTACTAAGAGAAAATCAGGTTAATTATGGTATTAAATCTCAGTGGGCTGACTTAAGACGTTTAAGACAACCCCCAAAAATTCTATCAGAACGTATTATTAAAAGTATAGAACTATATCCTTGTGATTTATTATTTATTCACCGGGATGCAGAAACAGAAACATATCAAAAACGTGAAGCAGAAATTCAAGCATCATTAGCAGAAGCCATCAAAGAATCAGTGATAACACCACCTGTTATTTGTGTTATTCCTATTCGGATGCAAGAAGCTTGGCTATTATTTGATGAAAAAGCCTTGAGAAATGCTGCGGGAAATCCTAATGGGAAACAACCTTTAGAAATACCTCATATTAATATATTGGAAAAACTACCTGATCCCAAAAATAAATTACATGAACTTTTATGTTTAGCTAGTGGCTTAAAAGGGAGAAGATTAAGTAAGTTTTCATCAGAGGAAGTACATAAAAGTGTTCATAGAGTAGCAGAATTAATTGATGATTTTTCCCCATTACGGGTTTTATCAGCTTTCCAAAAATTAGAAGCAGCAGTTAAAATAGTTATTCAAGAAAATGGCTGGTGTTCTGAATCAGATATGAATTAAAATTAATAATATTGTCTGAATCAGGATTTACAGGATTTAAGGATTCACAGGACTCAGACAGTATTAATCAAATTAATTGTTTTTCCCCTTTCACCTTTCCCCTTTTCCCCTTGCGTAAAAATTTACAAAGTATAGGTAAAGTCTTTTACCAGCATTCCCGGAACTAAACAGCCGCCTAATTGTCGGTTGTCATAAGTTCCTACATCGGGGATAATTTCTTGAAAGTTAGTAAAATCAATCAAATTTTCTTCACCCCAGAAGCGATAAAGGCTTTCATCAAAGCGGAGGTTGGTGATAGGTGCGACGATTTCGCCATTTTCTACCCAAAAGCAAGCATAGCGAGTCATACCTGTAATTCTACCAGTTTGGCGATCGCTCCAATTCAAATAATGCAAATTCGAGACAAATAACCCAGTTCCTAAACTCGATAAAATCTCTTCTACCGCTAAATTACCAGCTATAACTTCTGGTGTGCGTAAAGTTTCTGCTATATTTGCACCATTAGCCAATTTATTATATTCTTTCGCAGTCCGCAAATTAACCAAAGTATTAACTAATTTACCTTGATTAATTAAATCTAACTCTGATGGAGACATTTCCCCCAACTCATTAAATCTGGGAACTAAACCTAAATGAAAATTCTCCCTTAAATTAAATTTAGGTGACAGCAATTTCGCTTGATGTGATAAAGCAGATAAAGCACTATTTCCCTGTTGTAAATCTGCTTCACTAATACTATCCCAAGAAAGCATTGACAATAAATCAGCAACAGCCGCAGGGGCAAAATAAGTTTTATATTGTCCCTTTGATATCTCTTTTACTGGACGAGAAAGAATTTTTAATTGCTGTTTTGCTTCATTAATTTTAGCTAAAAATTTATTTTCATCCCATGCACTACCTGCAAAAATTCCCTTGGTAGCTTGCCCAGATTCCATAAATATAGAATAATCTAAAGTAAATAAATCCGTAGCAAACCAGTGTTTTTGCCCACTAGAATCACCATAAGCCCGAATTACAAAACCACCTGCATAAAAACCTGTAAAATCTAAATCCTCTACAGGTTCTAAAATCTTAGTAATAATTTCTTCTGGTGCTAATAATTTACCTGTATTTACTTCTCTACTTGTACTATTTCCCATAGGTAAAACTAGATAAGGATCTACAGGTAAAATAGGCAATTCCGTCCGTAATTCCTGTAAAGCTGCATAAGCCACTAACCAATCAGTTTCCCAATTACCAGTAAAAGGAAATTGATTTGTTGCACTACGTTGATCTGACATTAAAGTTAGTTCTATCCAACCGTCAGCGACTAAACCACTTTGTCTAACCTTCGCACAGTTAAACCGGGTAAATTGGCTATTTTCAGCGTAAAATCTAACAGTAAAATCTTCATGTTCTGCTTTTTTAATCAGCAGAGTTTCTAATAATTGATTAAAACAATTTTCTAAATCAAAAATCATGTTAGTCATTAGTCATTGGTCATTGGTCATTGGTCATTGGTCATTAGTCATTAGGGAACAGGGAACAGGGAACAGGGAACAGGGAACAGGGAACAGGCAATAGGGGGTTAGTCATTAGTCATCAGTCATTAGGAAAAAAGGAGTTACTTCTTCTTTCCCCTCTGCCCTCTGCCCCTCTGCCCCCTGCCTCTTCTTGCCCTCTGCCCCCTACACCCTGCACTCTATTCTCCACCACCGAAAACTTGAACATTAGCAAAGACACAAACAGGTGAACCATGTCCCACCCAAATTGCTTGGTTAGGTTCACCTTTTCCACAGAAAGGAGTACCGTACATTTGCCAGTTAGAATTATTCCCTACTTTAATTAAACTGTGCCAAAATTCTGGTGTGGTGGCACGATAATTAGGATTTCTTAAAGTCTTAGTTAATTTGCCATTTTCAATCAATTTCGCATATTCACAACCAAATTGAAATTTATAACGTTGGTCATCAATTGACCAAGAACGATTTGCCTCCATATAAACGCCATATTCTATATCCGCAATCATTTCTTCAAAGCTGGCATTTCCTGGTTCTAAATTTAAGTTAGCCATGCGATCTATTGGGGGACGATTCCAAGAACAAGCACGGGCACAGGCCACCCCAGGAATACCCGATCTGATTTGACTTTCTAAACTTCCTAAACCTCTTTGTAAAATGCCATCTTTAATTAAATATTCTCGTGTGGCGACATTTCCAGTATCATCAAATCCATAACTAGCAAATTCACCTTTGACAGATGGATCAAAGGTAATATTCATCAATTGTGAACCATATTCTAATCTCCCAAAATCACTTGATTTAATAAAACTACCACCAGCATAGTTTCGTTCATCTCCTAAAATTCTGTCAATTTCTAAAGGATGACCAACGCTTTCATGAATCTGTAACATCATTTGGTCGGGGGCTAAAACCAAGTTTGTACAGGTATTTGGGCATTCATCAGATGTTAATAATTCTAAAACTTGTTCACCTATTTGTTGAACTTGTTGCCATAGAGTCTCAACTTCTAATAACTCCCATCCCCCTTGATAACAATGTGCATATTCTCCGTTCCATGTTCGCTTTTGTACAATATTTCCATCTTGGGCTATAGCACCAAAATGAGTATTGAGTGAGATAAATTTTTGATAAACTTCTGAATCATTACTACTGGTAAACCATACTTCTTTTTGATTGGTGTTGACCCTAGCTGTAGTTTGAACAATTTGCTCATTAAGTTTTAATTTCTGGCAAATTTTAATTAATAGTTCGTTGATTTCTTGGGATTTTAAAGTATCTAATGTTTCTAGATAAGGTGAGTTATATTCACCAACAACTTTAGGGCGGATTTTTTGAGTAAATGGATGTATCCACCATTCACTGGCTGCTAATGCTTGTTGATAAGCAATTTCGGCTGTTTTTTGCAGTGATGATAAATCTAAGGAGTTGGTAGCAGCATAACCAATACAACCGTTAACCATTACTTCTATCATTGCCCCTAAAGTTAGGGATTTTCTATTATTTTGGGGTAAGCCATCTCGAACATAGCGAGTTGTGGCTGTTTCTTTCACGGTGCGAATACCTACCCAATCGGCGGGTATATTTAAGTTATTTATTGCTTTTTTTAGTTCTAACAACATAGTAATAATGAACAGTTAAAAGTTCTTGATGGAATTTTCTAAATAAAAATATTTTTTGCCTCACGCAGAGGCGCGGAGGCGCAAAGGTAAGGGGAATTTGGCAAAATTATATTAATTTCTATGCCAGCGTGTACCTTGGGGACTATCTATTAAGGTGATTCCTTTTTCTTGTAGTTGGTTACGAATTTTATCAGATTCTGCAAAGTTTTTGGCTTTTCTGGCTGCTTGTCGTTGTTGAATTAATTCTTCAATTTCGGCATCAGTTAAACCATTGGGGGCAGGTTTCTCTGTTTCTGGTTCGGTGGTTAAACCTAAAACATTTACTAATTTTAACAGGGTTTGCCATTGTTTTAATAGTTCATCGGCTGGTGTTTCTGTTTGACCTTGATGTACTAAGATATTACCTTCCCGACGTAATTCTTTGGCTAGTTCAAATACTACTGCTAATCCACCAGGAAAGTTAAAATCATCGTTGACGGCGGTTTTAAAGTTTTCAATGTGGGACTGAGACAGATTTTGATTTTCTGTTTCTATGTGCCAACCCAATTGTTTACCAAATTGATGCCCAAATAGTAAGCCTTCTTTTATTGTTTGCCAGCCGTTGGTTGCTGCGGCGATCGCTTCATCGGTAAAATCAATGGGTTTGCGATAATGGGCTTGCAGTACAAACAGCCTTACAGCCATTGGGTCAACTCCCCGATCTAATAATTCCCGAATGGTGATGAAGTTGCCCAAGGATTTAGACATTTTTTCACCGTCTACTTTTACCATGCCGTTATGTAGCCAGTAACGGGCTAATGGCTTTTCTGTGACGGCTTCTGATTGGGCAATTTCGTTTTCATGGTGAGGAAAAATTAAGTCAGCACCACCAGCATGAATGTCTATGGTATCACCCAAGCGATCGCGCACCATAGCCGAGCATTCAATATGCCACCCTGGCCGACCTTTCCCCCAAGGAGACTCCCAAAAGGGTTCTCCTGGTTTGGCCGCTTTCCACAAGGCAAAATCAAAGGGATCTTTTTTCTTTTGATATTCTGGGTCTTCTACATTGACTCTTTCACTAGCCCCCGCTTGCATATCCTCTAGCTTACGACCGGAAAGCTTACCATATTCCTCAAAGTTCCGCACAGCGTAATATACATCGCCATTAGACGGATAAGCAAAACCTTTTTGTTCTAAATCATGTATTAACCTTTGTATCCCGTTCATGGTGTGGGTAGCACGGGGATACTCATCAGCTTCTTTAATTCCTAACCGCCCCATATCCTCAAAATAGGCTTGAATGTAGCGTTCCGAAACCGCTTCCATTGTCGTTTTTTCTTCCCGCGCACGGTTAAGAATCTTATCATCAATATCCGTAAAATTTTGGATATAGCGCACTTGATAGCCTAGAAACTCTAAATAACGCCGCACTACATCCCAAACTATGCAGGCTCTAGCATGACCCAAATGGCAATAGTCGTATACTGTCACACCGCAGTAATACATCTTCACCTGTCCAGGTTCGACGGTGGTAAACTGCTCTTGTTGCCGGGTGAGAGTATTATAGAGAGAGAGGGTCATAAGCTATTAAAAATTGAAAATTCAAAACTTAAAATTCAGACGGTAGACTTATAGCCAGGGTAAAATCTGGCGACTAGTGCAAGAAGGCAGGAGGCAGGAAGCAGGAGGCAGGAGATAAGAAAGTTAATTTAACTGGTTTTTAATAAGGTTTCACTGGCTAGTTATTTCTGCCACGCTGCACTAGAGATAAATTTAAGGTACAACAGGTTACTAGAGTCATGTACACAACCATATAAGCAATAATAGATTAGAACAACAGAGATAATTGTCCAGCATCCCTATCTTAGTTGTTTCTGGACTATTCAGCTACATTTTAAAATCTCTATTTGGGCTTTAACTGCCGTCTAGAGTGCTATTTTATTGTTCGCTTATTCTCAACATCGTCTTATGGTATCAGCAGTTACTTCCGAATCACCAGTTATGGATGCCCCTAAACAGGGATTGCCAGTGACAATTATTACAGGCTTCTTGGGTAGTGGCAAAACAACTTTATTGAACCATATTTTGACTAATCAGCAAGGGGTTAAAACTGCTGTTTTAGTTAATGAATTTGGTGAAATTGGCATTGATAATGAGTTAATTGTTTCCACTGATGATAATATGGTGGAACTAAGTAATGGTTGTATTTGTTGCACCATTAATAATGATTTAATTGATGCAGTTTACCAAGTTTTGGAACGGGAAGAAAAGCTAGATTACCTTGTAGTAGAAACAACGGGATTAGCTGACCCTTTACCTGTGGCTATGACTTTTTTGGGTTCAGAATTACGAGACTTAACCCGATTAGATTCAATTATTACTGTAGTTGATGCGGCAAATTATAGCTTGGATTTATTTAATTCTCAAGCGGCATTTAGTCAAATCATGTACGGTGATATTATCTTATTAAACAAAACTGATTTAGTAGATGAAGCCACTTTACAGGATTTAGAAGGAAAGATTAATGAGGTCAAAGAAGGTGCAAGAATTATTCGCACCCGTAAATCACAAGTCCCCCTAGCTCTAATTCTCAGCGTTGGTTTGTTTGCATCTGAACAATATTTTCATATAGAAACAAACGCACACGACCATGATCATCATGACCATGATCATTCACAATGTAATCATGACCATGACCATGAACATCACCATCATGATCATTCACAATGTAATCATGACCATCATGATCATGACCATCATCATCACCACTCTGACCACTTAGAAAATGATGGTTTTATTTCCATCTCTTTCCAAAGTGATCAACCTTTAGGAATTAGGAAATTTCAAAATTTTCTAGATAATCTTTTACCTACCACTGTTTTCCGGGCTAAAGGTATTCTCTGGTTTGAGGAAAGTCCCAGAAGACACATCTTCCATTTGTGCGGTAAACGCTTTACTATTGATGATGAGGATTGGAAAGGAACTCCCAAAAATCAGTTAGTGCTTATCGGTCAAAATTTAGATCAAGCAACTCTACAAAAACAATTAGAAGATTGTTTGGCTTCTTAAACTTTAGTCATTAGGGAACAGGGAACAGGGAACAGGGAACAGGCAATAGTCAACAGGTAACTAGGAATTAATTCTTATTTTCCTCTCTGCCCCCTGCCCCCCTGCCCCTTTGCCCCTCTGCCTCTTTCCTATGCGTGTAATCATTCAGCGAGTTAGTTCTTCCCAAGTTACTGTTAATGGAGATGTTGTCGGTAAAATTGGCCGGGGACTTAATTTGTTGGTGGCCATTTCTAATTCTGATACGGAAGTAGAATTAGATTGGATGGTCAAAAAGTGTTTAGAATTACGTATTTTTCCTGACGGGGAGAGTAATGGCTGGCAAAAATCTGTTTTAGATATTAACGGCGAATTGCTGGTAGTTAGCCAGTTTACCCTGTATGGTGACTGTCGCAAAGGTCGTCGTCCTTCTTTTGACCGTTCCGCCTCCCCTGATATGGCTATAGATTTATATAATCGCTTTGTGGCGAAATTACAGGAAAGTGGTTTAACTGTGGCTACTGGTATATTTGGGGCGATGATGCAGGTTAGTATTGATAATGATGGGCCTGTGACTCTTATCCTAGAAAAAGAGGCAAGTTAAGAAATATTAAGTTATTTTTCGGATTATTAAGCTTTTGAGCGAATTTTCCTAAACCATACTCTGGGTATAGGGTGAAATTGTAACTTTTGTGATCAATAATGAGAGAATATTAAACCAAGGATCATAAAAGTTTAAATTTCTCATCATGGCAAAAATCCAATTTTCTAGAGGCGTTGACGAAGAAACATTACCAGATGTACGCTTGACGCGATCGCGCAGTGGTGACAGTGCAACCGCTACATTTATCTTTGAAAACCCCAAAATCTTAGATCAAGATAGCCGAGACGAAGTTACAGGTATGTATATGATTGACGAAGAAGGGGAAATCGTCGTTAGAGAAGTCAAAGCTAAATTTATCAATGGTAAACCATCAGCCCTAGAAGCAATTTATGTCATGAGATCCTCTGATGAATGGGATCGCTTTCTGCGGTTTATGCAGCGCTATGCAGAACAAAATGGTTTGGAGTTTACCAAATCCTAAGTTCCGAAGGCAGGAGGCAGGAGGCAGGGGGCAGGAGGTAAGAAGGTTGATTTAACTGATGTTTGATAGAGTTCAAATGGATAGTTATTTCCGCTATGCTGCACTAGATAGTTATTTCCACCTGTTTACCAAAAAATTGGGTTTAAAGCCCCGTCCTTTGAGGACGGCTTTTTGGTAGAATAGTGGAAACAGGCAGGGCATTGTCTGTTGGGCGAGATAGTGTAAGACAGGCTATGCCTGCAACTATTGTTTGAACCCAGAATCT
>DATGXB010000016.1:0-3802 GCA_035299225.1 Nostocaceae cyanobacterium | reverse complement strand
TCCTGAGCCAGGATCAAACTCTCCGTTTTGTATCGTTTTGAGTTTGTCTTTTTTATTGGCTCCGAAAAATTCTTTTTCCGGAATCCTCTATAATTGTTTCTTGACGAGGATTGGTTTATCTGTCTTTCAAAGTATTATTTTGTCTCGGTTCAGTTTGTCGGTGCGTCTCGCCTCCAACCTCTTTAATATAGCAATCTACTTCTGGAGTTGTCAACCCTTTTTTTTATCTTTTTTTGGAAAAATTTTTAAGTCTCTCTCTAACTCCCTCTGCACAAGGCTTTTCTCTATTCGCGCCATCCCTAATTATCCCGATAGCCATACATCTGCTGTCTTAAGTTTCTCCAATCGACCACATATATATAGTTGGGAGTTGGTTAGGATGTGAATGGAATACCAAGATTTGGACGTGTGAATGGAATACCAAGATTTGGACGATCGCTATTGTCCATCAATATTTAGGATGCTTCGGGTTGTTTTTTGGAGTAGAGGTAATCGCAGTAGATAGCCCAACTAGCTCCAAATAAGCCACTTAGGGAACTGGTGATGGCGGCGGTAATTGTCCAGCTTAATGGACCTATCCAGTTGGTAATCTCTTTTAAGATGGCTGTGCTGGCTTTACCTATTACATAAGCTGCTCCTGTACCCATGAGAGTTACTATACCTAATTCACTCAAAATTTCTAATAATCCTTTGGTGGATAGGTCTTCTTCAAAGTAAATTTTCCATATATTGGTAAACATGAGGATATCGCCAGCTGTGAGAATCATTTGCTTGGGAAGTTCTCCGCCTGGTGTGGGTGCAGCGGATGCGGTACCACTGCTAATAGAGTAGGTAGCGATCGCTAAAACAGCATCTATTCTCTTTTTCCCAAGATTAGTCATGGGTTTATCTCCTCTGGATGATGCCACTAGATTAGCTCTATCTGGTTAAAATCAGCAAGTCTAATTTTTCTACTAAATCTATAAATTAAAAGGGGTATTACTCTACACAATCAAGCAATACCTCTGTTTTGTGGTCTAGTGGTTAGGTTTCTAAAACTTCTCGCACTAAAGATGCTAGTTTGTCAGCACTATCAGGGATGGCGATCGCTTTGGCTTTTTTTCCCATTTCTGTTAGTTCTGAAGGTGAATGCAATAGTTGTAACACCTGACTCTGTAATTTTTCAGTTGTTAATTCTGACTGAGGGAAACTTAAAGCTGCACCAGCTTTGGTAAAGACATTGGCATTGTAAGTCTGATGGTCTTCCGCCGCAAAAGGATAAGGAATTAGAATGGCAGGTGTACCACAAACGGCTAATTCTGTTAAACTACCAGCACCGGCACGGCTAATAGCCAAGTTAGCACGACGCAGCAGTGCAGCCATATTATTGTAAAAAGGTAGGGAAATATATTGGTTGTGTTTAAGAGTGTCTGCTTCGGGATCTTTTTCGCCAGTTAAATGTACCACATAAGCACCGGAATCAAACCAAGCTGGTGCTGATTCCCGCACTAACCGATTTACTGCTACTGCCCCTTGACTACCACCGAATACAACGATTAAAGGCACGCCATCAGGGATATTTAAATCTAAAGTAGATTCAATAGCAGGTTGAATAAACTGACTACGTATCGGTGTACCAACACAGATACTTTTTGCTTTGGGTAGATATTTAGCTGCAATATCAAAACCAATTGCTACTACAGTACACCAAGAGCTAAAAAAGCGAGTAACTTTACCGGGTAAAGCATTAGATTCGTGAAAAACTACAGGTAAACCGAGAGAACGGGCTGCAATTACCACAGGACCTGCAATATAACCGCCTGTGGTGAATACTCCTTGAAATTTACCCTGTTGCAGAATTTTTCGGACTACTAAAATGGAACTAGCCAATTTAAATAAAGTTTTAACAGCAGCTAGACCAAAACCTTGCTGAAACCCTTCAACTGCAATAGTATGCAAAGGGTACTGTTTAGGGACTAACTGAGTTTCCAAGCGATTGGGGACACCGATCCATTCTATTTCATAGTCTGGCAGTTTTTCCGCTAAGGCGATCGCTGGAAACAAATGACCGCCTGTTCCACTCGCTGCTATAAGTAATCGTTTTGGTGCGTTTGCCATCAAAGCTATACCATTTACCGTTTAGCTTAACTAAGATAAAACAAATTCCTAACCTTCTTTGATCAAATCAGTAAACTATAACTATGGGTAACTTGATCTTCTCATTCATAAAGCGTAACAAAAAACTGACTCACCACATTTCCCTATTTTCTTTTTTAGTCACTTTGGGCTTAACGAGTATTTGCCATCCTGCTAAAGCTAATACACCCGACAAAGCACCACTGGAACTAACCAACTTGTTAACACAAGTTGACAATGCTGCTAGTAAGGGTGATATCAAAGCCGTAATGCAATATTACGCAACTAATTTTACTCATAGTGATGGATTAAAACGGGAAACCTTAGAAACAGCCTTAAATTCACTTTGGAAACAATACCGCCAACTTCGTTACAACACTCGCCTTCAGTCTTGGAAATCAGAAGGTAATAGTATAATTGCGGAAACTGTTACCACTATCACTGGTTTACCTTCATCCAACAGCAATAATATTGCTCTAACTTCGACAATTACATCCCGTCAAAAGCTGATAGGAGGTAAAATTGTAGAACAGGAAATTTTATCAGAACGCACTCAATTAACTTCTGGTAACAAACCCCCACAAGTAGATTTTAGATTACCCCAAAAGGTAAAAGTCGGTCAGAGATATAACTTTGATGCTATTGTCGAAGAACCATTAGGGGATGATTTCCTCTTGGGAGCAGCTTTAGAAGAAGGAATACAGCCTGAAAAGTATCTTAATCCTACAACTGTAGATTTACAATTGCTGACTTCTGGGGGTTTGTTTAAAATTGGTCGCGCACCTGCAAAACCTGGTAATCATTGGGTTTCTGCGGTTATTGTACGTGGTGAGGGTATGACGATTATTACACAACGCTTAGAGGTAACAAGGTAAGGCATTTGACACTCCCCGCTCTAAATGGATGGGGAGTCTATATTCACTGTCAAAACTTGCTCAACCGCTATTGTATCTTACTTTTCACGCTAAGTCCTGAATTGCGCTTCCCGACTGGGTTTGAACTAACAGCCTGTTCTCAATAACTGCAAATTAATGAGAATAAAGAGTTAGTAATTGGACTTTGAACCTCTTAATTTTAGGGAGATAGCAGAAATCAAAGAGGTGTTGTTAAAACCAAACCAGATACTAATGTACTGCCTTTACCACGTCTGGCTATAATCCTTGTGTGGTAAGCGTTTCAGAGATGCCGTGAAAAGTAAGATTCCTTGACTTAGGGTTTGACCAATACCGTAGGCTCGGTTATTTAACCTTTCATCTCCTAAATCACAATCTGCAAAGTTTTTTTCTCCCCAGTCCAGCATTGTTTTTTACCTTTTACATCTCATTTCTACTACTGTACTACTTTTTCTGTCCTTTGGCTACAATCCTTACCTGTTCTACCTTTCAGAGTTACCGTGAAAAGTAAGTATGAAAATAAGTTCGGTACTCTCGCCAATATTCTAGCGTAACTAAAACTTGTTCCTCAATCATAAGTAGAGGTTTTGCTCCACTTTGGCTCTTTTTGTTAATAGCTTGAAATTCTTTTAGAGTTTTAACCATTTTTTTTTAAGTCTTTCTTCTCACTCCAAAGCGGCGTTTAAATGCTCTTGGTTTTAGTTGTTGGATATATCTATATTTCATTTTTTCATCACCTCAGATTCTGATAATAACAGAATTTGATTTTATCTTTTTTTGGTGATGTTTTTTCT
>DATGXB010000015.1:0-27166 GCA_035299225.1 Nostocaceae cyanobacterium | reverse complement strand
GGGGAAGAGGCAGGGGGTAGGAGGCAGGGGGCAGGGGGCAGGAGGAATTAATTCTTTTTACTCAGCACTCCGCACTTCGGACCCTCCACTCTGCACCTTCTCTTACATCACCGCGACACGGGGGAGACGATGTTTAAACCCGCAAAGAATTTCCCAAGAGATGGTATTCAGTTCATTTGCCCAATCATCGGCGGTGATTTGTTCTTTTCCTTCTTCACCTAATAAAGTGACAATTTCGCCTTCTTGCAGGTCGGGAAGAGAACTTACATCTAACATTAGCTGATCCATAGTAATCGTACCAATTTGGGGTATACGCTGACCACGAATCAGGACTTGGATTTTATTGGAAAGATGTCTGGGGACTCCATCGGCATAACCAATACCCACTACAGCAATACGCATATCTCTGGGGGCAATATACTGATGCCCGTAACTAACGCCAGTACCTTTAGTAATATTTTTAATGTGGGTAATTCTAGATTTCAGTTGTAAAACTGGTTGAAGATTGATTTTAGGTTGTAAATGGGGTGCGGGATAAAGTCCGTAAACTGCTAAACCAACGCGCACCATGTCATAGTGTAATCGAGGATCTGTGAGAGTGGCTGCGGAATTGGCTAAATGCAGGTTGGGAATTTTGATGCCTCTGGCTTTAATTTGAGCGATCGCCTCTTCAAATCTTTGCTGCTGTTGTAACATGATCGTAGGATCAGGACTGTCGGCTGTGGCTAGGTGGGAGTAAACACTAGCTATAGATAAATGTGGTAATCCTTGGACTAGTTGCACAAATTCCCCTGCTTCTTGCCAATTTGTCCCTAATCTGGACATTCCCGTGTCTAGTTTGATATGTACTGGTATAGGGGAACTATATTTAATTTCTTCTAAAGTGTTAGAAAAAACTAAAGCTTGTTTAGGACTGCATAGGGTAGGCTGGAGATGCCAATGAGCGATCGCATGAATTTGTTCTGGTGTATTGGTAGCTCCTAAAATTAAAATTGGGGCTTTGATTCCCCCTTCCCGTAACTGTATCCCCTCTGGTACTGTGGCCACTCCCAGCCATTTCGCTCCTGATTCTAAAACAGTTTGAGCCACTGTCACGGCTCCATGACCATAAGCATCTGCTTTTACCACTGCCATTAGCTGAGTCTGAGGTGATAAAAACCTCACTAATTGGCGAACATTGTAAGATAATGCCCCTAAATCAATTTCTAGCCAAGCCCTTTGAGAAAACCAAGCATAAGTATCACATTGTTGGTTATCAGCAGCACCTGAAGTTTGCTTATGGCCGAACATTTTATTTACTCCTATCACACCAGTACCAGGCTTCTAGACTATGGACTATTGACACCTCTAAAAGCCATGTTTAATTAATCAGGAAGTTTACCCTTCATCCGGGAATTGATACAAGCAGGAAAAAGGAAATTACTGTTACGATGAGAATTGTGGCTTAAATAACATAAAGCATTTGACATAATCCGACTGAGTTAATAAAACTTAATTTATTTTTTATGAATTTTCTTGAAAATCTCATTCTGTTTTTTTTCTCATGATATGTTATCATTGTAACAAAATACTTTTTTCGATAAATCTTGATAAATTAATCATCAATAAAACTTCCACAACTTCCGAGAGATTTTGATTGTATTTTAAATTACATGCAAACCGCAAAGTAAATACATAAAGCCAAGTAAATCAGGTCTTCTATTTCTTAATAATTAACAAAGTATTGTTTAACCTCATCTCCCAAGTAGAGTATATTTGTGTTAATATATGTAAAACTAATACCTTGAGCGCATATCAATGGGGAAGGTTTTAGTATTAAATGCCTCTTACGAGCCACTCAATATCACGAGCTGGCGACGTGCCACTGTTTTGCTGATTAAAGGCAAAGCAGAACGTGTAGAACACAACGGGAAAATCCTTTATGCTGATTTTCCTCTGCCAACGGTCATCCGTTTGCGCCACTATGTACGTGTTCCTTACAAAGAAATGCCCTTGACTCGCCGGAATATTTTGCATCGTGATGGTCATACTTGCCAATACTGTGGCTACACAGGAGACGAGTTAACCTTAGATCACGTTATTCCGCGATCGCGTGGTGGAGGTGATACCTGGGAAAACATTGTTACTGCCTGTGTTCGTTGCAATGTTAAAAAAGGTAATCGCACGCCTCAAGAAGCACACATGCTCCTACGGCATCCTCCACGGCAACCCTATAGCAGCCTGTATTTTGAAGTCAGCAAACATCTCAAAAACGGACTGCATCAAGAGTGGCAAAAATATGTAATTGGTCTTTGATATTACCAAAAAATTGGGTTTAAAGCCCCGTCCTTTGAGGACGGCTTTTTGTTAAAATAGTACAAACAGGCAGGGCATTGTCTATTGGGTGAGATAGTGTAAGACGGGGTAGACCTGCAACTGTTGTTTGAACCCAGAATCTCCGCACTTTTAGGGCGGGGAGTATGTCAAATAAACTTAACTAAAAGCTATGTAAGCGAGTCCTCACCTGTAGGTGTTATTGTTTCCCTTTGGTCAAAACAAAACGTCAAAAGCTCTGTTTGTGCTTGGCGTTGGTTATCTTTCTATAGCTTGTGAGGTCGCTACTCAAAAGCCGATAGAATACTTTACCAAAGTTTAAACAAATTCACACACAGGTTTTTCATTTTATCCCATAAATTAGAAAATGTATAGTTATTGCTCTAATTGTGCAAAATAGTGACAAAGTTACGCAAAAGAAGCAAATTTTGGTTAAAAATAGTCGTTAATTGCTAGTTAATCACAAATACACCAGGAGCATCTACAAAAAGCCATGCAATTAATAGATAAAAGCATAACATAAATTATGGATAGGAAATTATATCATAATTATGGTGAATTGTTAATAAATCCGTCAACGACCAAGGAAAATTTACGGATTTAAAACTGAAGCATAAAAGACAAAAACCAGTCTAAGAGACGATACATATCCTCTCAATCCACCATAAGCGGATGTGAGAGACTGTTAATAGATGATATTGACAACAAAAGACTGTCATAAGCAAGGCCACGACTCAAGATTTCTGCCAAGATCGGAATGTGTGGCTAAACCAGTGCATTACTGGTGGGAGTATTTCTAAATGTATAAAACTAGCCCCACACTTAGAATCATAGCTGATTATGTATTTGAATTCCCCTATCACTCAGTTTGAAAGTTTGCCATTGACTACGGAACAAAACCCAGAGGAAGTAGAAATAGACCGAGAAGTGATCGAACTTCCTAGCCTCAATCGTCCTAACTTAAACACATCTACCAGTGAAGGAGGGATACAATTAGGGCTACGTAGTAATTCTCTAGCGATTCAGAAATCAGAAGAATTGCAAAAAACCCTGCTGGGACATCGCCATGAACGCCAGTTAATTATTTTGCAGGACTTTCCTGATCCTGATGCCCTC
Source organism: Nostocaceae cyanobacterium (assembly GCA_035299225.1). Lineage (GTDB taxonomy): Bacteria > Cyanobacteriota > Cyanobacteriia > Cyanobacteriales > Nostocaceae > DATGXB01. The sequence goes on along the minus strand of DATGXB010000015.1, from coordinate 23,737 downwards.
TCTTGCGCTTGGGCTTACCAGCTAATTGCCCAACAGTATGATATTAAATGTGAAATTATCTACGCTGGGACACTTAGCCACCAAGAGAATATTGCTTTGGTGAAGTTAACAACCCTACCGGCTCAACGCTGGACAATGCAAACCTTGAAAAGTAAAGATTTGTCTTGTTATCAGGGAATTGTTTTAATTGATAACCAGGGAACAACATCACAATTATTACCAATGGTTCAACAGGCAGGGGTTCCCATTGTAGCCATTATTGACCATCATAGTTTACAAAACGAGCTAAAATCTGAGTTTGTAGATGTTCGCCCTTATGTACGCGCAACAGCAACGATATTTACTCAGTATTTACAAGCCGGTTTACTAACCTTCGATAGTAGCATCACCCAACACGTAAAATGCGCCACAGCCTTAATGCACGGTTTAAGGTCGGACACAAACAGGCTAATGCAAGCCCAAGAAGAAGACTTTATGGCTGCGGCTTACTTGAGCAAATTTTATGATGCTCAGTTGCTGAATGCCATTTTACAAGCAAACCGTTCTAAACGGGTGATGGATGTGATCGAGCGATCGCTCAAAAATCGCATCGTCCAAAACAACTTTTCCATAGCAGGTGTAGGTTATCTCCGTTACGATGATCGGGATGCTATTCCCCAAGCCGCCGATTTTCTCGTTACCGAAGAAAACGTACACACTGCCGTAGTGTATGGCATCGTCCATGATGAAGATGACGAACTAGAAGTAGTAATTGGTTCCCTGAGAACCACAAAATTAACCTTAGATCCTGATGAATTTATTAAAGAAGCCTTTGGACAAGATAGCACAGGGCGATTTTTTGGTGGTGGACGCACCAGCGCCGGCGGTTTTGAAATTCCAATGGGATTTTTATCTGGTAGTAATGAAAATTCCGCCTATGCCAAAATTAAATGGGAAGTATTTGATGCACAAATCAAACAAAAATTACTCAGGTTAGTCAATCCCAAAGATAACCCAATTCAGTCTTAATTTGATTCATCTGCCTTGTACTAGAGTACAAGGCTTAAAGCTAAAATCCGTTAACACGGATTAAGTTAAAAAAGGGAAAATATGAAAACTACAGAACTGCAAATGTTAGTAACCCTATATGAGCAAGATTTTTTTGCGTGGGTAGAGCAGATTACAGAGATTTTAAAAACGCAAAATTGGGACAAATTAGATTTAGAAAATTTAATAGAGGAAGTAGCAGATTTGGGGAAAAGTCAACAAAGAGCATTACAAAGTGCATTAAGATTAATATTATCGCATTTACTAAAATGGAAGTATCAATCAGAACGACGTAGCAAAAGTTGGGAAATAACCATTACTCGTGAACGATTAAATATAGATGAATTATTACAAGAAAGTCCCAGTTTACGGCGATTTTTAAATGATACCGAATGGATGAATACAACATACCAAAGAGCGCGACGAGAAGCAATAGTAGAAACGGGTTTATCAGATGATAATTTTCCTCATGTTTGTCCTTTTAGCATAGCTGAAATTTTAGATTTAGATTTTTATCCACAAAATGAAGATGTGAGAGAGTGAGACAATCTATCATAGAAAGTAAAGATATCGAATTGATTGGATTTTATTATGATGTCCCAAACAGTAAAAGCCATTTATCATAATGGTGTATTTATCCCCCAAACCGTCTGTAATTTATCCGAAGGTGCTGAGGTTGAATTGTTGATTAAATCACCTCAAATCGTATCACCACCTATTACAGATGCAGAAACTAAAAGACAGCTTCTCAAATCTTTAATTTCACGAATGCAGCAAAATCCGATTCCTCTTAATGCTCCTAAATTTACAAGGGATATGCTGTATGAACGCCGTTGATACTAATATTTTGATTTACATTAATGATCCTCGTGATCCAGTCAAGCAGGCAATAGCTACTTCTCTAGTTTCTAATTTAACAGATTGCGCTTTGCTTTGGCAAGTAGCGTGCGAGTATTTAGCAGCAAGTCGTAAACTAGAACCGTTAGGATATAGTTCAGCACAAGCCTATCAATATATCCGTGATTTACAGCAAGTTTGGTATACTGTATTGCCCACATGGAACGTATTAGATCGGGCTGAAAATCTGATGAACCGCTTTAGTTTATCTCATTGGGATTCAATGATTGTCGCTGCGTGTTTAGAAGCAAATGTCCACACTCTCTACACTGAGGATTTTGGTTACTCAAATATTGATGGTTTGAATATTGTCAACCCTTTCAAAACAGTGTAAGCTTCAAAAAATACACTGTACAAAATATATTTTTTCAAAGGATTGATTAAAGCAATGAATTACTTAGCTGGTAGACAAAATCCTATTCATGAAGTTCTTGATGATGAGTTAAATAAAATGCTTGGTGTATTAGCATTAGAGTTTAGTAAAGAATGGTTAAATACAAGAAACAATAACCCAGTACAACAATTGTGGCAAAGACAAGATTGGCTATCTACTTGTGAGTTGCTACTATTAGGCAATGCCATCAAAACATTAAAACCAATAGCTGCTAAGTGGGTATCTGATCAGGTAAAAACTATTAAACAGGAAGACAAAAATAATAGACGAGGAGCATTATTTGAGCTACTTGCTCTAAGTCTATTTGATGGAGAAGGAGTTTCTATAAAACCTGCTGCAAGGAATAATCCTGGTTATGATGGGACAATTTTATTGCCAAGAAGTCACTCAATTAAGGTTTCTATTAAAAGCTATGGTATGTCTAACCACCAGCAAGAATTTAATAATCAATGTAATATACTGGAATCTGAGCTTAAAAAAGCTCTGTCTGAGCGTCAACTAACCGCAGTAGGTTTCCTTGTGCGTGCAAAAAATTATCCTACTCAATCAGATTGGGAAATCTTAAGAAGAAGATTACCACAGATTCTTGACTCTTGTCAAAGTGGAAATTATGAGCCATTTGAAGATATTAATAAGAGTTGTTGGGTTATTAAAGTCCAGAATTTATCAATAGAGGATGAGCAATTTAGTCCAATACACAGATCATACACGTTTTTAGTAGTCTCTCCCTACCACAACAATGAACGCAAAAACCTTTATGACAAGCTAGATGAAGCTTGTGCAAATTTTACAAAACACAGTGTCAGTATTGACCCACTAACGACAACAGTTGTATTTATTGATGTGCCAACTTCAGCATCTATTACCTCATGTAAAGAGTGGGCTACACAATACTTTCAAGAAAGAGAGAACTCACCTATTGGTTTAGTTGTTTTTTATCAACCAACTGTTGTAACAGATGAGCAAATGATAAATCATTGTCTATCGCTGGTTGATAGTAGTGAATTTAGTAGATGGCTCAAATTATACAATTCTAAAAATAATTCTAGTGAGCCTCCTATTTCTGCAAGTGTTTTTGTTGGCGGAGTATCTGATGAACCAACAAGACTCTGTTGGAATGGTAATATCAGTATACCAATAAATGACCTTTATGTTTATCAGAAAGGTGAACACTATTTGTTAGCTCAGGGAAGAGAGGATGGAACACAATATGGTCATATTAGAAAACAAGCATCAGGTATTTTTCAACATCTTGTTGTGCCACAGTCAGAAGGCCACTTGATACTTAAAGGCATATTTCCACCATCTGATGAGTTACTTTTGTGGTAATTAACTATAAAAAACTTAACTACCATTATTTTTTAATCAAAAAATGGCTCTATCGCTCCCTTTATGTTAGTTTTTTAGGTTTTTACAGGTATAATCCTTACTATGCTTGGGTTTGAGCCAAAAAATTATTGAAATTGTTTTTATTAAGGTATTAAAACCTACAATCTATACATTGCAAGGTTTTAGAGCTTCTGTTGCTGGAAATACCATAAGGGAAACGATAGAACCATCAAAATATCCTAGAATATATTACTAAAGTGAAAGTTTTTACTCAAACATACTTTTTGTGCCTAGTGAGTAGTGCAGTTTCTTTTACTTTAAATTAAACCGCAAATTTCCGCTATGACTCCAGAAGTTGAATCTAATCAACAACAGGTAAAGAAAAATGAAGTAGTGTTACTGTATAAAGCACAAATCGCTATTGATACTTTACCAAAGCAACAACAAGAAAAAATTACCCAGATTATCAACTGTCTAGAATATTTTCCTCATTGTTCACAAGTTGAATATAAAAGTTTAAAGTCAATGATGAACTATTTTCTAGCGAAAGTAGGGATATATAGAATTGTTTTTGAATTTAATAATGACAAGGTAACTATTGTTGAAATAGTTAATTATGAAAGGATTAAGCTATTGTATAATTCTTAAAAAAAGTTGGTAAAGTATGGAATGTCTAAATAATCTTTTCATCTCTGAGTTAATTAAATTCTTTTCAAGCATAGTAAATCGGGTAATTTTTGCGAAAGTTTCTCCTTTATAAGATGATGATTTAGTGTTTGATGCTGAGGTGCTTTTTCTAAAATTAGACAAGGAAGAATCTGTTAATCAATAGCAGTTAAAAATAATAGGTATTATTGCATTTTTGTGTAATTTTTGAAATATACTTAGGTGGGCATTTTCTACAGTTTTCTGCTTGTGTTCAGTGTTTTACTCTGTCCACTCTATATACTGACTGTATCTTATACATTGCTGATGGGAAAATATGGGGATTTAGGCGATCGCATCTATTCCAAAAATTATCACCTCTAAAATCATATTTTTAATTAACAACGCAACCATTCGCTAATATCTATTAATACTGTTTCCTATGTTTTGCATTTTTGATGAGTGATAAAGTTTATGTTTAATTGCTCTACAAAGCTTTTAAAATTCTTGTTAAAAAAACATATTATTGTCAGTAACACTATATGTTAAAGTCAATCTAAAATATTGATGAAGCTTAGAGGAAGTCATGGTGTACCACTCCAGGGAAGCAAGCTACGCATAGCGTCACACAGGGAAACACACACCGTAGGCGATGGCGAAACGCCCACCGTAGGTGATCGCCAGTTATTTCACCATAACCCGAAAAAATAATTTGTCAATTGTCATCTTCCCTAAGAAAGATTATTTGATTAATTAAGGTCAGAAATTAGAGAATTAAAAAGCCGCAGGCAATCGCCAATTATTTCACCGTAACCCGAAAAAAGAATTTGTCAATTGTCATCTTCCCTAAGAAAGATTATTTGATTAATTAAGGTCAGAAACTAGAGAATTTAAAAGCAGCTTTTTATCTACCTTTTTCGCAATTTATCCCCCCCAAGAGGATAAATTTTTGTTTTTGCCAAATGTTGAGAAATATTAATTTTACATTTCTTAATATAAATAGAAGTGTTTACTTTTGTTGCTGAAAACGATAAACGCTTATCCAGTAAAGGTTTTTAGGAATCTTAAAAGATTATTAAATAGGTAAAATTTCCACTTCTTAATCTAAAATATTAAGCTTTGTAACATAAAACTGAGGATTTTCTCAGGTAAATGCCTTGTATGTAAAGGATTTGAGGCTTTTCTTATTGCTCTAACTTATTTATTCATAATTTGTAACAAATAATGGATCTTTGGCATTGTATAAACATAAGCTGAAGGGGTTGAACAACAGAGTAAAGTTGAAATCGGCAATCAATTCCTCCAGTTTGCTGCTTTCTCATAAAACTGAATCCTGTTTCTCATAATTTGAGTGGCAGCAGTCGGTTGAAAGGTGAAAAGCCGAGAGAGAAAAAACTAAGAGCCTGTTAACAACCGTTTCCCAGTTTTAAGCTGACCGTCTTAATTAAGACATCTCTCAACTAAGTAATTAGGAGATTAGAGTCCATGACATTAGATGTATTTACCAAAGTTGTTTCTCAAGCTGATGCTAGAGGCGAATTTCTAAGCAACGAACAGTTGGATGCTTTAACCAACGTTGTAAAAGAAGGCAACAAGCGTTTAGATGTTGTTAACCGCATCACCAGCAACGCTTCTGCTATTGTTACCGATGCTGCTCGTGCATTGTTTGAAGAGCAACCCCAGTTGATCGCTCCTGGTGGTAATGCTTACACCAACCGTCGCATGGCTGCTTGTCTCCGTGACATGGAAATCATCTTACGTTATGTTACCTATGCTATCTTAGCAGGTGATTCAAGCGTATTAGATGATCGTTGCTTAAATGGTTTGCGTGAAACATATCAAGCTTTAGGTACTCCTGGTTCTTCTGTAGCTGTTGGCGTACAAAAAATGAAAGATGCGGCAGTTAAGATTGCTAACGATCCCAATGGCATCACCAAAGGCGATTGCAGCCAATTGATCTCTGAAGTAGCAAGCTACTTTGATCGTGCTGCTGCTGCGGTTGTTTAATATCTTACAACAACTGGGCATCCAGAATTAAGCATCTGAGCCAAGAATTAAGAAATACTAAGGAGATTTTACATCATGGTTAAAACCCCCATTACCGAAGCTATTGCAGCTGCTGATACCCAAGGTCGTTTTCTGGGCAACACCGAATTGCAAGCTGTTAACGGTCGTTTCGTTCGTGCTGCTGCCAGCATGGAAGCTGCTCGTGGTTTGACCGCTAAAGCTCAACAGCTAATTGATGGTGCAACCCAAGCCGTATACCAAAAATTCCCCTACACCACCTCTACCCCTGGACCTCAGTTCGCTGCTGATGCTCGTGGTAAAGCTAAGTGCGCTCGTGACGTTGGTCACTACCTGCGGATCATCACCTATAGCTTAGTTGCTGGTGGTACTGGTCCTTTAGATGAATACTTAATCGCTGGTTTATCTGAAATCAACAGCTCTTTTGATTTGTCTCCCAGCTGGTACGTTGAAGCTTTGAAATATATCAAAGCTAACCACGGCTTAAGCGGTCAAGCTGCTAATGAAGCTAACACCTACATTGACTACGCTATCAACGCTCTCAGCTAGATAGCTTCATGCCCGGCGAAGGGTACAAGTGCTGGATGGAAGAAGTCACCTAGCATTTGGATCTTGCACCGGGCATAGTTTTTAGGAATGACCGATGTAGTTTTTGCTGGATACATAAGGTAAGGTAAATATCCTTTCCTCGACTCCACAACTTATACCCTGTTGAAATGAGGGGAAAAAAATGGCAATTACAACAGCAGCATCTAGGCTAGGTGTAGAGCCTTTTAGCGAAGCTCGTCCGATTGAATTGCGTCCTAATGCCAGCAGAGAAGAAGTCGAGTTAGTCATCCGTGCTGTTTATCGGCAAGTATTAGGTAATGACTACTTGATGGCATCAGAACGTTTGGTTAGTGCAGAATCCTTGTTACGAGATGGTAACTTGACCGTTAGGGAATTTGTACGGACTGTTGCTAAATCAGAACTCTACAAAACCAAATTCTTCTATAGCAATTTCCAAACCCGGTTAATTGAACTCAACTATAAACATTTGTTGGGTCGCGCTCCCTATGATGAGTCTGAAGTAGCTTATCACTTAGACTTATATACTAACCACGGTTATGATGCGGAAATTGATTCTTATATTGATTCTGTAGAGTATCAAAACAGCTTTGGTGATTATGTAGTTCCTTATAATCGCGGTTTTGAAACTCAACCAGGACAAAAAACTGTGGGCTTTAATCGCTGGTTCCGGTTGTATCGGGGTTATGCCAATAGCGATCGCTCTCAGTTAGAAGGTAGCAGAACCCGTTTAGCTCGTGAGTTAGCGACTAACCAATCATCTACTATTGTTGGCCCTTCTGGGGTAAATGATGACTGGAACTTCCGCGCATCTGCGGATATTGCACCTAAGCAAAATTTAGGTAATGCTGCGGGAGGAGATGGGGATCGCGTGTACCGGATAGAGGTAACAGGTATACGCAATCCAGGCTACCCCAGTGTAAGACGAAGCAGCACAGCCTTTATCGTACCTTACGAAAGACTTTCTGACAAGATCCAGCAAATTCACCGACAAGGTGGCAAGATAGTCAGTATTACGTCTACGTAGGGAAAGGGGGAAGAGGCAGGGGGCAGGGTGCAAGGGGGAAATAGAAATCAGTACAACTGCCAAAGTCTGGTTTTTTGTTTTTCTTCTTTTATCCCCTCTGCCCCCCTGCCTCCTCCCTCCTGTCTTCGTAAAAATCAAAACTCAAACATAGGAGTATAAAATAATGTTCGGTCAAACCACCTTGGGATCTGGTAGCATTTCTCCATCTGCTGGACGTGTATTTCGTTATGAAGTTGTTGGCTTACGCCAAAGCTCAGAAACTGATAAAAATAAATTTAATATCCGTCGTAGTGGTAGCGTGTTTATAACCGTACCCTATAACCGGATGAATGAAGAAATGCAACGGATTAGCCGCTTAGGTGGCAGAATTGTGAAAATTGAGTCTTTGACTGTAGCTGAATAGCAGGTAATGAAAGAACCCAGTGCAGAAGAATATACTGCTGAAAATGGGGTACAACTAACACCAGAATTAGCGATCGCTCAATTACAGTCACCAGATTTAAGTCTCCGCTATTATGCTGCTTGGTGGTTGGGCAAACATCGAGTTAATCAGCCAGAAGCCGTATCAGCCCTGATTACAGCCCTAGAAGACGAAGCCGACAGAACGGAACTTGGCGGTTATCCTCTACGGCGAAACGCAGCTAGAGCATTAGGGAAATTAGGCAATTTGACGGCTGTACCTGCTTTAATTCGGTGTTTGGAATGTAGTGATTTTTATGTCCGGGAAGCAGCAGCCCAGTCCTTAGCCATGTTGCAGGACAAAACTGCTATCCCAGCACTCATAAAATTACTTGATGGGGGTGTAGCCGAGGCCGTGCAAGTACCAGGTTGCCCCCATTTGACCCAACCCTATGAAGCAGTAATTGAAGCTCTAGGAAGTTCAGGAGCAGCCGAAGCGCTGGATCTGATTCAGCCGTTTTTAGAGCATTTTCTCCCCCGTGTCCAATGTGCCGCCGCCAGAGCCATGTACCAACTTACCCAAAATGCCATTTATGGGGAAAAGTTAGTAAAAATGTTGGCAGAAGGTGATTTAAAGTTGCGGCGCGTAGTATTAGGGGATTTAGGGGCTATTGGGTATCTACCAGCAGCAGAGGCGATCGCTCAAGCCAAAGTGGAAAATAGCTTTAAACTCATTGCTTTAAAAGGATTGCTAGAACATCAACTTCCCCATAAACTTGATGCTGTAGCCATTTCTGAACCAGCAATGCGGATCATGAATTTGATGGATTCTTTATTGTAATTAGTAGTCAGTTGTTGGTTAGTAGGGGCGAGTTTTGTATATAAATTCTTAAATGTTAGGAAAAATTATCTGCTCAACTTGCCCCTACAGTTGTCAGTTGTATTATTTAACGTTTTATGTGAGTTAAGAATTTACAGCAGAAATTAAAAGTTTTAACTTGTGTTTTCATTGTTTTTAGAATCTCTCACTCACATAGTCCGTACTCATTCACTAATGACTAATGACTAATGACTAATGACTAATGTACTAATTCAAGCTGTTACCCAAGCACAAACCCAAGAACAAATGGTAACAGCAGTTAAGAATCTGGCAACAGCTAAAGATCCAACAGCAATTCCCACTTTAATCGGCGTGTTTGGCTTTAATAATCCCGCAGCTGCAACAGTAGCAGTACAAGCATTAATTGACATTGGGGAAATTGCCGTTCCTGAATTACTAAACAACATTGATGATTATAACTACGGCGCACGGGCTTATTCGATTCGCACTCTAGCAGCGATCGCAGACCCCCGTGCTTTAGACGTGTTAATCACTGCTGCTGCCACTGACTTCGCCCCCAGCGTCCGCCGTGCAGCCGCCAAAGGTTTGGGAAATCTGAATTGGCATAAATTAGATGTTTCCGCACAGCAAACAGCCATTAACCGCGCTCTAGATACATTGCTGTTCATTACTCAAGATTCAGAGTGGTCAATTCGCTACGCTGCTGTAGTGGGGTTACAAGCCCTAGCCAATCATGCCCAAGTGCGATCGCCAATTATGGCTAAACTTCAAGAAATGCACCTAAACGACCCGGAAAAAGCCGTCCGTGCCCGTGTGCAGTTGGCGATTAATTGAAGGCAGAGGGGGAATAAATTCTTTTTACTCCGCACTCCACACCCAAAAACGATTTTCCACAACATATAAAAAGGTAAAAGTCAAGATGTCTATACCTCTACTTGAATATACGCCTACCACGCAAAATCAACGTGTAGAAGGTTTTGAAGTTCCCAACGAAGATACACCTTATATCTATCGCTTAAGTGCAGCCATTTCCGACGAAGACATTGACGAAATTATTTGGGCTGGTTATCGGCAAATATTTAGTGAACACCTAATTTTAGAAAGCTATCGCCAAAAATTCCTCGAATCTCAGTTGAGAAATCGGGCGATAAGTGTTCGTGATTTTATTCGCGGTTTGGGTAAATCAGATGTTTTCCGTACCCAAGTAGCAGACCTAAATTCTAATTATCGCTTAGTAGATATTATCCTCAAGCGGTTTTTAGGACGGGCTGCTTACAACAAAGAAGAAGAAATCGCTTGGTCAATAGTCATTGGGCAAAAAGGTTTACATGGCTTTATTGATGCCCTGTTAGACTCCAATGAATATTTAGAAAACTTTGGTGATGATATCGTACCCTATCAACGCCGTCGCTTTGGAGAAAGACCCTTTAACTTAGTTAACCCCCGGTATGATGAATATTGGCGCGATCGCCAAACCCTCATTTATCTGGGTGGTCGTTCCTTCTACAACGCACGTACCACAGGCTACGCTACAACCGCCGATATTCGCCGTGCCATCCCTGCCAACTTCTTCACCATGGCCGGGAAAATCATCACAGGTGAGCGCAACTATCAGCGCACCATCGCCTCCGTCACTTCCCAAATTCAAACCCTAGACATTCCCGACACCTCCAACGACGTGGAAACAGAAAAACCAACTATCAAACCTGTTCCCGTTTCCCTACCCTATCGTTACATCCCAACCCTAAAGACAAATTAAGGTGCTGAGTGCGGGGTGCTAAGTGAGTTACTTTTTTCACTTCTCCCCCTGTTCCCTGTTCCCTGTTCCCTGTTCCCTGTTCCCTCTCAATTACAACTCAAATAAACCGAAAACTATGACAATACCATTACTAGATTACAAACCCAGTTCACAAAATCAACGTGTTCCTGGTTACGAAGTTCCCAACGAAAACACCCCCAGAATTTACCGAATAGAAGATTACACATTTGCTGGGGAAGTAGAAGAATTAATTTGGGCAGCTTATCGCCAGCTATTCAGCGAACACGTAATACTCAAGTTCTACCGTCAAATTAACCTTGAATCCCAACTGAAAAACAAAGCAATTAGCGTCCGTGATTTCATCAGAGGTTTAGCTAAATCTGATGCTTTCCAAACATTAATTATTCAAACCAACTCTAACTATCGCTTAGTAGAAATTGGTTTAAAACGCCTGTTAGGTCGCGCACCTTACAACAAAGACGAAGAAATTGCTTGGTCAATTAAAATTGCTACATCAGGTTGGGGCGGTTTTGTTGACGCTTTACTAGATTCTGAAGAATATATCACCAACTTTGGGGAAAATATCGTTCCCTACCAACGCCGACGTTATAAAGACCGTCCCTTTAATCTAGTTACCCCTCGTTACGCTGACTACTGGCGCGACAAACTAGAAGAAGCACGCTATAAACCCGGTGATATCAAGAACTACCTGGATTTGGCCGCTAAAGTTAGCATTCCCACCATGACCTTTACCTCTGTAAATCTGGCTAATATTGCCATTCCCAACACCACCAGAGAAACAGTCACCCCAGGCGTTCCGGTTTCCGTTAGTCCTAGTGCTAATTTTCCAGTACGCTAAAGCAAATCGGCAAATTCGTGTGTTCCCTAATGCGAGAAAATAATTAGAAGATGAATGAAGTGTTTGAGAAATCAAACCTCTTTCATTGGTAAAGTTTAACTTGTGAATACGAGGAAAAACCTAACATGGCACTGCCATTACTTTCATACAAACCAACCACCCAAAACCATCGCGTTCCCAGCTTTGGTACTGCTGACCAAAACGAAAACACACCTTATATCTACCGTTTTGAAGATGTTAGTTCCTACACTGACATCCAAAGTATTATTTGGGCAGCTTATCGCCAAATCTTCAGCGAGCACGAAATTCTCAAGTTTAACCGCCAAAAAACTTTAGAATCTCAATTAAAAAATGGTTCTTTGTCTGTAAAAGACTTTATTCGCGGTTTAGCAAAATCTGAAGCCTTCTATCGTTTAGTTGTTTCTGTCAATAACAACTACCGTTTAGTAGATATCGTACTCAAACGCTTGTTAGGTCGTGCTTCCTACAACAAAGACGAGCAAATTGCTTGGTCTATTGTCATCGCTACCAAGGGTTTTAATGGATTTGTAGATGCAATTGTTGATAGCGAAGAATATAACCAAAGCTTTGGCGATAATATTGTTCCTTTCCAACGCAAGCGTTTAGAAGGTCGTCCCCACAACTTAGTAACACCTCGTTATGGTGTAGAGTTCCAAGAAAAAGTCGGTACAGTCAGAAACGACTGGCGCTTTACTTTGGAGAACTTCTACAGCCGCAAGTCCCAAGAACGTCGCTTGGCCGAAGGCGATCCTCGCAAGTATGCAGACATGGCAGCTTCCTTAGCTGGTAAGGGTAACTACGCACAAAAATTATCCTCCTTTGACATTGATTACTTAAATGCAGTTCCCTACAGAGGAAAGCGTTAAGCTTGAACCTGTGATATTTTGAAACTGTAATGCTGGGTCTGGTTTTGGCGTTAAGATAACTACAGGTTAGCGAATATACCGTTAGCTAGGCGTTATGTTAAGTGAGGACTAGACCCAGTAGTTTTAATTAAAAAAGTAGTTTTAATTAAAAATTAAAAATTAAAAAACTTGAGAAAGCTTGGTTAAATAGTTAATTTCTGTTTGCATATTGCTGTGAGCGAAGTTTTCGCAAGTGGTGTACATTAAGGGTGTATGATAAAGAGGTAGTCGCATCAAAAAATTCTCTAAAACTCTTTTTCTACCTAAAATATACTCACTATCTGTTAACCAAATATATTCTTGTCGTATAGCTTGGGCATATTGATGATAATCTACTGATGAAGCGGCTAAAATTGCTAAATCTGCATCTAACAAAATTTGACTATCAATATCATCGGCTTGGTGGTGTTTAGTCTGTAAAATCAAGCGGGTAACATTGGCAATCGTTCCCAATGGTACACCTAAATTCTGCAATAATGTAGCAGTATACTCGGCACTTCTTTCTTCATTATCTGATGCTTGCGAGTTATAAACCACATCATGCAACCAAGCCGCAAGCTTGATAGAGGCTAAATCTTGAGCAAATGACTGTAAACTGTCAATAGTATTTAGCACTTGCTGGATGTGCTGCAAGTTGTGATAATAGCGGCTAGAATGGGAATAAGCTGTAAATATTTCACTAAAAGCTTGATTTGCGGCTATAGAGTCTACATTAAAAACTTGCAGTGTCTCTAACCAGCAAGATAATAACACCACTTGGGAATAAACAGACGGAATATTGTATCAATCATAGTACATATTCAAATTTTGTGGTAAATGGTTAACCTCAATCTCAGAGAAAATTGTACAGTTGAGTATATAACCTAAATTTTACCTATTCTCTCAACAGGGGAGAAATAACAGCCAACTACAACAGGAGGCAGGTGTTTCGTTTCCTGTCTGAGTTTTCAGCTTTAGTTTGTACTTCATTTACCCGAAACGTGCTGTATATTTTATATTATTAATTTATGCGACTTTGGATGCCTAAACAACAACTAAATAATGGTAGATTCGTAATTCAAAAAATTCTCGGTAGTGGTGGCTTTGGTGTCACTTACAGCGCGAAAGAACAGTTAACGGGTAATTTAGTTGTGATTAAAACTTTGAATCATATTCAACAAAGTAAACGAGATTTTGAACAAAGACAAGTTAAATTTGTTAATGAAGCGTTGCGACTAGCAAAATGCACTCATCCCCATATTGTGGAAGTTTATGAGGTCATTCAAGAAGAAGGACTTTGGGGAATGGTGATGGAATTTATTGACGGTAAAGATTTAGCTGTTTATGTAGAACAACAGGGTAAATTATCAACACAAGAAGCTTTACTTTATATTAATCAAATTGGTTTGGCTTTAGAATATGTCCATCAACAGGGATTTTTACACCGGGATGTGAAACCTAGTAATATTATTGTTCGGCCTGATAAATCAGCAGCAGTATTAATAGATTTTGGATTAGCGAGAGAATATACTCAAGGACAAATTGAAAGTATTACTAATGATAGAACTAATGGTTATGCACCAATTGAACAATATAATAGACGGGGGAATTTTGGAGCTTATACAGATGTCTATGCTTTAGCAGCAACTTTGTATACTTTGCTAACGAAAGAAGTACCAATACCAGCAGAATCTAGACTTGATGGTACTATTTTAGTGCCACCGCAAGAGTATAATCGAGAAATTAGCGATCGCATCAATGACGCGATTATGAAAGGGATGGAAATCCAGCCAGAATTACGTACTCAATCTATCTCCGAATTTAGAAAATCACTAGGCTTAACTATTACCACATCCGCCGAAGAGGAACTATTATCAGCCGTGGGGATAAAATATAATAAATTACGAGATTTACTATTATTAAAAAAATGGCAACAAGCGGACGAAGAAACAACCCGCTTAATGTTATTGATTACCGGCAAAGAAAACGACGGTTGGCTAAGTGAAGGAGATATTAATAATCTTCCCTGTGCTGATTTGCAAACTATGGATAAATTATGGTCAAAATATAGTTATGGCAGATTTGGTTTTGCTGTTCAAAAGCGCATCTTTCACAGTTTAGGAGGTGGCCGAAAAATACAAAAAGAAGTTTGGAATAACTTCGGGGATACAGTGGGTTGGAGAAAAGACAAAAAATGGAAATATTACAACGATTTAACCTTTGATATTACTGCCCCATCTGGTCATTTACCAGGGGGAGTTTTTTGGTTTGACTCTTGGTGGGGTCGCTACGGTTGGTTTTTAATAGATGGTGTAGAAAAACGTTTTACTTGTTTAGTAGAACGGATGGGACAATGTAATTTTTAGTTTTCAGTTTTTATTTAATTAAAGTTAGATATAGAAAATTTAGTGATCAATTTTAGAGTCTAAAACAGTTTAAATATGTTAATTGAAGAACTTACACAAGCCCTACGAAAAACTGATACGGAAGCTCATGAAGCTGCCTTGACGCTTGGACTGTTAATTGAGCGAGAAAGGGTTAATTATTTTCCTTCTGGGACTGATGGTGGTATTCAAAAAATTCTTGGTGATCAATTTGCTAATTACAGATTGTCAGAGACTTATATAAAAAATATAATAGATGAAATGCTGTCCTATATTAATGATGAGAGTTTAGTACCTCATGCAATGGTAGTATGGGCATTAACTAAAAGCTACGAAGAACGCATATTACCACATTTAATCAGGCTGTTCGACCGAGTTATAAAAGATCCCAATCAAGAAAATTTGGCTTATCAAACCCTACTAGGAATCATTAATATAGGACTTCCATCTAGCTATCGGGAGTTATCTATTTCTGTAATTCGTAAAGCAGCAAAACAGGGACACGAACGTGTCATGGAAACAGCAGTCCGATATCTGGAAATATTTAACTTATGATTGACCATATCTCAACAATTATTTGTTTGCAAAGTATTGTTGATGAAGAAGCCAAAAATATTACTTTGGTTGAAATTATAGAACAGTTTAAAAATGACTCTTAGATAATGGTGTGTTTTTATGGAATCTAAAATTTCGGCATTAGTTGGATCAATAATTAATACCATTTTACTTTAATAATGATACAAATACTCTCAAGAGGACATGGCAGTGCCATGTCCCTACACTCAATCTATAAGTATCATCGTTTTTGGGAAATGGTATAAGTAATTAGGCAGAATTAATTACACAACTTATTTCCCTGTTAAGAGCACTGCACTGAGCGCAGTCGAAGTCTTCCCTTGCTTTACGTAGGAAATTAATTTTGCATGACTACTTATGACTAAGGTGTTTAAGCAAATTCCTATCTTTAGGGATTTTGTTTAATTAAACTTGTAGTTCATAGATGGCTATAGCTTCATCTTTACCTTTCACTTTGACTGACTTATCTACTAGCCTCAAACAAAATAATTCTGGTTTGGCTAGGCTTTTCACTACTGACTCGGTGACTAAAATTTGACAGCCATACTGTTTTGTTAATCCTTCCATCCGAGAGGCTACGTTAACAGCGTCACCGATGACGGTAGAATCAATGCGGGAAGTAAAACCCACCGTACCCATAACTACATCACCGCGATGAATACCAATACCAATGGCAATTTTGGGTAGTCCTTTTTGCGATCGCTCATAATTAAAAATATCTAAACTTTGGTGCATTAAAATCGCAGCTTGCAGTGCTCCATCAGTCGCTTCGTCGTCAAATAATGCCATAATCGCATCACCAATATATTTATCAATAAACCCTCCCGCGACATCAATGGCTTCTCCCATACAAGCTAAATAATCATTTAAAAAAGTAAAAATTTCGATTGGTGTCATTGCTTCCGACATCGAAGTATAACCACGAATATCAGAAAATAAAATTGTCATTTTTCTACTGGAAGCTACCCCTACCTGGATATTTTCCACTCCTTGGGGAGCAATGACAGCAATAAATTTATCAGGAACAAATCTGGCAAAAGAGTCTAAAGTTTTCTGTAATTTACTAAATGATATCTGTAACGCTGCTGACATTTCATTAAAAGAATTAGCTAATGCACCTATCTCATCTTTACGTTGAATTTCGGCTCGATGTCGCAATTCTCCAGCCGCAATCTTAGCAGCACTAATTTGTAAACTGCGGACTGGATAACTTAAACGTTCTGCTAAAACATAAGCCAATATCCAACCGATAATTAAACCTACAGCACCTACTTTTAATGCCTGATTAATGATATTAGCTACTGCCTGATCTATTTGTTTTAAAGACATCCCTAAACGTACAGTACCTATTTTTTCTCCAGATATTAAATAGATATTGGAAGTTATTTCCAATACTTTATCACCACGCTTTGCTCGTAACTGACCAGCAAAATAAATATCTTGTAAAATATAAGTTTCTGTAATATTAACTTTTTGATTCAAATTAATAGCTTGATTAGTAACAGATAGGGGAACTAGATCAGGAATATATTGATCTAATAATTCATTCGAGGAAGCACCAACAATTTGATTATCTTTACGTGCATCTGAAATTATAGCATAGACAATATCATGATTTTCTTTCATGATTAAATCTAAACTCAACCGCAATTGACCCCAATTTTCCTCAGAAAGTTCATCAATTATTGAAACACTCAATAATTGAGATAAAGATTTACCTGCTTCTGTTTTTTCTTGAAGATATAACTTACTTTCGCTTTTGAACCAAACTGTAATTATTGCCCCAATTAATGCAATGATTAACAGCGTAGTAGAAGCCATGATTTGAGTACGAATTGAACGAAATCGGATAAATTTCATGGTTTTTAATTTAACTCTTCTACAAACGTTAACCACTGCAAATTATTAGTTTTATCTAGGCAATCATCACTGTATGCTAAGGTAAGCGGACCTCCCATTTTAGCGGGGATTAACTGCCTATTGTTACCCCATCGAGTAGCTAAAATAAGGTCACATTGACGTAAAACAGCACTTGGTATAGTTACAGGATTAGCATCTTTTTGATATACAGGTATTTTACTACTAATAATGATATGATCTTGATTCATTAATTGAATTTGGTAAGATGAAATAATATCACGAATTCTTACCCCATGCAGTTTAACTTTACTATTTGGCCAACCAACACGATAACCAACATTTTTATTAATAGTAACTTGCTGTAATTTATCCAAGTCTGCTAAACTTAAGCTGCGGTTGCCTACTTTGAGTTTGACTGCTTCTGTACCTAAAATGATATTACTTACATAAAAAGCCCAAAAACTTTCATAATATTTTTGCTGAATTTGCGGATGTTGACTATAAGGAAAAACTAAATAAATGGGCCCACCTTGATCACGGCGGATCGGTTGACCATTTTTAGCGATGGCTAAAATAATTGGATACTGAAGTAAGTCTTGAAATGGGATTGTAACTTGATAGGAATCGTAGCAAACAAAAGTTACTTCTTTAATATCAGTTTTAATACTAAATTTATTTAATAAAGCTGCTACAGGTATACCACGAAACTCAAATATCTGCTTGGGATTAATCACATAATTGGGATCATTTGTGTTTACGGTAGTAGTTGCTAGATCAAGTAGTTGTCGCCAATTCAACTGTATAGTTTTGTTATCTGCTGTCTGGCCTTGTATGAGTAAATTCCACTCTCTTTGCTGGGCTTTTTTGGCGTTTTCTGCCACAATTTCAGCATTGCGATCGCTTGCTTCTTTCCGCCATACTTCTAACTGTTCTTTTGTAGGTGCTGTTGTACAACCTCCCAAACTCAGAATAGCTATTCCTCCAGTGACTAAAACCAAGTTTTGCCAAAAATTTAATTTACACACATTCTTAAATATTTCTTTAGCAAGTTTACAAACTGGTACTGGTGTCTTTAACCAAAGCATTTTAATCCAGTTTCATCCTTTAGTTAAAAAATGTCTAGAAAAAATTGCATTTTCTTTCCACTTAATGATTAACAAGCCAAAATAGAGACGTAGCTTCAGGTAAAGTTGACAATTAAAAATGCCAACCCCTTGCCTGAACAGTTTTTTGGTAATTTTAAACATCCCTTAATCTAATAAACAGGAGTATAATTACTGTGGTATTACAAGTACAAAACAACACTTATGAAGCTCAAACTCAAGCCATAGCTAAACAATTATTGACAGCTACACAAGAAAATCGCTCGTTTTTGGCTTCTTTACGCGATCAAATGCGGTGGGATGATAAATTACTGGCTTGGGCAATGAGTAACCCTGGTTTACGGGTGCAGTTATTTCGATTTATTGATACTTTGCCAGCTTTACCTACTAAGGCGGATATTGCTGCCCATTTACAAGCTTACTTGGGTGATGAGTCGGTGGAATTACCTGCCGCTTTGAAGGGAATATTAAATTTTGCCAATCCTGATTCGATGCCGGGACAAGTAGCCGCAAAAACCGTAGAAACGGCGGTGGAAACCTTAGCCCATAAATATATATCTGGTGAAAATATCCAACAGGTAATCAAGACGGTGGAAAAGCTGCGGAAAGAAAAAATGGCTTTTACCATTGATTTACTTGGGGAAGCGGTGATTACGGAAACAGAAGCCCAAACTTATTTAGAACGTTATTTAGATTTAATGCAGCAGTTGTGTACAGCTGCTAAGAACTGGCCACATATTCCGGCTATTGATGAAGCCGATGGCCAACCTATTCCTAAAGTACAGGTTTCCGTTAAATTAACAGCCTTTTATTCCCAGTTTGATCCCTTAGATGCAGAAGGAAGTGAACAAAGAGTAAGCGATCGCATTCGCATTTTACTCCGTCGGGCTCAAGAGTTGGGGGCGGCGGTACATTTCGACATGGAACAATATGCTTACAAAGATATTACTTTAAAGATTCTCAAAAAGCTGCTACTAGAAGAGGAATTTCGCCAACGCACTGATATTGGTGTAACTATTCAGGCTTATTTGCAGGATAGTGAACAGGACGCGAAAGATGTCATTGAGTGGTTAAAACAGCGTGGTTATCCCTTAACTATTCGTTTGGTTAAAGGTGCATATTGGGATCAGGAAACGATCAAAGCTGAACAAAAGCACTGGCCGCAACCTGTTTATAACGACAAAGCCGCCACAGATGCCAACTTTGAAAGCATTACCCAGCTATTACTGGAGAATCATCAATATGTATATGCTGCCATCGGTAGTCATAATGTGCGATCGCAATCTCGCGCGATCGCCATTGCTGAAAGTCTCAAAGTTCCTCGGCGCTGCTTTGAAATGCAGGTGTTATATGGGATGGGGGATAAACTAGCTAAAGGTTTAGTCGAAAAAGGTTATCGTGTCCGCGTTTACTGTCCCTATGGTGAACTATTACCAGGGATGGCTTACCTGATTCGTCGTTTATTGGAGAATACGGCTAATAGTTCTTTTTTACGCCAAAATTTAGAAAATCGTCCCGTAGAAGAATTACTTGCACCTCCGGTAGTGGAAATGTCTCACGCAAAGGCGCAGAGTCACAAAGAAGGGTTTTTGGGTGTGGCGGATACTGATTATGCGGAGGAAGAGGCTAGAAGTCAGTCAGTGCAGGCATTAACAACGGTTCGCCAGCAATTTGGGAAAACTTATTTACCTTTAATTAATGGTGAGTATGTCAATACCTTAAATTATGTTGACTCTCTCAACCCTTCTAACTTTAGCGAAATCATCGGTAAAGTGGGATTACTCAGCGTTGAACAAGCGGAACAAGCCATGCAAGCGGCTAAAGCGGCTTTTCCTGGTTGGAGAAAAACACCAGCCAAACAACGTGCTGATATTATCCGCCGTGCCGGTGATTTAATGGCACAACGTCGCGCCGAGTTGTCGGCTTGGATAGTGCTGGAAGTGGGGAAACCAGTTAAAGAAGCAGATGCAGAAGTTTCGGAAGCGATAGATTTTTGTTACTATTACGCCGAAGAAATGGAAAGGTTAGATAAAGGTGTAATTTATGATGTAGCTGGCGAAACCAACCGTTATATTTACCAACCCAGAGGCATCGCTGTAGTGATTTCCCCTTGGAACTTCCCCTTGGCGATCGCTTGCGGGATGACCGTAGCGGCTTTAGTTGCCGGAAATTGTACTTTATTGAAACCTGCGGAAACCTCTTCGATTATTACCGCCAAACTCACAGAAATTTTGATCGAAGCGGGAATACCTAAAGGTGTATTTCAATACGTCCCCGGTAAAGGTTCACAAGTGGGGGCATATTTAGTTAATCACCCTGATACTCATTTAATTGCCTTTACTGGTTCTCAGGAAGTCGGTTGTAGAATTTATGCGGAAGCGGCTACAGTTAAACCAGGACAAAAGCATTTAAAACGGGTAATTGCCGAAATGGGGGGTAAAAATGCCATAATTGTAGACCAGAGTGCTGATTTAGACCAGGCAGTAATCGGAGTAGTACAATCAGCCTTTGGTTATAGTGGCCAAAAATGTTCTGCTTGTTCACGGGTGGTAGTTTTAGAATCTATTTATGAGACATTTGTGCAAAGATTGGTAGAAGCCACAAAATCCTTAAATATTGGTGAAGCTGAGTTACCCAGTACCCAAGTCGGGCCCGTGATAGATCAAAATGCACGCGATCGCATTCGGGAGTATATTGAAATAGGTAAAACCGAAGCGAAACTATCTCTAGAACTACCCGCACCACCCCAAGGTTACTTTATCGGACCCGTCATCTTCAGCGATGTTGCCCCAGATGCCACCATAGCCCAACAAGAAATTTTTGGCCCCGTCCTCAGTATCATTAAAGCTAAAGACTTCCCCGCAGCTTTAACCATTGCCAACAGCACAAACTTCGCCTTAACTGGTGGTTTATTCTCCCGCACACCCGCACACATCCACCAAGCACAAACAGAATTTGAGGTTGGCAACCTCTACATTAACCGCACTATCACCGGGGCAATAGTCGCCCGTCAACCCTTCGGCGGCTTTAAACTTTCCGGCGTTGGTTCAAAAGCAGGCGGACCCGACTACCTCCTCCAATTCCTTGAACCCCGCACAGTCACAGAAAACATCCAGCGTCAAGGCTTCGCACCCATAGAAGGCGCAGAGTAAATTGATTTAAATGTAGAGACGTTCCATGGAACGTCTCTACATAATGATGAAAAATTAATATTATCTACAAAAAAATAACCGCTTATGAATAATCTCATCATTAAAATAGTCAATACACCTGAAGAATTTACCGCCATTCAACAAATTAGAATCAAAGTATTTCAACAAGAACAAGGAGTAGAACCAGCATTAGAATTTGATGGTAAAGATGACATAAGTACACATTTAATCGCTTATTTAGATAACCAACCAATAGGCACAACCCGCATTAGATATATCAACGAAAAAACCGCCAAACTAGAAAGATTAGCAGTTTTACCAGAAGCTAGAGGGCAAGGCATTGGTAAACAAATTATAGAAAAATCATTACAATTTCTCACAAATAAAAATATCTCTCAAGTCGTTGTACATTCTCAAGAATATATTAAAAATCTATATGTACAATTAGGATTTATCCCAGAAGGGGAAATATTTTTTGAAGCTGCTATTCCCCATATTAAAATGTCTAAAAAATTAGTCATTAGTCATTAGTGATTAGTCATTAGGAAGTAGGGAACAGTCATTAGTTATTATTTTTGACTTTTGACTTTTGACTTTTGACTTTTGACTTTTGACTTTTGACTTTCCCCTCTGCCCTCTGTCTCCTAAAAATATTCCCCTACGGAAAGATAAAGAAGGTATGAAATTCTGTCAAAATATAATTACCACCACCTATGACAGAGGTGAACTATGACGGAAGATGTTAGAATTGTATCTTTGATTCCCAGTGCTACGGAAATATTAGCCACACTAGGATTAACTAATGCCATTGTAGGGCGATCGCATGAATGCGACTACCCCCCAGAAATAAAAAATCTGCCTATATGTACTCAACCACGTATAGATACAAATGGTTCTAGTAAAGACATTCATGATGAAATTACTAAATTATTACAATCTACCTTAAGTATTTATGAAATCAAAACCGACGTTTTAGCAGAATTACAACCCACCCACATTATTACCCAAGCAAAATGTGACGTGTGTGCCGCTAATTTATCAGACATAGAAACAGCCGCTTCTCAAATTTTACAATACAGTCCCAAAATTATTTCCTTACAACCAACTACCCTAAAAGATGTTTGGAATGACATTGAAAGAGTTAGTCATGTTTTTAATGTAGACTCAGTAAAAGTATTAGAAAATCTAGAGGCACGAGTTAAAATTTGTCAGCATCGAGTCAAAGGATTATCATTAACAGAATTACCAAAAGTTGCTTGTATTGAGTGGACACAACCCTTAATGACAGCCGCAAACTGGATTCCTGAATTAGTCAATATAGCCGGAGGACAATCATTATTTAGTGTTCAAGGTGGTGCATCTGCACATTTACATTGGGAAACATTTTACTCTAGTAATCCTGATGTGATCATCTTTATGCCTTGTGGCTTCAACTTACAACGCACCCAACAAGAAGCAAAAGTATTAACACAAAATCCCGAATGGGAAAAACTCC
The DNA here is from genome assembly GCA_035299225.1 of Nostocaceae cyanobacterium. GTDB lineage: Bacteria > Cyanobacteriota > Cyanobacteriia > Cyanobacteriales > Nostocaceae > DATGXB01. Next base: position 494 of record DATGXB010000015.1, on the reverse strand, counting down.
ATGCAGTCCAATGTGGAAGAGTATATGTAACTGATGGTAATTCCTACTTTAACCGTCCCGGACCCCGTTTAGTAGATTCCTTAGAAATTCTTGCGGAAGTTATCCACCCAGAAATTTTTGACTATGGTTATAAAGATACAGGTTGGCAACCTTTACAAAATTAAATTTAACTATATCAAATACAGCACATTTCAGGTAAATGAGGTACAAATTTTGGAAACAAAGCTGATATAGAAGAAATTTTCCCCCTGCACCGCACTGATCACAATCGAAGTGTTAAGAGTTCCCTACGTATAGGAATCCGGTTTGATTTCTGAAAAAAACTCATTACAACTTAACCTCCCTTCTTCCCTGTTATACCATTTCACGAAAAGCCTGATACAAATAAAGCATCCAAAATGAAGCCCCATCCTGCAATAGAAGCAACAATTGATGTGTCTAATTGCTTTATTTTTTGTCTAACTACTTCTTTTAGTTCTTCTAAAGTCTCAAAA